>JAZRNF010000059.1:0-11481 GCA_045648085.1 Christensenellaceae bacterium | reverse complement strand
TGCTACGCAATATGATAATCAAATTTTGAAAATTTGATATAAAAAAAGAACTTTCTACGAAAAGATCTTTTTTCGTAGCCCCAAGGGGAATCGAACCCCTGATTCTGCCTTGAGAGGGCAGCGTCTTAACCGCTTGACCATGAGGCCGTATTAAAATTACTTTTAAATAATAACACAATAACAAACTATTTGCAACCGTTTTTGTTAACTTGAAAGAAAATTTTAAAAATTTTAAAATATTTATAATTTAATTTTGCTTTAAAATTAATTAGTAATATTAATAAAAATTATTACTTGTAAGGCTTGTTAAAAGGTTTAGTTTGTGTTAAAATATATGTATGGAAAATTCTACTTTACAAAAATTAAATGCCGCACAAATTTTACCAGTAAAACAAACTGAAGGTCCAGTACTTGTTATCGCAGGTGCAGGCAGTGGTAAAACTAGGGTACTTACAAATAGAATAGCGTATTTAGTTAACGAATTAAACGTTAATCCGTATGAAATTTTAGCAATTACTTTCACTAATAAAGCAGCGGACGAAATGCGTCAAAGATTATATTCAATGGTGCACAATATTGACGGTATGTGGATATGTACCATACACTCTATGTGCGTTAAAATCTTAAGAAGTTGTATAGAAGCAATAGGCTTTGAGAAAAACTTTTCAATATACTCTGAGGACGATAAAGATAGGGTACTTAAGCGCATTATTCAAGAAATGGATATAGACGTTGAAAAGTTCTTTAAACTTGCTAAAAATATGATTTCTATCGCTAAAAACGAGTGTTTAACTCCTAAACAGTTTAAAGAAGAAAATATTAAAATGCCAAACATTGGCGTCATTACTGAAATTTACCAAAAATACGAAAAAGAACTTAAAGATTCTAACGCCCTTGATTTTGACGATTTGCTTATAAAAACTTTAGACGTGTTGTCTGAAAACGACGAAATTAGGGACTATTACGCTCAAAGATTTAGGTATGTACATATTGACGAGTTTCAAGATACCAACACAGTTCAGTACGCTATTTGTAAACTCTTAACGTCATACCATAAAAACATATTCGTCGTTGGTGATGACGACCAAAGTATATACGGTTGGCGTGGTGCTAAAATTAGCAATATTTTAGGCTTTGAAAAAGACTTTAACAATGCAAAAGTGTACAAGTTAGAGCAAAACTACCGTTCAACAAAAAACATTTTAAACGTTGCAAACTTTATTATTAAAAACAACGATATGCGTAATAAAAAAACTCTTTGGACTGATAACGGCGTCGGCGATAGCGTAGAGTATTATACTGGTAATGAAGAAGCGTACGAAGCGTCTTTCGTTGCAACGAAAATTAAGTCTCTATTGAACAACGGTAAAAAGGCTAGTGATTTTGCAGTTTTAATGAGAATAAACGCCTTATCACGCAGTTTTGAACAAGAGTTTTTGAAATATAATATTCCATATAAAGTTTACGGTGGTTTTAAGTTCTTTGATAGAAAAGAAATTAAAGACTTAACTGCATATTTAAGGGTAATTAACAACCCGCTTGATAACGAAGCAATTCTTAGAATTATAAACGTTCCAAGGCGTGGTATTGGCGATAAAACTATAAACGTTATAAAAGACTTGACTAACGAGTTTGGCGGGTCTATTTTTGACAAGATTATGGATGCTGAGAATTTGCCACTAGGTCCATCGGCACTTACAAGGTTAAAAGAGTTTAAAAACGTTATTTATTCCTTAATTATTAAAAGTGCGGAACTTGACTTGCCAAGCCTTATAAAAGCCGTTATTGACGACACGGGCTTTTTAACTCAGTTTGAAGAAAATACTGAAGAAAATATTGATAAAAAATTAAACGTAAGCGAACTTGTAAACTCAGCAACTGAGTATCATAAAAACAACAAAGACGCAACTCTTAACGATTACTTAAGTTCCATAACTTTAAGTTCTGATACCGACGAAATGAACGAAGGTAATTACGTTACCGTTGCTACAATTCACTCAGTAAAAGGTTTAGAGTTTGATACGGTATTTGTAGTAGGTCTTGAAGAGACTATATTCCCAATTTCTAGGGCGGTTGGCAATCAAGAAGAACTTGAAGAAGAACGTAGACTTATGTACGTTGCCATAACTAGGGCAGAGCGTAAATTGTATCTAACACGTGCAAGAAGTAGATACCTTTACGGCAATAGGTCAATAACTGCGGAAAGCAGGTTTATAAAAGAAGTAGAGCCACTTTTACACGTTAGCGAAGATAGTTATAGTGGGTACAATAATTACCCTAACGGATACGGTAATAATAGGGGCGAGTATGGTTATAATAGGAACTATAATAGAAGTACTGAAAACAGTTATGGATATTATGCCGACGAACCGTCTAGCAGCAAAAGTTATGGTCAAGTAAAGAGTTTTTCTTCGTCGTTTTCAAGTAAGGGAACAACAAAAATTACAACGAATAATAACGCTGGTAAATTTAGGTCGGGCATGACCGTAAGACACGCTAAATTTGGTCAAGGAACGATAATTGCCGTTAAGAACGACGGTAAGATAATAGACGTTGTATTTAAAGGTATAGGCGTAAAATCTCTTGCGTCTGAAATTGCTCCAATAGAAATTGAAAAACAATAAAAATTAGCGATATAATCAAATATTATTTAATTTTTGCAGGTGTAAAAATGGGTAAAATGGAACAACTTGTTGAACAACTTAATAAGTATGCGCACGAGTATTACGTACTAGATAACCCCACTGTTTCCGACGGTGAGTATGATAGACTTTACGACGAGTTAAGGGCTCTAGAATTAAAGGAAAACAGGGTGCTTTTTAACTCTCCTACTAAAAGGGTTGGGGGCGAGCCGATATCTGCGTTTCAAAAGCACGAACATATAAGTAGGCTATATAGTTTAGATAAAGGTTTAACGTATGACGAAGTGTTGTCGTTTACCGAAAAGGCAAACAAAATTGCAGGCCGTGACCTTAAGTATACAGTTGAGTATAAGTACGATGGTTTGACCATTTCGCTCACCTATAACGACGGAAAATTTATAAGGGCTACAACTAGGGGAAACGGTATCGTTGGCGAAGACGTGACAAGTCAAGTTTTAACTATCAAGTCTTTTCCGTTAACTATAAAATACAAGGGCTTATTAGAAGTTCAAGGCGAAGCGGTTATTAGACTGTCTGTCCTTAAAAAGTACAACGAAACGGCTACTGAAATTTTAAAAAATGCAAGGAACGCCGTTGCGGGTGCAATAAGGAATTTAGACCCCAAAGAGACTGAAAAGAGAAAGCCTGAAATACTATTTTACAACGTAAATTACATTGACTCTAACGAGATAAAAACTCAAGAAGAGTGTTTTGAATTTTTAAAAGACAACGGCTTTAAAGTTTACTCTTTTTTGCGAGTATGTTCTTCGTATGAAGAAATTATAAATGCAATACAAACCATTGAAGTTGAGCGTAAAAGTATAGACTTTTTAACTGACGGCGTCGTTATTAAAGTAAACGATTATTCCGTTAGGGAAGATTTAGGCTATACCGATAAATTCCCAAGATACGCCTTAGCCTTTAAGTTTGAAGCCGAAGAAACCACTACTATTTTAGAAGATATAATTTGGCAGGTTGGGAGAACGGGCAAATTAACTCCGTTAGGACTTGTTGAGCCAGTAGAACTTGGCGGTGCAACCGTTCGCAAGGCAACCCTTAATAATTACGGCGATATTTTACGTAAAAAAATAAAGACTAACTGTCGTGTTCTTATAAGAAGAAGTAATGAAGTTATCCCTGAAATTTTAGGCGCTAGCGAGTATTTTGACAACTCTTTTGACGTTGTAAAACCAACTGAATGCCCATACTGTAAAACTCCACTTGTTGAAGACGGCGCAAACTTATTTTGCCCTAACGTAAACTGTAAGCCTAGGGTTGTCGGTGCGCTAGTTCACTTTGCAACGAAAGACGCTATGAATATAGACGGTTTTTCTGAAATGACGGCATCGCAATTATACGACGACTTAGGGGTTAGAACTTTCTCTGACCTATATAAATTAGATAGACAAGTTCTTTTAACGTTAGACGGTTTTAAAGGTAAAAAGAGCGATAATTTACTAAGTGCGATAGAGAGTTCTAAAAAGTGTGAACTAAGTTCTTTTTTACTTGCTTTAGGTGTTGACGGTATAGGTAAAAAGACGGCGAAAGATTTAGTTAAAGTCTTTAAGACTTTAGATAATATTAAAAATGCAAGTTTACTTGAACTTGTTGCCGTTAAAGATTTTGGTGAAATTACCGCAACTTCCGTTTACGACTATTTTAAAAATGAAGATAATTTGAGTGAAATTGACAAACTAATTTCTTTAGGTATTACCTTTGAAAATAAAGTTGAAACGATTGACGAAAACGGCAAGTTTAAAGGCGAAAAAGTTGTATTGACAGGAACGCTAAGCGAGTTTAAAAGAAGCGAAGCGGCAAAGATTATTGAGAGTTTAGGCGGAGAGATTATGAGTTCAGTTTCAAAACAAACTACGCTTGTAATAGCAGGTGCCGAAGCGGGCTCTAAACTAACTAAAGCAAAAGAACTTGGCGTAAAAATAATTGATGAAAACGAGTTTAAATTGCTTATAACTACTTGAATTTTGTAAATATATATGTTATACTATATTTAAAGTTAAACTAAAGCGGAGCATTTTTATGAAAAGTATGACGGGTTACGGCAAAGCCGTAAGTACGAGCGATAATTATTCTTTAACAGTTGAGATAAAGACGGTAAATAATAGGTTTTTAGATTTAACCCCTAAATATCCTAGATTTTTAATGGCACTTGACGACGTTATTCGTTCTACCGTTTCAACAAAGGTAAAAAGGGGTAAGGCGGATTTATATATCACTTTAGAAAAACAAGGCGATAGCCTTATAACTTTAACGATTGATGAGGCCTTAGCAAAAGAGTATTACGAAGTTTCTAAAAAACTTTCTGAAATTTGCGGTGTTAAAAACGATTTTACAGTAAACTCACTTCTCAAAACGCCTGACGTTGTTAAACAATCTCAAACTGAAATTGACGTTGAAGCACTTTCTCCCGTTTTACAAAAAACTATTGAAGAAGCGATTGACAACCTTAATAAAATGAGAGAGTTTGAGGGTGAAAAGTTAAAAGTAGACCTACTTAGTAGAATTCAGACTATTGAAAGTTTGGTTGAAAAAATTAAACTAAGAGCGCCAAGCGTTGCAACCGATTACAAAAACAGGCTTACTGAAAGGGTAAAAGAAGCGTTAGAAAACGTAAACGTTGACGAGTCTAGATTGCTTTTAGAAACCGCAATTTTTGCCGACAAGTGCAATATTGACGAAGAGTTAACTCGCTTAGGCTCACATATTTCTCAATTTAGAAAGATTTGTGAAAGCGATGGCGAAATTGGTAAGAAGTTAGACTTTTTAGTTCAAGAGTTTAATCGTGAAGCAAATACCGTTTGCAGTAAGTCAAACGATATTGATATAACTGATAGCGCACTTTTAGTTAAGTGTGAAATCGAAAAAATAAGAGAACAAATTCAAAACGTGGAATAAAGGAGAGTACATATTATGATTAACGAACCACCTATTGACGAACTTATTACTAAACTTGGCACGGAATACGACGGTTCAAAATACGCACTTTGCGTAGTTGTAGCAAAACGTGCAAGACAATTAGTTGACATTACTAAAAGTCAAAATAGCATGCAAGTGTTAGAAGATAAAAAGCCACTCACGGCAGCCGCTGTTGAGATTATGGATGATAAAATTTCAGTTGTAAACGGTTAAAAATTTAAGGGTGTCTTATAAAGGCACCCTAAGTTCATTTTAAAGGTACCTATGATAGCAGAAGTAATAGTTGATATTGCAAGTTCAGAACTTGATAAAATATTTGATTATAAAGTTGCCACGGAAGGCGTTTTGTGTGGCAGTCGCGTTATAGTGCCTTTTGGTAATAGGATGATTGAAGGTTTTGTTATAAAACTAAAACAAACTAGCGATTTTCCTACTCACAAATTAAAGCCGATAATTAGGGTTGTTGACGATATTCCAGCACTTAGTGAAGAAAGTTTAAGTTTGCTTGACTATATGCACAAAAAGTACCATACGTCTCGCGCTAGCATTTTAAGGCTTTTCTTGCCAAGTGAAATGCGTAAAGGTAAGGTTAGAAGTAAAACGGTTAATTTTGCTTCGTTGTCAAACGACGTGCCTGTTAGCGATATGTTTTCTAGTTTACGTAAAAATGCCGATAATCAAAAAAAACTTATACTATATTTGCAAGAAAAGGGAAAGGAAAGAACGGGCGTTTTAGGTGAACTATTTTCGTCGTCAACTATTACTGCATTAGCAAATAAAGGCTTTATTACAATAACTCAAGAAAGGGTTATGCGTTCGCCGTACTCTACGCTTAATTCAACCAACAAGTTGGTTGAACTGACCAGTGAGCAAGATAGTGCGGTAAAAACGGTTTTAAACTCAAATAAACCAACGCTTATTCACGGCGTTACGGGAAGCGGAAAGACGGAAGTATATCTTCGCCTTATTGAAAAGACTATAAACGACGGCAAAACGGCAATAATGTTGGTGCCTGAAATTTCTTTAACACCGCAAATGCTATCAAGGCTACGCTCAAGGTTTGATGATAACTGTGCAATTATACATAGCGGCTTATCAAGTGGCGAAAAGTTTGACGAGTGGTGGAGGCTTCTTAGTGGCGAAGCCAAAATAGCAATCGGTGCAAGGAGCGCAATTTTTGCACCACTTAAAAACGTTGGTATTATAATTATTGACGAAGAGCACGAGCAAAGTTATGAAAGTGAAACTAATCCTAGATACGTGACTAGTGAAATCGCTTCTTTTCGCGCTAACTACAACGGTGCTAAATTGGTTTTTGGTAGTGCAACGCCTAAAGTTGAAACTTACCTTAAAGTAAAAACAGGCGAATACGCTCTTGCCGAAATGAAAGATAGGGTTAACGGCAAGCCATTACCTGAAGTGATTATCGCCGATATGAAAGTTGAAGTTAGAAACGGCAATCCGTCACATTTTTCTACCGCTTTAAAAGTTGAGTTAGAAAAGACCTTAAATAGCGGTAATCAAGCGATTATTTTCTTAAATAGGCGTGGTTATTCGCAAAAAGTTATTTGTCGTGAATGTGGCTACGTTGCAAAATGTTCGCATTGTGACGTGTCGCTTATATATCATAGGGCGGAAAATTTACTCAAATGCCACTATTGTGGTACCGCTTACAGTATGCTTACAGGTTGTCCTGATTGTGGTAGTGTAAACATAAACTATTCCGGCACGGGCACTCAAAAGGTCGTTGACGAATTAAACGAACTTTTCCCTAATGCTAAAATTTTAAGAATGGATAACGATACCACTCAAAATAAAGAAGGTCACTACAAAATTTTAAAAGATTTTGGGGATAATAAAGCAAATATTTTAGTGGGTACTCAAATGATAGCAAAGGGTCACGACTTTCCAAACGTGACGTTAGTTGGTATACTGGACGCCGATATGAGTATGTTTTTCTCAGATTATCGCGCATTAGAACGTACTTTCCAACTAATAACTCAAGTTGCAGGTAGAAGTGGTAGGGCGGACAGTAAAGGCAAGGTAGTTTTACAAACTTTTAACCCAAACAATACCGTACTCCAGTATGCAATAAGGTATGACTATCAGAATTTTTATAATAGAGAAATTGCGCTTAGAAAAGCAACTCATTTCCCACCATATGCCGACATTGTTAGAATAATGGTGGAAAGTGACAATGAAGACAAAGCGATTAGCGTGCTTAAAGGTGTCTTTTTTGATTCTAAAGACGTGTATGATAGTTATCAACAGTCTTTCGTGTATTTTGATAAAATGAAAAGCCCTGTTAAGCGAATTAAAAACAAATATCGTTTTCAAGTACTATGTAGAATTGTAAGTAATAAAGACGTTATTTTAGACAAACTATATAGCATTTGCGATAAATACTTAACTTCTGACGTTTTAGTGTATTTAGAAGTTAATCCAACAAATATGAGTTAATTTAAAAGGTGAATTATGGCTATAAGAAATATTGTTCAAGTAGGAGACGACGTTTTAAGGAAAAGAAGTTTTGAAGTGACTGACTTTGGCAAAAAAACTTCTGAACTTTTAGACGATATGAAGGACACTTTAGACAAGGCTAAGGGCGCAGGCTTAGCAGCGCCACAAGTAGGCGTTTTAAGGCGTATTTTCATAGTTGACGTAGAAGAAGGCTATTTTGAGTTTATAAATCCTGAAATCGTATCGCAAAAAGGCGAACAATACGGAATTGAAGGTTGTTTATCGGTAATTGGTAAGGAAGGCTACGTAAGGCGTCCACAAAAGGTGACCGTTAAATATCAAGATAGAAAAGGTAATTTTCATAAACTTACAGCCGAAGGCTTTTTTGCCAAGGCTATTTGCCACGAAAACGACCATTTAAACGGCGTTTTGTACATTGATAAGGCAGACAATTTAAGGAGAAGTGACTAATTTATGAAACTTGTTTTTTTAGGCACGCCAGACTTTGCAGTTGAAGCACTTAAAAGTATATACAATACCGATAATGAAATTTTAGCAGTAATAACCCAACCCGACAAACCTGTTGGAAGAAAGGGGGTTATTACTCCTTGTGCTGTAAAAGTTTTAGCAAATAGTTTGTCTTTAAAAACTTTAAGTTATGATAAAATTAGTAAAAGTGGCGTTGAAGACTTAAAAGCCTTAAATCCAGATATTATGGTCACTTGCGCATACGGTCAAATACTTTCTAAAGAGATTTTAGATATACCAAAATACGGCGTTATAAATATACACGCTTCACTACTTCCAAAGTATAGGGGAGCGTCGCCAATTCAATGGGCAATATTAAACGGCGATAAAGAAACGGGCGTGACTATAATGCAAACTGAACTTGGCGTTGATACCGGCGATATTATATCGCAAGTAAAAACTGAAATTTTACCTAACGAAACTGCGGGAGAGTTGTTTGATAGATTATCTAAACTAGGCGCTGAACTTATTGTAAAAGTACTAAATGATTATAATAATGGCAAAGTACAGTTTACTAAGCAAGACGATAGTAAAGCGGTTAAAGTAGGTTTAATTAAAAAAGAAGACGGCAAAATAGACTTTAACAAATCTGCAACCGAAATAGTAAATTTAGTACGTGGCTTTAATCCTTGGCCTGTTGCCTTTACTTTCTATGAAAGTAAGAGTTTAAAAATCTTTAGTGCCGAAGTTGTAGACTATCAAGGCACCGCAGGCGAAGTGTTGTACTCTGATAAAGATAACGGGCTTATAATAGCAACTGGTGACAAGGCTATAAAGGTAAACGAACTTCAACTTGAAGGCAGTAAAAAAATGTGTATAAAGGACTTTTTACTTGGTAGAAAGTTCCCGATAGGATATAAATTTGGTGAGTAAATGCTAATTACTTTTTACGATTCCTATAACGTTTTAACTAGCGTTTATGGTAAAGGTGCATTTTTAAAACAAGCGCTTAGCGATACTGTGGTGAGAGAGTCTAGTCGTTCTCACTTAAATAAGATTTGCTACGGTGTACTTGATAAAGATATAACTCTTTCTTACGTTATTTCTAAACTTTGCCCTAAAAATCCAAAACTACCTGTTAGAGTTATATTAAAAATAGGCTTATATTCAATAATTTACTTAAAAACTCCACCGCATGCCGTTACGGATACTTGTGTAGAACTTGCAAAAAAACTCGGCAAAGGCGGTATGGCAGGCTTTATAAACGCCGTACTTAGGGCATATTTAAGAAACGGCGTAAATATTGAAGAAAAGGGAATTAAAAGTTTATCTATAAAATACTCTTACCCTGAATTTTTAGTTAAAAAAGTCATAGAAAACTACGGTTTAAAAATGGCTGAAGATATTTTAAGTTATGATGACGAAAATACCTTTATCCGCTTTAATATCGGGGTTGACGGCAAAGAGTTTTTAACTAAAAACAATATAGATTATACGCCCACTCCGTTTAGCGATACATATTTGGTAAAAGGCTATAAAATGGACGAGCATTTTTATGACGGTACTTATACTTTTCAATCCGTAGGTAGCGTTGCTATATGCGATATAGTAGGAAGTGGCGATACTTTGCTTGACTGTTGCTCTGCTCCAGGTGGAAAGAGTGTATGTTTAGCAGATAAATTTAAAAAAGTTATTGCTTGTGAATACCATATGCACAGGTGCAATTTAATAAGTTCATACGCGCGGCGTATGAATAAGACTAATATTGAGATTGTAAACACCGATAGCACGGTATTTTGTGAAAAATACAACAATTCGTTTGACGTTGTTTTATGTGACGCTCCTTGCTCAGGTACAGGCGTTATAAAAGACAATCCTGATATTAAACTCAATAGAACTGAAAGTTCAATTACCGAACTTAACGCTACTCAATTAGCAATTTTAAACAACGTGTCTAAATACGTAAAATTAGGCGGAGAATTAGTTTACTCTACCTGTTCAATTTTAAAAGAAGAAAACGACGGTATAATAAATAAGTTTTTACAAAACAATCCAAATTTTAAAGTGGAGAAAATTGACAGCCCGCTTAACAATTATAAAACTGAATTTGGGCTTAGTTTTTTACCTAATATATCAATGGGTGCAGGCTTTTACGTCTCAAAACTTAAAAGGGTGGAATAAAGGTGGAAATTTTACAAGACTATTCCTTTTTGGAACTTAAAAACTTAATAGAAAGTTACGGTGAAAAGGGGTATAGGGCTTCGCAAATTTACCAAGGATTACATAGCGGTTTAAAAATTAGTGAAATTTCTAATATTTCTAAAGACCTTAAAGAAAAACTTTTAGAGCGATTTGTTGACGAGCCTTGTAAAATTGTAAAAAGGCTAATTTCTAAAGACGGTACTGAAAAGTTCTTAATAGCCCTTTACGACGGAAATATCGTTGAAGGCGTATATATGAAAAACAACTACGGAAATACCGAGTGTTTGTCTACTCAAGTCGGTTGCCGTATGGGTTGTAAATTTTGCGCGTCGGGCATAGGCGGACTTGTTAGAAATTTAACTGCAGGCGAAATGCTTGCAACGGTTGCACAAATAAACAGGTATTCTGGTGGCACTATAAAAATTAGAAAGGTGACTAACGTAGTTTTAATGGGTAGTGGCGAGCCACTTGATAATTACGATAACACCGTAAAATTTTTAAGGCTAGTATCTTCAAAAGAAGGCTTAAACATAAGTTTAAGAAATATAAGTTTATCAACGTGCGGGCTAGTTCCACAAATAATAAAACTTGCCGACGAAGGTTTGCCTATAAATTTAACAATTTCTTTGCATGAGCCGTTTAATGATAAGCGTAAAGAACTTATGCCAATAACAAACGCATACTCAATAGAAGAAATTTTAAAGGCTTGCGAATACTACTTTGAAAAAACGGGTAGGAGATATATTTTTGAATACTCATTAGTGAAAGGTAAAAA
>JAZRNF010000058.1:0-4008 GCA_045648085.1 Christensenellaceae bacterium | reverse complement strand
TCTACTGTTTTATATTCAATATCGTTAAAAGAATATGCAATAAATACTTGTTTCTTTTTTTCTAAATCATATACTAAATCTACAGTATATGCCATATCGTTATATATAAAAACCGTATAACCACCGCTTTCTAAAATACTTTTAAAAATCTCAATTTTTTCCATTTCTTATTCTCCTACTTCGACTTTTACGTTTATTTTGCTTTTCTATACTATTTAGTATATTTAATTCATTTTTTGAAAGACTAGAAATAACCCTTTTAGGTTTTTTAGTATTTCGCTTAAAAATATGCTTATGATTTTTAGGGTGTTGACCATCTTTAACATCTAGGACTTTTATAGCAACGCCATCATTACCAATATATCTAACTCTTATAATCGTATCATAAGGCATTTTAGAAACTCTAATTTTAGAGTTTCGCTTACCAAAAACAGGATTATTTTCACGAGTTCTTAATTCAGGTTTCTTACCATTAATGTTTAAATAAATATCTGTTAGATTAAAATTATTTCTCTTTCCCATATTATACTACCTTTTAGTTGTTTTGTAAACCCAATTATAATTTTTAATTTTTAGTTGACAATTTTTATAAAATTTCATATAATAATAGTGCAAACCATCTACGGATGGTCGCATATTTAGGAACAGCCTACGAACCATTTACGAATGGTGCTGTTCTTTTTTTTATGTTTTTTATTAGCTTTTAAAATAACATTAGGCATATTAACACACACTTTGCCTATAACGTCATAATTTTTATTTTTTACAGTAGTACCATTTTTATTTTTTATAAAAATTTTATCTTTAGATACAACTTTTACACCGGAAAGTTCCTTTTGATATTTTGAAAAAATGTTTGACATAATTAACTCCTTATGATAAAATAAAACTACCGTAGATACCTACAGTGAGTATCAGCTATAGCGAAAGCGTATAGACAAGCAAGAACGTAATGGTGGAAGATTTTGCCTAGAGCAAAATGGCGTAGACTTGCTATTATAACCGTCTTTTATTAGGCGGTTATTTTTTTATTTCTCTTTTTTAAATAGTTTAAATGGCAGTTTTTTTACCCATCTAATTGCCTTTATAACTAGTTTTAATAATCTATACAGTAAACTAAATAACGCCGGAAAAAACGGCCATATTACTATTAAAAACAGTATTATTAATATCGTTGATAATGAACTCATTGTTTACCTCTTAATCTAAAACGGTAAATTACCGTACTGTTTATATGGTTATCTAAGAACTTTAATAGGTCCGTAAAACTGAAACTATCGTCACGCATATCGTATAAGATACCATCGTTTTGGTAGTGGCCACCTTACATTTATAACTTTTTAACAATATAAAAAGTGACTGAAACAATTATGTTTCACTCACATTGTACAAAAACAAAAAATTACTAGTGAAAAAATTAAAAACATATTGATTTTAAATATCATAAATGTTATACTTATAAAAACTTAGTTTTAAGAGGCAAATTTTATGAGTTTAACAATCGGCAAAAAGAAAATAGCATCGGCAAATTTTAATGGAGAATCTTCTCTCCCATCACTTGCTAAAAATCCAAATATCCAACAAATAACGCACGCGTGCGTTGGCGAAGATGCAGGCTTATATATTAAGTACGGTTTTTTAGATTATATCTTCCCATACAAAATGCAAGACAGATACGATAGGGCTACCGACGTTAAAGAGTATATGTCAGTTGTGCTTGAAAACGAATATTTAAGGGCGGAATTTTTGCCTGAGTTCGGCGGTAGAATTTGGTCGCTTTTTGATAAGGTGGAAAACAAAGAACTCTTACACTCTAATAACGTTGTTAGACCTTGCAACTTGGCACTTCGCAACGCTTGGCTTTGCGGTGGTATTGAATTTAACTGTGGTATGGTAGGCCACTCGCCGTTAACTTGCGAGCCGTTATTTACCGCAACTACTAAGTTAAAAGACGGTACGCCTGTTCTTAGAATGTACGCCTTTGAAAGAATAAGGTGCGCGGTTTATCAAATGGACTTTTTCTTGCCTGAAAAATCTAAAGTTTTATACGCTAGAATGAGAATTGTAAACACAAGATTAGAAACCGTGCCTATGTATTGGTGGACTAATATTGCAACTCCTAAAAAAGAAGGTTATAGATATATTTTTGATGCTAAAAAATCTTTTGCGAGTGCTATTTTGCGTAATCCTTGGGATAATTCTATTATAAGAAGGGCAGTAGTTGAGCAACCTGCACCTGTTTGCCACGGATTTGATGCGTCATATCCAACTAACGAAAAGGTTGCAAACGATTATTTTTGGAATATAGACGATAAAAAAAGGAAGTTTGCCTGCTACGTTGACACAAACGGCTACGGTTTTGTTCAAGCGTCTACGTCACGCTTAAAAGGTCGTAAAATGTTTACGTTCGGTATGTATAGGGGTGGCAAGAAATGGGAGCAATTCTTAACTAGCGACGATAATAAAAAGAGTGCGTATATTGAAATTCAAGCAGGTCTTGGAAAAACTCAATACGAGTGTTTGCCAATGCCACCTAAGAACGCATGGGAGTGGCTTGAAGTTTTCGGCCCGATAAATTTAGACGCTAAAAAAGCACACAGTAGCGATTGGGACGAAGCCGTTAACGAAGCAAAAGTTAAATTAGAAGACCTTATCGGTGAAGAGTATTTAGAAAATCTTTTAGCAGAAACTCACGAAATGGCAACAACTAAGGCAGATAAAGTTATTTTAAAGGGCAACTGTTGGGGCGAATTAGAAAACGTTTTAAGAGACCATATGAAAGAAGACCCAATTTGTCCACACCTTGATTTTTCTAGTAATGAAGAATATAAAAATGAATGGATAGACCTTTTAAAAGAAGGTTCGTTTAAGTCTGAAATAGATGTTGTTCCACCAAAATCTTGGATATTGCAAGACGAGTGGACTGATATTATTAAAAACTCTAAAGATACTTATTTGAAGTACGTACATTTGGGCGCTATTAGTTATTCTCAAGATAAAATTGAACAAGCAGGTAAGTACTTAAATAAAGCCTTAGAGTACGGAAGAACGCCTGTCGTATTGTTCCTACTTGCTCAAGTTTGCATAGCAAACGAAGATAATAATCAAGCAAAAGAGTATTTATTAGAGGCGTATGCTAAACATAATACCGACTTATCGCTTGCCCGTGAAACTTCAAAATTTTTAAATAAATCAGGTTTTTGCGATAAAACCGTTGAGGTTTACTCTAACGCTCCAGAAAGTATTAAAAAAGACGGTAGAATGATTATGTATTATTCTCACGCTTTACTAAAAATTGGCGAAGTTGATTTAGCGTATGAAACTATAACGAAAGACGGGGGTATCGTGGTTTCGGATATAAAAGAGAACGAAATTTCATTGACTAGCATTTATTTAGACATAGTAGAAGAAAAAGCAAAAAGAGAAAATCGCCCGTTTGATAGAAAAACTGAAAGAGTTCCTGATATTTTTGAGTTTAGGGTTAATTCAAACTTTTAATTAAATACAATTTGTATTCGTAAACACTCTGCATTGTAAATTGCAGGGTGTTTTTTGTTTAAATTTTTATTATTATGCAAATAATATTATCTATATAAAAATATATAATTATATGATAAAATATTTTTTTAATAAAAGTTGTCAAAAAGTATTGACAAACGTATATTATAGTTGTAAAATAAGATTGAAATTAGCACTCAACGGTAAAGAGTGCTAACAGTCTCAAAGGGGGTTTGCTAATAAAATGGAACTTTCAGATAGAAAGAAAAAGATTTTACAAATAGTCGTAGACGATTATATTGAAACGGCAGTTCCCGTATCGTCGAAAAGTCTTACTGAAAGGCATTTATCAAATATTAGTTCGGCAACAATTAGAAACGAACTTTCCGCTTTGGAAGAACTTGGGTATTTAACTCAACTTCACACGTCGTCGGGTAGGGTGCCGTCAGCCGAAGCGTATAAACTTTACGTTTCCGACCTTATGACTAAAGAAAAACTTTCCGCTAAAGA
>JAZRNF010000057.1:0-4001 GCA_045648085.1 Christensenellaceae bacterium | reverse complement strand
GTCATTGCTGGAGGTAATGCGGTAGTTGTTAACCACGTTATAGCGTTTGTAATTCCGCCTATAAGCCCCTCAATATCTACCTCGTCAAACTTTGCTAATATAGTTTGTAAAACTCCTACCATAGCCGTTTTAAAATTTGTAATTGCTGGTTGGGCTTTGTCGGCTATGTCCGCCATTGCTTGGTTGTATGCGTTTTGCGCTTTGTTTGCTTCTATTACTTCTTTGTTAACTTCCTTGTACTTTTCGCCAGCCTCGCCGTAACTTTCGTTAAGCGTTTGAAGTATAAAGGCTCTTTTTTCCTCCTCGGTATCTAGCGCTTGTAATTTTGCGTTAAAGTCCTCGACAGATCCGCCCGCAAACTCGATAGCGTCAACCATACCAGCGTTTGCTTGGTTAAGGGTTAACGTAGTACTTACGCCCTCGGCTATGTTTTCAAGTGGTAAACTTGTGCCAAAACGTGCATAGGCTCCAGTTAGTGAGTTTGTTAACTCCTCTAACTCCTTTTCGCTTTTTGCAAACTTTCCTAAATGTAAAGCCGCCTCGGTTGCTGCTCCACTATCGCCCATTACGCTATATAGTTCGTCAAACGTTTTTTTAGATGCCTCAACACCTAAACCCGCCTCACTAAAAGACGTTTCAAGTTGCCCCATTTGTGTACGTAGTTCTTTTGTTTCCTCAACTATATTAGATAAAGTACTTAATGCTCCAGCACACGCAGCAGCAAAGCCAGCCACACCAACCGCAGCCCCCTTTAGTACGCCGCCGCCTAAATCTTTTGCGGCTTGTTTTTGTTCCTCTAAAGATTTGTTTAACTCGTCTAACTCCTCTTTAGTTTCAACGCCAGCCGTTTCAAGTTCTTTTAGTTCTTTAGTGTAATGCTTTATGTTTTTCTCGGTTTCTTTAACTTTAGCGCCTTGGTTATTAATTGCAGTTGCTAGGTTTTGAGCCTCTTTAGTGTTCTCTTTGCCTTGCCTTACTAACTCGGCGTATTGCTCCTCCATTAATGCTAGGCGCTTTTTTTCTTGGTCTAACACGCCGTTTAGTTGTGTTAGTTTTGCACGTAGCCCGTCGGTGTTGTCGTTCCAACGCCCCATAGATGCAGTAGCAACTTTAAACTCGCTATTAACTTGCGCCACGTTTCTATTTAGTTGTTGCGTTGCGGCGCTAAATTGTGATATGTCCGCCCTAAAGACGGTTGTAATTTCTCTTGTGTCCGCCACTCGTTGCACCTCCTTTTAGTGCCAATTGGCAGTTTGTGAGGTTACCCATTGGTCGCCCTCTTGTTTGCTAGTTCCTTTTGTTTGCTTGTCGTGTATAATGCAATTTACGTAAATATCAAACACTAAAGCCATATCAGTATTTAAAATCTCAAACGGCGATAATGCCATAAATCTATTACATAATGCGTCTATCACGTCAAAATAAACCTCACTAGCATTTTTTAAATTAACGGGGGTTGCTGCGTTGTTAGCAACTCCCCCCTCAATTAGTTTTTTGATGCTCTATTAACTACTTGTGCCGTTGCTCTACCTATCTCGTTACAAAACTCTTGATATTCTAACGGATCCACTCCGTTAAAGTCCTCACGGGTAAACGCTGGAAAAATTGCTTGTAAGGTTTCAATAGTTAACTCTATTTGCTCCTCGTTAATTTGTTCTAATTCCTCCGCACTTGCTCCCTTTTTGCTTTTTTCTAACTTCCCTATTTTCTCGCTTAATATTTCTATTTTCGTACCAACATTAAAAGTTAGTCGTTTACAAGTATAAGTTTTTACTGGCTCGTCGCTTTCGCAGCCACTATAAATATTTAATATTGCGTTCATTGTGTGCCTCCTTTAATTGTTAAGTTGCTTATACTAATATCGTTTCGGCGTTATCAGCAGTTACAACTTGTGTAAACCATTTGTTAACAATAGCCGTATTATCTACTTTGCTATCAAGTGGCATATAAAAATCTAACTCGTTACCGCTTGTTTTAGTCCAAGGTGTATCAACCGCATTAAATGTAACTTGTAACTCTTGCCCCTCGCTACCAGTTCCACGGTCAATAGTGTTAGCAGTTTTAGAGATAGAGTTAACAATACCTTTAAAAGCCCATACGATCTCGCAAGGTTGGTTTACGTTTCCGTCGTGTAATGCGTAACCAAATGCAAAGTATGGACGTGTTGAGCCGTCCGCTGGTGTACCATATAATTTGTGGCTACCAACTTCAATAACCGTATTTCCTAATAATTCAGCCTCTACTGCTGGATCAATTCTAGTCATACCAAAAGTACGAGTAACGGCAGTACCTCCAAATACGGTATCGTCTAATTTATTGTCCGCCCATACTTCCTCGCTATCGCTTGAAATCTCACGGCTAATATTTTTTACTTCGCCAACTTTTTTAGGTGTGCCAAACGTGATTTTACCAGTTTCAGCATCTACGCTATAAGTTGCGTAAAATAATCTACTACAACCTCTATATTGTTTCATTGTGTTTTGTCCTCCTATTTTAAATAGTCTATTTTTTCAACGTCCACCATACGGCTAAACCAAGTATTTTGGTACGTTGCATTTTTATAACCTACACCACTAATAATATAGCCTTTGCTTTTTAATAGTGTTATAGCCTCTTGTAAGCCACTATAAAGCGTGTTAGCGTCGTTTGTGTACCATTTAAGGGTAAACTCGTAAAGATGCTCCAACGCCTCATTATCGGCGTTTAAATTATCGCTTGTGTAGTCCTCGCTTACGGTGTAATATTCGTTAGGCAACTCGGCTGGCGCTTCGCCCTCGTAATATACTGGTTTATTTAATTCTTTTAAATCGTCCTTTATATTAACCATTGCTTAACGCCTCCTCTATTACCTTTGTAAATTCCTCTTGTTGTATTCTTTCTACTTCTTGCTTAACCTTGCCTTTAACTCTAACGGCGTTGTATATGTTTTGGTCGGCTGGTGTATGAGGTGCGCCGTGTGCTATATACCATAACTCGGGTGCCTCATTAAAACTAACACCAGCATAAGCCACCGCCTCGGTGCCTCTTACTTCTACGTCCATACGCTCGACTTTTGATAAACCTTTTTTGGCTTTTTCTTGTGAGTAGCCCGTACCGTCAAAGTGGTAACTGCTTTGCTCCATTGCTTTTAATATTTCGCCGTTAACATAGTCTTTAGATGCTGCTAACGCATTTACTACGGCTTTTGTGTAAACCTCGCCGCCTAAACTGGCTAGTGTGTTTTGTAAATCTATAATGCCGTTAAAGTCTATGCTTATACCTCGTTGGCTTTTACCCATTAAGCACCGCCACCTAATCGCTCTAAATTAAGCACGGCGTAACGTCCTCGCATTTCTACATTTTCCACGCTGCCTATTATTTGATAGTCAACGCCTCCAATAGTTAATACGTCGCTTGCTGCTAGATCGCTTTTAAACCAAGTAATAAAACTCACTTTGTCATTAACAACCGTTAACCCGTTGGCTGCTATTTCAGCCGTTCCCTTTTGTTTAAATTTGCCTCGTATAGTTCCAACAACTTCATAAGATTTTTTAATACGTCCGTTTACTTCATTTACAACCGCTTTTTTATGCACGGCTGGAGTAACAAACTCTCTTATATTCGCTGGCTTATACATTGCTATTGTCCTCACTTCTAGGGTGGTTAATTCTTAACGTTGCTATAAATGCTTTTGCCGTTATGCTTAAATTGCCGTCCTCGATAAGATCCGTTACAACCTTTGCTAATATGTATGATGCACTTTCACTATTAAGGTATTTATTGCTTATACCCATTTCGTAAAGTAGTTGCTTTGCTAGTTCGGTATAATCGCCTATAAACGCATCTTGTCCGCTATCGGCTAGGTTATTCATTCTTGCTACTATTTCCTTTTGCATATTCATTACCTCCCTTAAAGGGACGCCCTACGTGTAAAGGCTGCACGAGAAAAGCACGTAAGGCGTGTTATTTAAGTTAATTAAGCAGTAACCGTAACTTTAACGATACCGTCTTTTGCTACAACG
>JAZRNF010000056.1:0-4486 GCA_045648085.1 Christensenellaceae bacterium | reverse complement strand
AGTTGATTTTATGCCAACGTATTCTGCGCCTTTGATTTTGTTTCTTACGTAAATTTCAGATGCAGGGTCATTACCTATAATTACAACGGCAAGACCTGGTAAAATACCGTGTTTCTCGTTTAATACGCTAACCTTTTCTTTTAATTCGTTTTTAAATTTTAATGAAAACTCTTTTCCGTCTAAAACAACCATTATTTACTCTCCAGCATTTTTTTGTACTCGGCTAAAATACCGTTAACGAAGTTAGGACTTTCAGGCGTAGAATATTTTCTAACTAATTCTAACGCTTCGTTAATAGAAACTATAATAGGAATATTTTTTAAATACGTAATTTCGCAAATTGCAATTTGAAGCGCACATTTGTCGGTAGTATATATTCTATCTAGTTTATATCCTTTTGATAAATCGCTAATAATGGAGTTTATTGTATCTTCATTTTCGTAAAATTTATCTAAAATTTCGTTGGCGAAATCTATACCCTCTTTTGAAAGTTTAGACTCGTTATAAATATAAAGTTTAAATTCGTCGTCAAATTTATCGTTAAATTGATTGCTAAAAAGTAATTTGTATACGGCTTCTCTCGCAGTTCTTCTCATAATTCACCTTAATACGCAAATAACAGCCGTGCCTATGGCACGACAGTTATTAGTCAACGTTTTTATCTTCAAATATTACGCTATTGATATGAACGTCAATAGAATTTACTTTGTATTTAGACATTGATTCAACGTTGTGCTTAACACTTTGTTGAATATTAAACGCTACGTCAGGAACGTTGTATCCGTAAACAACGTCAACCGTGATGTCAATATTAACAACGTCATTTTCAAAGTCAAACTTTAATTGTCCGTAATTATCTTTTTTGCCTTTTTTAATAGCAACGCCCGCTACTTCAGAAACGGCTAACGCAACAATGCCTTTTAAAATATTTGCATTATACGTCACTTTACCTTTTTTTATCGTATTATTACTCTTGTTTACCGTCATAATAACCTCACTTAATTTATAATAAATTAAATTTATGCATTTATACAGTTATTATAACACATAATTTTCATTTTACATAGCGTTTTTATTAAATATACGGAATAATATTTATATTTTCTGAATCAATAGTGTTTTCTGAAACTAATAAATTGTAAATTTTAACGGCATCGGCTTGGTCAAAATCGCTATCTTTTACTACAACGCTTACGTTTGGCGAAGAAATACTCATTGTGACAACGACTTCTTCATAGCCATAAGCCTTAATTAACGTTTCAAGTTTTAACTCTTGTTCGGTGAGCATTGTTAGTTGCATTTTTTGAGTGATTGCAGTATCTCTAACTGAAGAATCTTCTGCGCTTTCTGCAATAATTTTGTCAAGTTGCAACATTTGCTCATTTCTAGACGCCGAACGTTGTGAACGATATTCCGCAAAATATCCCGTTGGAGAAGTGTCACCATAAACAGAATCGCCAGATAATACGAAATTACAAACGGCTGTGACTGCTAAAAGTGCTATCATTAGGCTAAGTACGATAATTTTTTTCTTTTTACTCATTTAAAACTCCTTTATTTCATTTTTATTATTTTTATATTTTCGGAAGATATTGAAAATGTTGATTTTACCACTTCCGTTATCGCTAATTTTACGTTTAAATCGTCAGCACCCTCGCACACAATAACTACCGACGTTGCTTTTGGGTTAAATTCTTTTAAAATATACGGCTTTCCATTAACTAAAACAGCCGTTTCAGTTGTTTTTTTAATTCCGTTTTCGGTTATTGTTTCAACGTTTGTCAAAACGCTTTGCTCACTAGTGCCGTCATAAGTTATCATTACTGAAGTTTCACCTACTCCGCTAATTTTTGAAATTATGTCTTCTAGTTTTCTTTCTGTACTCGTTTTATAATCGGTGCTTGTATTTTCTAACTTAGACTTAGAAAACAACCCTGAACTAGATAAGAACAAAACAATAACTATTACAAATAAAACAAATGCAATAAAATATTCTATTTTAAATTTAAAATCACCCTTTTGTTTCTTTATATTCAACTAGCACCTCCCAATTATCTAAGTAAAGTCTTTCTAGGATAAGGTTTTTTGCATTTTCTATACTATCTATATGTTCGTTTTGGTCGTTTATACCATTATTTAGTAAAAAAACTTGAATAATATTTCCGTCGTTTTTACTTTTAATTTCAACGCTAAGAACGTCATATCCGTTATTTTCAAGTAAATAACTTATTTCATTTACCATTGTTGTTTTTTTATACTCTATAAGATAGGAATTATATTCGTTTAATATCTCGTTATTATTAAAAAGGTCTAAATTTGAGTTAAAAACGTTTAAAATTGGGCTTAAAATTATTGTGACCGACAAAACTGCTATTACGTTTTTTATTACTCTACTGTTTTTTGACTTTGGTAAAATGCCGTCAATTAAACATAGAAAAAACGTTATTGTTATTACTGATGAAAAATACTCTTTCATAATATTAAAATTGTTGAAAATATAAACCCTATTACTGTTATAAAATATATGTAGGCGCATAGAAAAATTATAGACGTTAAATAATTTATAACGGTTGATATTCCCATAATTACATTAAAAAATTTTTTATCTAAAATAGGTTCTGATATTGACGTTAAGAATTTTATTATAAAAGATAAGACAAGTAGCGAAATTGCACTGCCGCCAATTGTAATTAAAATATAAAAAACACCAAGTAAACCAATAGAATTTTTTATTAATATGGCAGACGATAACAATACGTCCATACCACCGCTTAAAAAACCACCAATAATTGGTATCATTGAACCTGTTGTGTATTTTAAAATTTTTACACTTATCCCGTTATATTGGCTATTTACTATACCTTGTACGGCTAAAATAAAAGTATAAATTATACCAATTAAACCTAAAGTCCATTTTAAAATTGAAAAGATTGTACTAGATAAACTTTTTAGTTTTATAGTGTCACTAAGATTGCTAACTATTAGCGTAACGCTTGAAAAACTAAGTAATGGAATTAAATAATTTGTAGTTATACTAGAAGATAAAAATCCTGCAAAACAAGTTAATGGTTTAAACAAGTTTACACCTAAATTACCAGTTAATGTTGATATTGAAAACATTAGTGGAAAAACTAGTTCGGTCATTTTATTTAGTTTGTTAAGCGTTGTATTTGCAACTTTGAAAAGTTCATAAATAAGAGTTAAAACAACTATTACAACAAGAGAATAGCAAATATAAAAAATTGTATATTTTATGGTATTATCGTCGTTTTTAGGAATTATTACATTTAACACACTTGAAGAAATTGATATAAATAAAATATAAATAATTATTTTTTTATACCTATCAAAAAAGTTAAATATTTTGTTTTTTAAATATAGGGCTAAGGTTTCAAAAGTGATATTTGCTTCCCCTGTTATAAATTTTACTATACGTTCTTTAAAGGTTAAATTATCGTTAAAAAAGCCGTTTAATTCTTCGTTGATATCGTTGTATAATTGGTTGTCTATACCATTTAAAATTCCGTTTATATTTTCGTCTATATTCGTTTTAGCATATACGACGTTTACGTTTAGATTACAAAAAATTGTAAATATAAATAATAAAAATATAAGGTGTTTTTTAATCATATAAAATTAGTTAAAATATTAAATAAATTAGTATAAATTGGTATAGCCATTACAAAGATTACAACTCTACCTGCAAAGTCAATTTTAACACCGATTGAACTAACCCCCATATCTTCGCACAGCGTTTGAGAAAATGAAATAAGATATGAAATTGCAGTAATTTTTAAAATTAAAAGTAAAACGCTTGAAGAAATGCCAGTATTTGTTGCAAAATCTTTAAAGAAATTTATTACTGAAAAAACGTATGATAACGTTGAAAGTAAAATTAAAATGCACGTTCCAAGCGACAATAGACCACACAGTTCACTACCCGTTGACTTTAGGTACAAAAAACTTATTGCTCCAATTAGGCCTATAACTACAATTTTTAGAATTTCCATTAATACAACCCAAAAATGTCTTTTATATTATTAAAAAGGTCGGCAATCATACCGATAACTAAGGTTAAAACTATAATTAAACCTGCTAAACTTACTATTGTAGCAATATCGTCTCTATCCGACTTTTTTAAAATTTGACAAATTACGGTCACAATTATTCCTATTGCTGCTATTTTGAATATTATATCTATACTATAATTCATTAAATCACCATTATAAAAAGAACTAAACCGCAAATAAACGATAGTTTTAAAGATACTGAATAAAATTTTTGATAGGTTTTATGTTTTTCGTCTAAAATTTTAGAAAAATTTTCTTTAAAACCGTTAAATAATTCTATTTGCGTTTGAGAGTTTGTTTTACCTATCGCATTAAAAACGTTATTTATTAAATTTTGCTCTTCAAAATTTATATAATTTGGATATACCAATTTGTTTTCTTTAATAAAAACGTTTAAAAACATATCAAAATCTAAT
>JAZRNF010000055.1:0-2760 GCA_045648085.1 Christensenellaceae bacterium | reverse complement strand
ATATTAAAGGCTAAGTCCCACGGTTGACTAGATAGTTCATTGACCGTTGCATAGCCCTCATAACCGGGGCTAATAATTGACATAAAGTAATACTTACAACTACTGCCAAAGTCTTTTATACTCTCCCATATTCTAGGGAACGAGTATTTAAAAACGAATATATTAAGCAGTGCAAAGCAAAGCGTTATACCGGCACAAATATAGTGCCGGTAATTTATGCTTTTTAGTTTTTGTAATAAATTTTTTATGTAAAGTTTCATTATTTTGTTTCTATATTATTTTTATATACTATATAGTTCGCTTGGTTAACAAACCATACTGAGCCTTTATTACAAGTTAAAGTTAAACTAGGGACCACACCTCCTTGAGTATAACCCTCACGAATTACAGTAAAATCTATTGCTTTAGTGCCGTCATAATCATTATAGATACCATCTTCACTTATCCAGCTTAATTTATTAGATATATCAGAGTTCTTAAGATTACCACTATTATCACTTAAGTAAGTTATTTCATAATTTACAGTTTTAAATCTAAAGCCATACACCCAACCGTAATTCTCTTTATAATACGAGCCAAAATCAATTAAAAGCATTTTATTAATTATAAAGTCATTGCCTAGTTTTTTAATTTCAGTATTAGATAAGATTACGTCTGATATAGTTAAATAACTTCCATTATCACAAGCAGCGTGAAAATTAATAGATTGTTTAAAACCTTCTTTATCGTATATATTATATTTTACGTCACATTTTCTAAAGACTGAACTTATATTAGAATAATCTGCATAAGTCAAATCAACTTTTGCAGAAAACGATACGTTTCTATTATCTAAATTATCAAATTTGCCATACGCTTGACTAAATTCTTTGTAATTTTCATTAGCAGTTAAAGTTATATTATTAGCCGATAAATCATTGTCTAATGGCGCATTAACGTCATAATAAAAATTATCTATTACTGTACCATTATTAGTCCTATACCCACATTTACATTCACGGTGCTTTAAACCGTTAGTATCAAAAGTTTCTTCACGGTCTACAACCCAAACTAATTCGTGCTCTTCTTCTTGGAACTTTTTATTACACCATTTATTTTCAGTACACTCATAGTAATGGCTTGTACTGTCGTATCGGTATGAGTTAGTTAATTTACAGTCGTGAGCGTTTAAGTTTACTGATACGGCAGATATTAAGCCTACTAACGTTACGAGCGCTAAGCCTAAACCTGCTTTTTTGACTATGCCTTTCTTATCAAAATTTTTAATTTTATTTATTATTTTCATTTTTCTTTTCTCCCTATACTGCTTTTGCAGTAAAAATAAAATATCCTATTATATACAGTATCGCTATACCTAGCAATACAAAACACATACTTTTAAATTTATTCATAGTTCACCTAATATCGTTTTCGCTTTTTAAATAACAGTTTAAACGGCAAGAACAATACAAACATTATTACTTTTAACGCTTTCTTTATTATCCAAACAAAACCGTCTAATAATAACTTAAATAATACGCTTATTATTGGCGATACAAACGGCCATAAGAGTATTAATAGGACTAAGAGTGAAATTAGCATTATAATTTTTTTTAAGTATTCTAATATTTCATCAAAAAAATCCTTACCACTACCAATACCACCAGGCTTGTCATCTCCACTAGTTGTATCACCAACAACACCTAAATTATAAGTGTTACCAGCACTTTCAAATTTTATCCGGATAATATCCACGTTAGAAACTTCGGTACCATTCATAACAGTAGTAGTAGAAGAACTCCAATCAATAATAGAATCAGGGTTACCTGCAGAATTAAATGATTTATAACTTAAACTTGTAGTAGCAAAAGCAAAAACAAATTGAGACGACTGTAAAGTTTTTTTAACAGATTCAGTAAATTGAACTTCTTGGTCTTCAAACTTTTCTAGAAAAGCAGTTGAAGTCATAATAGTGTCCCAAATATACTCTCGTGCAAATAAACCTTTTAAATCACTAATAACAGGCTCATCTGTTTCACTTAAAAAAACTTCTTCTTCAGAAAAATCAATACCTTCAGGATAAGTGGTAGATGTATGCTCTGTGCTTTTACCAAATAAAAACTTAATACCACCAAGGACACCAGTCTCTTGTGTATGTGTAGTAATAATTTTCCTATGTTTATATGTTAAATCTGCATCATAAATTTTAGTAGCATGAAAATTGTCAAAATTAAAAGCAATATAATGAACAGCACAACCACTATCAACTCCAACTAAACTACCCCAAGTAATACCGTCTTCTAAAAAAATAAAATCAGTTAATGTGGGCGTGATTTCAAGAACATCTAATTTAACCATTTCATAAACAAGAACATTATCAAAATAGTATGAACACCAAGTTTGAGCAACGGTATGTGATATAAAATTTGTAATAGATTCATCACTAATTTTACTATCAATTAAAGGTTCAAAAGGACGTTCAATTTCTACAAAATTATAATATCTGTATAAGGTATCAGGAACCTTAAAACTTTCAACTAAATATTTTTTGAAAACACCTTCATAGGAAACACATTTTAACGAATATTTTTTATATTCAGTAGACTTAGAACCGCAAGACATTGTTATATAACTTGCAGTTAAATCCAGAGTTGTATTTAAGGGTTGATATGTGTATATAAATAATTCTTTATTATCACTTTCAGCAATTTGAAAAACTGAAATATATTCAACATTATTATTAGGGTTTAAATCATTATTTAATTCATCAAACTCTACAGT
>JAZRNF010000054.1:0-5000 GCA_045648085.1 Christensenellaceae bacterium | reverse complement strand
GTTAAACTTGACGAGTCTGTTTCTCAAGAAGAAGCAGAATTAGCAGTTGAAACCCTAGCGAAAGACGGTAGTATTGACGGTATTATCGTTCAACTTCCTTTACCTAAGAAGTTTGACACTCAAAAAATTCTTGGTAAAATTCCAACTAATAAAGACGTTGACGGTTTATGTGCCGAAAACTTAGGTAAATTACTACTTGGTGAAGAAACTTTAATTTCTTGTACTCCATACGGCATAATTGAACTTTTAAAAGGATACGGCATTGATTTTAATGGTAAAAATGCAGTCGTTCTTGGTAGAAGCAATATGGTGGGCAAGCCAATTTCACTTTTATTACAAAAAGAAAACTGTACTGTGACAATGTGTCACTCTAAAACCAAAAATTTAAAAGAGTTTACTAAAAATGCCGATATATTAGTTGCGGCAATTGGTAGGGCAAACTTTGTCACTAGCGATATGGTTAAAAAAGACGCTATTGTGGTTGACGTAGGTATAAATAGGGTAGACGGCAAAATTTATGGTGACGTTGACTACGTTAACGTTAAAGACTTATGTTCTTACATTACTCCTGTACCAGGTGGCGTTGGACCTATGACTGTCACTATGCTACTTAATAACTCTTTTATCGCTTGTTTAAGGAATCACAATATTAATGAATTTTAATCAAAAATACGATAATTACAAAAGCATTATTGACGAAAATCTAGTTAAATTATGCAATAGTTTAAATAAATCTGAATCTAATCTTATAAGTTCAATGTCATATAGTTTATTAGCAGGGGGTAAAAGGATAAGGCCTGTCTTAACCTTGCTTGTAGCCGATTTTTTAGGCTTAAGTAAAAGCGAAGTTTTACCATACGCTATTGCGCTAGAGTGTATTCATACGTATTCTCTCATTCACGACGATTTACCTTGTATGGACAATGACGATTATCGTCGTGGTAAACTAACTAATCATAAAGTTTACGGAGATGATATGGCTGTTTTAGCAGGTGACGCTTTGCTTAATAAGTCCTATGAGATTTTGTTTGACAATATATCTAGCCCTGAATCTCTTACGGCTTGTAAAATGCTTGCTAACTATGCAGGTTATCAAGGTATGATAGGCGGTCAAGCCTTTGATATAAAATCGGGTTCGTTAAACGGTGACCTTGATAGCCTTATAAATATTCATAAAAATAAAACAGGCAAACTAATATTAGCATCAGTTTTAATTCCTAGCATATTATCAAAAAACCTTTACTACGATAATTTAGAAATTTATGGTGAAAATTTAGGTTTATTATTCCAAATTACTGACGATTTACTTGATTTTTCATCTTCAAAAACCGTATTAGGTAAAACTACAGGTAAAGATTTAAGAGATTCTAAACTTACTTACGTGACTTTTTTAGGTGTTGAAGAAGCAACTAAAATGGCACTAGAAGTTTATAACAAGGCACTTATCGCTATAAAAGATATAGAAAATTCTGAATCGTTAATTGAACTATTAACTTATGTTTTAAATCGTAAAAATTAGTATGAGATTAGATAGTTTTTTATTCCAAAACGGTTATTTTGACTCAAGAACTAAAGCAAGTGATAGCATAAAAAAAGGATTAGTATTATATGACGGTAAGCCCGTTAAGCCTTCGCAAAATATTGAAGATTTTTCTAAACTTAAAATTATTACTGAAGAAGAATCTTTTGTATCTAACGGCGGATATAAATTGCAAAAAGCCTTAAAAGACTTTAAATTTTCTGTTAGCGATATGGTTTTTGCCGATATTGGCGCTTCAAACGGCGGTTTTACCGATTGTCTTATAAAAAACGGTGCTAAAAAGATTTTTGCGATAGACGTAGGCGAAAGTCAACTAAGTAGTTTGCTAGATTTTTCTAAAATAGTTGTTTTAGATAACACAAATGCACGTTATATAGATAAAGATACATTAGGTGAGTTGGTTGACGGTGTCGTTTGTGACGTTAGCTTTATTTCATTAAAACTAATAATTCCAACCCTTAAAGATATATTAAAAGATAATGGTGTTGCATTTTTACTTATAAAACCGCAATTTGAGTGCGGTAAAGAGTATTTGGGCAATAGTGGTATAGTCAAATCAAAAAACGTTAGAACAAAGGTGTGCTTAGATATTTATAATTTTATTCTAAACGAAAATTTAACGCCTATTGATTTTACAGTTGCTCCTATCCGTGAAAAAAAGAATATAGAATATATAATTATGATAAAAAATTGCACTACAAGTGCAATGTCAATAGAAAACTTATTAAATAAGATAGTTTGAGGTATAAAATGAAAGTAGGTATTTTTATAAACACAACAAAAAGCCAAGCAAATACTGCTGCAAATATTTTTGGCGGTATGCTTCACGATAATGGTATTGATTCTAAGGTTGTAAACCTTAAAGAAGACTGCAAAGATATAGACGTTATTGCCGTTTTTGGTGGTGACGGTACTATTTTAAGAGTGGTAGAGTACGCTATTGAGTATGATATACCAGTTTTAGCAATCAACGAAGGTACCGTTGGCTTTTTATCTTCAGTAGAAAGCAACGAACTTCAAAAAGCGGTTGATATTATTATAAACGGCGGCGAAATTCAAAAGCGTTCAGTTATAAAATCGTATTTAAACGGTAAAAAATTCTATTCGCTTAACGAAGTTATCGTTGAAAGAATTTCAACTACAAGCGCTTTAAGTGGCGTTGCAAAATTATCTTTAGATATAAACGGACAATTTGTTGATAATTATAACGTTGACGGTCTTATTATAGCAACACCAACTGGCTCAACTGCATATTCATTATCGGCAGGTGGTTCAATAATCTCTCCTGACGTTAACGCCTTTATCGTCACTCCAATTTGTCCACACTCTTTACATAATAGACCTATCGTTTACTCTGATAATGCTATGGCTAAAATTACTGTGTTAGACAATTCTTCTAAATGTGGCTTATTTGTTGACGGCAGATACGTAAAAGAAGTTAAAGTTGGCGACACTATTGACGTTTTAAAGAGTAAAAAGAGTATTAAATTTTATAAATCAAATGAAAAATTCTTTGAAAAGTTATTATTAAAACTTAATAAATGGAGTGGCACTAGATAATGGCTGTAAAAAATAGAAGAGAAAGAATTGTTGAAATAATTAATACTAGAAGTATCTCTAAACAAGAAGATTTAGCAAATATATTGCTTAGCGAAGGTTTTTCAGTCACTCAAGCAACCGTTTCTAGAGATATAAAGGAATTAGGTTTAATAAAAATAAAAGATACAAACCAAAAATCTAAATATTCATTACCACCTAAAAGTCAAGACAATGAAGTGACTGACGAAAAGGTTATAATTTTACTTAAAACTTTTATCGTTTCAGTTGAAAGTGCTAAAAATTTAATTGTAGTTAAAACTTTAGCAGGAAACGGCTCTGCTTGTGGTATGGCTATTGATAAATTAAAGCCAGAAGGCGTTGTTGGCAGTATTGCGGGTGACGATACTTTATTAATCGTTGCTCACGATGATGACGTTGCCTTAAGCGTTGTTAAGTATATTAAGGAGATTGTTAATTTATGATTACCTTATTAAAGGTAAAAAATATCGCTTTAATTAAAAGCGCTAATATTGATTTTGAAAGCGGTTTAAACGTAATTTCAGGTGAAACTGGTGCGGGTAAAACCGTTCTTATTAGTGCTATAAATTTTGCACTGGGCGATAAAGCGAATAAATCGCTTATAACAAACGGCGAAACTTATTGTGAAGCCGAACTTACCTTTAATATTGAAAATAACGACCTTACTAAAGAAATTTTAGACGATTTTTCTATTGATTACGATGAAAATTTACTTATTATTAAGCGAAAACTTACAATAGACGGCAAAAGCACCATTTTAGTTAACGGCAACTCAGTCACTCTTAATATGCTTAAGCAAATTACGTTAACTCTTTGCGATATTTACGGTCAAAGTGAGCATTATTCCTTACTTAACAAAAACAATCAATTAAAAGTATTAGATAGTTTTATTGGTGACGAAATAACAAAATATTTTGACGAGTTAAAACCATTAATTACTGCTATTAAAGAAGATTTAAATACACTTGAAAGTTATGGCGGAAGTTTAAAAGATAGGGAACTTAAACTTGATTTACTTAAATATCAAATTACTGAAATTGAAAATGCCGAACTTGTTGATGGTGAAGAAGAAGATTTAGAAAACCGCCGTAAAATTTTACATAACGTAGAAAAAATAGGCAATGCTCTTACGCAAATTACAGCCCTTTTAGGCGACGATAACGGCAGTGTTGACACAATGTCTACCGCGCTTGGTTCTTTTAGTTCTATAACCAATTTTTCAGGTGAGTATAACGAATTATATGATAGATTATATTCGGCAAAGGTAGAAGTTGACGATATTTGTAGCGACGCTCAAAACCTTTTAGATAACCTTGATTTTGACGGCGAAGAAAACGCTAGGGTAGAACTAAGGCTTGACACTATAAAGTCGTTAAAGCGAAAATACGGCAGTTCTATTAGCGAAATTTTATCGCATTTAGAAAACGCTAAAAAAGAGTACGAAACTCTTGTTGATTTTGAAGCGGTTTGTGAAAAACTTAACGATAATTTATCTAAAAACTATCAAAAACTTGAAAAAATATATACAAATATTACAAATATTAGAATAAAATATGCAAAAATCTTTTCTAATCAAATAATAACTGAACTTAAAACTCTAGGCATTAAAAACGCTAATTTTAACGTTTCAGTTGAGCCTTCTAGCGATAAAAAGCAACTATCCTTAAAGGGTATTGACGACGTAGAATTCACCTTTAGCGCTAACTTAGGCGAACCGCTTAAAACAATGTCTAAAATAATAAGTGGTGGCGAAATGAGTAGGTTTATGCTTGCTATGAAACTAATTTCTAACGATGGTATAGGCACTTATATATTTGACGAAATTGATAGCGGTATATCAGGTGACGTTGCTAGAATTGTTGCGGAAAAATTTTGCAAATTA
>JAZRNF010000053.1:0-2049 GCA_045648085.1 Christensenellaceae bacterium | reverse complement strand
ACAAATTAAGTATGGTGAAGAGGCTAGAAAGGCCTTAGAAAACGGCGTAAACACACTTGCCGATACAGTTAAAATAACACTTGGCCCTAAAGGTAGAAACGTTGTGTTAGAAAACAAATTCACTGCCCCACTTATTACTAATGACGGTGTGACAATTGCAAAGGAAATTGAACTTGAAGACCCATTTGAAAATATGGGTGCACAACTTGTTAAAGAAGTATCAATTAAAACTAACGACGTTGCCGGTGACGGTACTACTACTGCAGTAGTTCTTGCTCAAGCAATGATTAGAGAGGGCTTAAAGAACTTAGCAGCAGGCGCTAACCCTATAATTTTGAAAAAAGGTATTCAAAAAGCAGTTAACGTTGCGGTTGAAGAACTTAAAAACATTTCTGAGCCTGTAACCGAAAAAGCAAATATCGCTCAAGTAGCGTCAATTTCTGCAGGCGATGAAGAAGTTGGTAAACTTATTTCTGACGCCATGGCTAAAGTTTCTAAAGACGGCGTTATTACTATTCAAGAGTCAAAGACTATGAAAACCGAACTTACAACTGTTGACGGTATGCAGTTTGACAGGGGTTATGCTTCTCCATATATGGTGACAAACGCTGACAAAATGGAAGCAGTTTACGACGATGCACTTATTTTAATTACTGATAAGAAGATTAGCGCAATTCAAGAACTTCTTCCTATAATTGAGCCTATTGCTCAACAAGGTCAAAAACTTTTAATTATCGCTGAAGACGTTGAAGGCGATGCTTTAACTGCCCTTGTAGTTAACAAATTAAAAGGCGTATTCAATAGCGTTGCTGTTAAAGCACCTGGTTTTGGCGATAGAAGAAAGGCTATGCTTGAAGATATTGCTATTCTAACTGGCGGTACAGTAATTTCTACTGACTTAGGTATTGAATTTAAAAACGTTAACTTTAATATGCTTGGTAGAGCAAGTCAAGTCAAAGTTGATAAAGATAATACTACAATCGTTGGTGGCAACGGTAATCCACAAGATATCAAAAACAGAATTGAAGCAATCAAATCGCAAATTGCAACTTCTACTTCTGACTACGATAAAGAAAAATTACAAGAAAGACTTGCTAAACTTTCAGGTGGCGTAGCGGTAATTAACGTTGGTGCTGCAACCGAAGTTGAAATGAAAGAGAAAAAATTAAGAATTGAAGACGCTTTAGCGGCAACAAAAGCAGCCGTTGAAGAAGGTATCGTTCCTGGTGGTGGTACTGCCCTTGTATCTACTATTAAAGTTATTAAAGAATTAGCAGATTCATTAGAAGGCGACGAAAAGACTGGCGCTCAAATCATATTAAAAGCAGTTGAAGAACCAATTAGACAAATTGCTAAAAATGCAGGCTTAGACGGCTCAGTTATCCTTAACGAAATTTTAAGAAACGGCAATAAAAACTTTGGTTTTGACGCTTATAAGAACGAATATTGCGATATGGTTAAGTGCGGTATTATTGACCCTACTAAAGTGACACGTTCAGCACTTCAAAACGCAGCGTCAATCGCTTCTACACTTTTAACTACTGAAAGTATTATTACTGAAATTCCAAAGCCTGAAATGCCAATGGCTCAACCAAATATGGGTGGAATGTATTAATATTTTAAATATCGTTTAAAAAATTAAAAACTGTTTTGCAATTTAGCAAAACAGTTTTTTTATATGCTTTGTTTATATGAATTGGCTTTTGATATAAGTTCTTTAGCGTGGAGTTTAGCAAGTTCGTTGCCGTCGCCACCTATTATTCTAACAACTTCGTCAATTTTACCGCTTTCGTCAAGTTTAATAATTTCGGTATGAGTTTTTAAGTCTAAATCAAACTTTTGAATTTTAAACGAACAGTCACTATGCGACACTATTTGCGGTAAGTGTGAAATTGTAATAATTTGATATTTTTTAGATAATTTGCAAAATTTTTCCGCAACAATTCTAGCAACGTCACCTGATATACCGCTATCAATTTCGTCAAATATATAAGTGCCTATACCATCGTTAGAAATTAGTTTCATAGCAAGCATAAACCTACTCATTTC
>JAZRNF010000052.1:0-7544 GCA_045648085.1 Christensenellaceae bacterium | reverse complement strand
TAAGGGGCAGAAACCCCTTGGGGCTACCAAAAAAGAACTTTCCGTAGAAAGTTCTTTTTTTATATCAAATTTTCAAAATTTGATTATCATATTGCGTAGCAATTATAATTCGAGCGTTAGCGAGTTATTATTTGGGGAATCGAACTGTTCATTTTAATTACTTTTCTAAAAACTTTAAACACTCACTTTATTTAGGGGTTCGATTCACTAGCGTGAGACCGCTATCCCCTCGCAAACTATAGTTTGCCTTCCCCTTATTAAGGGGCAGAAACCCCTTGGGGCTACCAAAAAAGAACTTTCCGTAGAAAGTTCTTTTTTTATATCAAATTTTCAAAATTTGATTATCATATTGCGTAGCAATTATAATTCGAGCGTTAGCGAGTAAACAATATATTAAAACACTTGCCTTAGGCAAGTGTTTTTTAATTTAATTTTTGTATATTTAATTTGTCTATATCATAGCAAATTTTATAAGCATAGCCACCCGAACTTATAGCGCACTTATATTCACCATCTTCAAAAACTATAGCGCTATCGTCTTCTAAAGCGTATGCGTTATCTATTTTATTATTTAAAACTGCTATATCAAAATCGTTTTTTCTAATATTATAATGTGGCGAGCACGTACCCTTTAAAAGCCCTAAACCTTTATAGAATTTATATTCACCGCTATCGCCATTTAAAATCTCACTATCAGTATACATATTTTCAAACCAACACACTGCGCCTGCCGATAAACCACAAAGTATAACGCCCCTATTATAAGCGTCTATTATACGTTTTGTAATTTCTTTAGATTGCCAAGTATTAAGCATAAATAAAGTATCGCCACCGCCTACGTAAATAAAGTCGGCTTTAGAAAACTTTTCGTCCATTTTTTCTAGTGACGTTTCAACGTTAACGGTTAGTAAACAGTCCGCCTTTATGTCGTGAACTGAAGTAAAAGTCTTTCTAAAAGAGTTAAAGGCAGGCATACAATCGTGTGAAGCCGTACCTATAAATAAGCCGTAAGCCCTTTTTTCGCCCGCTCTTAGTTTAGCAAGATTTGCAATATATTCGTCAATTTTATACGTGGTTTTATCTTTAATAGAGCCACCACCAATAGCAATAATAGTTTTCATAGGTTAATTATAACAAATTTACGTTATTAAATCAAGGCAAAATAGCATAACTTTTAATATACACACATCATTTTAATACTAAATAATTGACAAAACGGTAAAAAATGATATATACTTAATTAAATTTATTTAATTATTAGTTTTAAGGAGTTATATTTTATGAAACTTACAAACGAATATTTACTTGACTTATTATCAAGAGTTGAAAAAAGAAACCCTAACGAACCTGAATTTATTCAAGCAGTCACTGAAGTTTTCGTAACACTTCAACCTGTTATTGAAAAACGCCCTGACCTTGTTGAAGCAGGCGTTATGGAAAGACTTGTTGAGCCTGAAAGGATGATTTTATTCCGTATTCCTTGGGTTGATGATAACGGTAAAACACACGTAAACCGTGGTTATCGTGTTCAATTTAATAGCGCTATCGGTCCATATAAGGGCGGTCTTCGTTTCCACCCATCAGTTAACCTTAGCATTATTAAATTCTTAGGTTTTGAACAAACTTTCAAAAACAGTTTAACAACACTCCCTATGGGTGGTGGTAAAGGTGGTTCAGACTTTGACCCTAAAGGCAAATCTGACGGCGAAATTATGAGATTTTGTCAAAGTTTAATGACTGAACTTTACCGTCATATTAGCGCTGATTGTGACGTTCCTGCGGGCGATATCGGTGTTGGTGCAAGAGAAGTTGGTTATATGTTCGGTCAATATAAACGCTTAGCAAACGAATACACTGGCGTTTTAACTGGTAAAGGTTTAACGTTTGGTGGCTCACTTGCTAGAAAGGAAGCAACTGGCTACGGTCTTTGCTACTTTACAAATGAAATGTTAAAGGCTAACAACACGTCTTTTGAGGGCAAAACTGTCGTCGTATCAGGCTCGGGCAACGTTGCTATCTACGCTTGCGAAAAGGCTCAAACTTTTGGCGCAAAGGTAGTTGCTATGTCTGACTCTAGCGGTTATATTTACGATAAAGACGGTATTAAGTTAGATATTGTTAAAAAGATTAAAGAAGTAGACAGAAAGAGAATTAGCGAGTACGTTAACTACGTTAAAGACGCTGAATTCCACGAAGGCTCACACGGAATTTGGACAGTTAAGTGCGATATTGCCCTTCCATGCGCTACTCAAAATGAAATTAATGGCGAAGACGCGTTAAACTTAGCAAACAACGGTTGCTTTATGGTATCTGAAGGTGCGAATATGCCATCTACCCCTGAAGCGATTGACGTATACTTTAAAAAAGGCATTATCTACGGCCCTGCAAAAGCAGCAAACGCAGGTGGTGTTGCAACGTCAGGCTTAGAAATGACACAAAATAGTATGAGGCTTTCTTGGTCATTTGAAGAAGTAGATGAAAAATTACAAGGCATTATGAAGAGCATATTCAAGGCTTGTGACGACGCCGCTAAAACTTACGGTTTAGAAGGCAATTATATGGCAGGAGCAAACATTGCAGGCTTTATAAAAGTTGCTGAAGCAATGAAAGCACAAGGCAACGTGTAATACGTAAAATAATAAATAGCCCACGAATTTCGTGGGCTATTTTTATTTTAACAATATTTATTTTTAAAACTAGCAGAGTAAATGGTATAAGATTATATTTCAACAGTCCAATCTTTATCCCAAGGATATACCATACGGATAACTTCGCCGTTGCGCTTTGCTGAATATTCAGCGTAAATTCCTGGAAGAGTCATCATTAAACCTTCTTTTAATGAAACTGCAGGTTTTCCTTCTTTAAGTTCTTTAAAGAAATAGTCAAGCATAGCATAGTCCAAACCTCCGTGACCGGTTGCTTCAGGATTATCAGCATATGCTGGTGGCATATATTCACCGCTTATCTCTTTGAGTTCTTGGTCTAATTCTTTTGTAGAGTTGTATCTAATTACAGGCTTACCGAACCTATCAATACGCTCCATATAACCTTCAGTACCAAATACACGATAACTATGGTGACCAATTTTAGCACGGCAACGACCGTTTCTCATAAGCCTTATTACAATGCCTGACTCAGTTTTAAATTGAGCGCACATCATATCGTCTTTAACGAATTTAGCACCCTTAGGAGTATCTTGACCAGACCAACCTTGTGCATCGTCACTATGAGCGCCTGTACCAAAGCAACTTACGTATCTTAATTCTTCTTCAACTATTTTTAAAAGTGGACCTAAGGAGTGTGTACAATATCTAATAGGTATTAAAAGTTTACGCCAATCACCGTTTTTAGTAAGCATTTTAGATTCTCTACTACCTGGCATAGACCAATGAATATATTCTGCTTCCATACAGTAAGGTTTACCAAGTAAACCTTTTTTATAAAATTCTTCAAGTAAGACAACAAATTTTTGATAGTTAGGGTTTGCACCTGTTGAAATAATTGCTTTTGATTTTAAACTAGCATCCCAAAGCCTACCTGCTTCTTCAAGGTTTGCTACGTTTGGAATATCTGAAAGTACGTTTATATTTTTTTCTAACGCCTTAATACAAAAATCTGCGTGAATATCAGCACCAGTTTCAACAATAACAACGTCTAAATTTGCTTCATCAAGCATTTTGTCATAACTTTCATAAAACGTTGCGTTAGGGAAACTTTCACAAAACGGCTTTGTCGCCCCATCAACAACTTGGGTTTCATACCAGTTATCTGGTCTAATATCACATACCGCAACAGGGTCAACACATTCAAACTTAGATGCTAAACTAAATATAAATCTACCGCGGTGACCTAAACCAACAACACCAACTCTATATTTTTCCATAAAATTCTCCTTAAATTTTATTCTGTTTTTTAATTGTAGCAAATAATAAATAATTTTTCTATATACAAAAACAACTTCTATTAGTACAATCGTGCTTTTTTTGGACTATTTATTCAATTATAAAATTATACACCATATATAATTTACTGTCAATATCAAAATTAAAAATATTATTGCTTATTTTTTTCAAAAACGTATTGACATTATAACCTAAAACAATATAATAAAATTACCGAATATATTTGCGGGGGTTTTCTATGAAAATTTACGAAAATAACGCATCATTATCTGAAAATTTAGTTGACTATTCTACACTTTTTAGCGAAACTTGTGCTAACAAAAATCAAGACGTAAAAATTGTACGAAAACTACTATTTAAAAACCCATATATACTCATAATTAAAGTGGTATTATTTTTATTGCAGTATTCACCTGTAATAGTTTTACCACTTATAACTTCTAGCATAATAAATTTAGTTGCATACCCTAGCGAAAATATAGTTCCTAGTTTAATTAAGTATGCAATTATAATGATTGTGCTTATTATACTGAACTATCCTATTACGATAATTACTAATAATTTTAATAATAGAATACTTCGTTCAACCAACGCTAACCTTAAAGCGACTATTATTAGAAAATTACAACATTTATCTATAACCTATCATAAAGATATTGATACTGGTAGATTACAATCTAAATTTTTGACGGATACGGAAACTGTTGACCAATATTTTAGGCTAATATTCGGCAGTATAATACCGTCGGTTGTAATGATAGTAATAAATTCGGCTATTACTGCTTATAACTCTATTATAGTTTTAGCCTTTATAGCCGTAGTTTTACCTATCAACTTAACACTTATAAGAATATTTAGAAACCCTATAAGAAAACAAAATAGGTCGTACAGGCTACAAAAAGAAGAGACATCGTCAAAATTAACCCAAATGCTTGAAATGTTAGAAGTGACTAAGGCGCACGGTCTTGAAGAGATAGAGATTTCTAAAATAGAATCAGAATTAAGAAAACTTACTAAGGAAGGCTTAAAAGTTGACAGTATAAACGCCAGTTTCGGCGCAGGCGCTTGGATGATACCACAAACATTTTCGTTTTTATGCTTATTGTTCACTTCTATTATGACGATAAAAGGCGTACCAGGCTTTACTGTTGGTGCAATTATGCTTTATCAATCAATGTACTCATCAATAACGTCTCACGTACAAGCGCTTATAAATTTAATGCCGTCAATCGCAACGGGTAAAGAAGCAATGCACTCTATTAGCGAAATTATGAACAGTAACGAAATTGAAGATAATGATGGCAAAATTCACATACAAAAATCTGACGGCAATTTTGAGTTTGAAAACGTTTCTTACAAGTACCCACATAGCGAAGAATACGTTATAAAAGACTTTAACCTTAAGGTTAAAAAAGGCGAATGTATAGCGTTTGTAGGAAAGTCGGGCTGCGGAAAATCTACTATTATGAATATGATTATAGGTTTTTTAAAGCCTACTAACGGCACAATGCTAATTGACGGGAAATCGGTTAACGATATAAACATTACCGATTATAGACACAGTATTTCAGTAGTACCACAAAACAGTATTTTATTTGACGGAACAATACGTGAAAACATAACCTACGGTTTAACAAAATATTCTGAAGAAGACGTTCAAAGGGTTGTAGAACAGTCTAATATATCTGAGTTTTTAAAAGATATACCCGAAGGCTTAAACTTTAAAATTGGCGAACACGGAGCAAAACTATCAGGAGGTCAAAGACAAAGAATTTCTATTGCGCGTGCACTTATAAGAAACCCAAGTATACTTATTTTAGACGAAGCGACGTCAGCCCTTGATAACGTTAGCGAATACCACGTTCAAAAAGCAATAGAACAAGTTATAAAAGGTAAAACAACATTTATAGTAGCACATAGGCTTTCAACTATTAGAAATGCCGATAGAATTGTTGTTATGGACGACGGCAAAATATTAGAAACCGGAACTTATGACGAACTTATTAAACTTAAAGGAAGATTTTACGAACTTAAAACGCTTAACGAATTAACCGACAAAAAGGTAAAACAAACGTTAGAAAATACAATTTAAGATGAAACAAAACGGCTAACAAAAATGTTGGCCGTTTTGTTTTATATTATTTTTAATAATCTTTAACACCTATTAAATAATCTGTTGAAACATCAAAAAACTTTGACAATGCTATCAAAGTCGTTAAATCTGGTTCTACCTGCCCTGCTTCCATATAAGAAATACGGCGTTGTGTTGTATTTAACACTTTCGCCAATTCAGACTGGTTTAAACCCTTTTCTTTTCTAAGTTGTTGTAATCTTATATCAAATAAAACTTTCATAATATTATTATAGACATAATTTATCTAAAATGCTTGACATAGACAGTTTTTGTCTAGTATAATATGTGTATTAATTATAAAAAATAAATTTTTTAACAGAAACACAAAAGCGAGGACTAAAAATTATGAACTTTAATAAAATTATTAATTATTATAAATCTAATAAAATTAAATTTATATCAATTTGTATTGTTGCATTTTTTGCTTTACTTTATTTATGTGGCAGTTTACTTTCTTGCATTGATTCTTGTTCAATTGGCAATCAAGCGCAAAACAATACGCATATTTATTCATATACAAATAGTGCAGGTGAAGTTAGTACTTTTGAAATCAACCTTGAAGAAGGAACTTATAAATACATTGGCAACAATATCCCAACAAGCGGCAACCTTAAGGGAATGTTACAACAAGGCACTTCAATGGAAGTATCTGGATATCTTTACTATAAAAAAACAGTAAACGGTTGGAAATATTATTCTTGTTATAATCATCCTTGGGACGATTATTATATGATAATAAGTGAAGATGAAACTAAACTTACATTTAGCCACAACGTAATATCAATGCTGTATGAGTTCGTGTTACAAAACTAACAACATAAAAAAGGTAGCAAAATTTGCTACCTTTTTCTTTTATTATAAAACTATTAATATTTCACAAGCATTATATTAAATATTTTTACTTTAAAGTTTATGAAATATAAATATTTAATTTTAATAAGGCTTGGCAAATGCAAGCAAGGTGCAACTTTACCCCGAAGATAATACTAGCCGTATTTTCAAGCGGGTAAAGGTGTGATTTGCGCCGTATTTCACAAGCATTATATTAAATATTTTATTGAATAAACTTAAGCCTTTTTACCTGCTTGAACTTTTTTAAGTTTAGCAAATCTTGGAAGACCGTCTTCAAGTGGTGCTTTAGATTCGCCTTGGATAAGTGGCATAGCGTATTTAACAAACTCGTCAGAAATATAAGTACCGTCGTTAATAATCCATTCAAGTGGAACTGTTTTTTCAGTATTTGCAGCAAGTTTAAGGTTAACTAAACTATATTTGCATTTATACTTACCATCTTTTTCTTCACGTTTATAAACAACCATTTTGTCAGTAGTGCCTCTAACTGCTGCTTTAACTGCTTCACGGCCTGCTCTGAAAGTTTCTTCAACGTCAACCTTAGAAGCAAGGTGAGCACCACATCTTTGCATAAGAGAAAGTTCGATTGCTCTTGTTTTGAAGCCAGTTTCTTCTTTTAAAAGGTTTGCAAGAGTTTGAGCAACGCCACCAAGTTG
>JAZRNF010000051.1:0-4349 GCA_045648085.1 Christensenellaceae bacterium | reverse complement strand
TATACCCATTTGTAATGAGTATTTGTCAAGTTCGTATTTAGCAAATTCAAGCGTGTTCATAATTTAACTCCTAAAATTTTATAAATTTTAAACTAAGCAAGTATATAGTATATTATTTATCTTCGTTTGTCAATAGCGTATTTAAAATAAACATCTATTTTATAAAGTATAATAGCGTGGCGAAAATTCGCCACGCTACTTTTTTAATTTTAGTTAAGGTTTTACTTTTAACCAATTCGTCCTGGAAGAACTGCACCGATATTAACACCGTATAAATTATACGTAAAGTTTACATATCCTTGTGTGCCGTTAACGTATATCTTAGCACCTTGCATTGAAGTGTAATAGTTAAATCCACCGCCAAGCGTTAAGTCAAACAATCTTTCATTTCCTGCCCAATCTTCGCTATCGCCTTTTTGTTGATAGAAGATTGCAAAGTTGAACACTTCGCCTTTTTCATGATTTTCTACACAGTTTGCTGCAAGAGTTTTAATCAACGTACCTGCGCCACCCATATTGTATGCTACGAACCAACTTTCAGTACCAAGTACCCAGTTTTCAATTTTGGTACTAGCATCAACTGAAAGGGCTGATAATAAGTCAACAGGGTCTCCGTTAGCGTCATGGTTTACGTAAATATCAAAGTGAATAGCCGCACCACCGCTATGGCCAATGTAAGAATTATTTAATTCTACGTAAGTTGTATCAAATGCACAAATACTGTTAGCCCACGAGTTATCAATATAAACGTTGTTAAGGGTTGTAGTAGCAGCGTATTGTTCATACTTACCTGACGTAGAGCCTTCTTGTGCTTCTGGTAAACCAGATATAAACACACCGATAAGAGTATTTCTAATAGCAACGTTATCACAAGTCACGTAGCCACCACGGTGTCTTATAGCGTTATATGAAGCACTCATAGTATAATAACTATTGTTGCCACTATTATAAACTTCTAATTCACCAGAGTCGCCAACGTTATTACCATAGATAGCCAAGTTATCAATTGTAAACTTGTTGTTTCCGCCACGTGCATATAACGTAGTTCCGTCTAAAGTTACTGATTGATAACTGAATATCATAGCGTGGTGATTTGCTACCCTACCTACTGCAGGAGATGCATCGCCAAACGTCACCCAAGTGTCGTTTTGTATAGCGTCAACACGTGGAAGTTTAGAAGCATCTAACTTAAATGAGTTGCCGTGTACTTTAAGGTCGTCGTTATTAGCGTATAATAAGTGACGATTGTAAACGTTACCAGTTTTACTTTGTTCGTAATTTACAGTACCGTCTGGATTTAAAACAAGTTCTTCTTCAGCATATGGACCTTTATTTTTAATACCGTCAACGTATTGATTATCGTCAAGTTCAGCAACGATATTTCTAAGCACGTTAATTTCTTGAACGGCTAAGTCGCTAAACGCTAATTTAAGTTCACTATTAGTGTAAACGTTTACGCCGTTATTGAATTCAACTGTGAACGCAACAGTCTTATCTTCTAAAACGTATTTAGGTCTAAATGAAAGGGTGTATACACCGCCTACAAGACTACTATCAAAGTTAAATCCCGTATGGCCAGCGTTGTATTCAAAGCCATTGTCAATTTCTGCACCTTCGGCATTTGTAATAACAACCGACATGTTGCTTTGTTCAAAGTTAAGGTCTACGTCTTTAATATTTTTAACTCTTACTTCAGGAATAAAGTTATTTATACCAGCAGATAAAGTTTCAACTACCGTGTTAGTTTTGAAACTTGCTGCATCTCTACCTAAATATTGAGCGCCTACGTCAAAGAAAGCAACGTTTTCAACAACTTCTGCAGTTCTTGAGTAAGTCACTAAAGTATTATCAACAGTCTTTGTAATAGTAATAGTGAAAGTACCTAAAGTATTGCCTACTTTAACAGTGTTGCCGTTTTCAATAGTTGCAAGAGCGCCTGCATCTTTAGAAGATATAGTCATATTTGCAAATGAAACGGTTGAGCCTTTTAAGAATACGTATTTGTATTCAGTTTCATTAGAGTTATAAACCTTTTTCTCTTTAAAGTATTTATTGTCAACTGCGAAAAGGTTATAATCGTCAGAAATATCGTTTTCGCCAACTTCAACGATAAGTTCTTCCCAAACTGCAATAACGATAATATTGTTTGTATATTCGTAAGTGCCACTTATAGCAAAAGTAGTTTCAGTACCGTCAACGATATATCTTACAAACTTAAATCCGTTTTTAGTTGGAGTTGCAAGTGTGTACATTTCGTTATAAGTTATATTTACGTTTTCAACAGTAGAGCCACCGTCAGTATCAACTGTTATTGTGTAAACTGACTTAATTATTTTAATATAAAGAGTTGTGTTTGCTTGAATTTGAGTATTAAAGTCAAATTCAGTAGTTAATTCTTCGTTTGTATACGCTTTTCCGTTTAAAATTTCACTACCAACAGTTGAAATTGTAGGTAAACCGCTAACTTTTTGATTGTATTCAATAGTTAAAGTATCACCAATTTGAACGTTGCCGTCTACGTTTATAAACTTAACATCAAAAGTCTTGATTTCCCAAGTTGCAACTAAAGTAATGTCGTTAGCGTAAGAGTATACGTCGCCTTTAACAAATGGTGCACCTTGGTAAGTGAAACCTGTAAAGTCATAACCTTCTTTTTCTGGTGTAGGAAGAGTATAATCTTCGCCATAAGTTACGCTTACTGGTTCAACAGGGTCGCCACCGTTTACTTCTATAGTAATAGTATAGGTGTTAGCAGTAAATTTTGCATAAAGAGATAAGTCGTCAGCAATAGTTATATTTGCTGTTGCTTTGTTTTGTAATTCGCTATCTAAATACCAACCGTTAAATTCATAACCTGCTTTTACTGGGTTTGGTAAACTGTCTATACGAACGATATCGCCAATTACTACTTCACGTCTATAAGTTTCGTATTCGCTAGCACCGTCGTAGAAATAAACGTCTCTATTATAATAGCCTTCAATTGCTTCCCAAACTGCAGTGATTGCAATATCGGTAGTGTAATTATAAGTACCAGTAGCGGCAAAGTCTACGCCGTTATAAGTAAATTTAACAAAGTTAAAGCCTTCACGCTCTGGAGTAGTAATTGTATAAGTTCCGCCGTAAACAGCAGAAGTATTAACGCCTGTTGCTTGGTTAACTGTAATGTTGAAAGTTTTAGCAATTACTTTTACATAAATTTCAGTATTCGCCTTGATAGTTTCAGTAGCAAAGTTGAATTCAGTAGTTAAACTTGCGTCTTTATACGCTTTACCGTTTAAAAGTTCATAACCTGCAACTGAGTAAGCAATCATTGTCACTTTGCCGTTGTAGTTAACGGTTAAAGTGTTGCCAAGTTGTTCGTTAGGTGTTTTACCAACGTTTATAAACTTAACTTCAAAAGTCTTAATAGTCCAGTTAGCAGTAATCGTTATATTAGAGTTTTTAGTATAAGTACCCGTTTGTGGGAAAGCAACACCGTCAATAGTATAACCTGCGAAATCATAACCTTCTCTAACTGGTGTAGGAAGAGTATAAGCAGAGTTAAATGCAATAGTTTGTGTAGCAACCGTTTCGCCACCGTTAGCATTGATAGTTATAGTATAACTAATAGGAATAACTTTTACGTAAAGGTCAGTATTGCCTTTAATTTGACTATTAAGGTCAAATTCTTGAGTACAAGCCTTATCAGTATATACTTTTCCGTTTTCAATTTGATAACCAAGTGATACTTGTGGAGCATTTACTTTAGCACCGTGTTCTACGGTTAAAGTAGTGCCAACTTGAGCATCGTCAGAAGCGTTTAAGAACTTAACAGAGTACTTAGCAATTTCCCAATTTGCAAAAAGTTTTACACTGTTAGTCTTGTTATACGTTCCTGTAGTATCAAAGTCTTCACCGTCAAGGGTGTAGCCAATGAAATTGTAGCCTTCTTTTTCAGGAGTAGGAAGAGTATAAGCGCTACCATAAGTCACTTCATACGGGTCAAGAGCCACGCCACCGTTAGTATTAAAAGTTATATAATACTTCTTTTGAGCGTACTTAAGATATAAAGTTATATCCGTTTGGAGTTCGCCGTATGTTTTAGCGTCAAATTTTTCATTAAATTCGGCGTCAAGGTAAATACCCTCTAACACATAGCCATCTTTGATATATTTAGATAAATCTGTTGATGGTAAACTGTCAAGAGTATCAACAACGGTATCGCCGTCTTTTACCGTCACTTTATACTCTGTTTTTTTAGTACATGCCGTAAAAACGAGTGAAGTTGCTAAAAGAAGCAATACAACTAAAATTGTTTTTAATGATTTTTTTAACATTTAAAAACCTCCTTTGTATATTTAGCGCTTTAT
>JAZRNF010000050.1:0-15902 GCA_045648085.1 Christensenellaceae bacterium | reverse complement strand
TCAAAAAAAATTGCAAAAAACCTTGAAAATTTAAAGGAATAGTGTTATATTAAATATACTATTTAATTTTTACCAAATAGCGTTCAAGGATAAATATGAAAAAATCTAAAATAAAAAATTCACAAAACGAAAATTCAAATCAACAAAATACCACTAATAAAACGCCTAAAAAATTAAAGGTGAAAAGCAAAAGGCATAGAACACCACAACACAAGGCAACTAGGTATACTCCTGATGCAAGCGTAGGTTTATCTGGTAAAATAGTTGAAAATAGAATTGTAAACGGTCTTACTAATGCTACTAACAATAAAAACACAAAGTCTACGTTTTCAATTATTGTAAACAACTGCTTTACCTTCTTTAACTTGCTTGGTTTACTTGTATTTATTGCCTATATATTCGTTAGGGCTACAATTTCTAACTATATATTCGTACTATTTTTCGGCGTTAACTTAATTATTGGTATCGTTCAACAAATAAGGGCTAAACTCTCTATTGAAAAACTTTCTATTTTGCAAGCCCCTTTCACTAAAGTTGTAAGAGACGGCGTTGAGCAAGAAATTTCGTCTAGTGATATCGTATTAGACGACGTGTTTAAAATTATAACAGGAAACCAAATTCCCGTTGACGGCATTGTTCTTGACGGCTACGTTGAAGTTAACGAGTCTATTTTAACAGGCGAATCTATTCCCGTTAAAAAGAAACCTGGTGATAAACTTCTTGCAGGCTCTTTCGTAACTAGTGGCTCTTGCTACGCTAAGGCGGATAAGGTTGCTTATGAGTGTTATATTCAAAAACTAACTTTAAGGGCTAAAAAGTTCAAAAAACCACACTCTGAACTTATGGGTACGATAAATTGGATAGTTAAAATCGTTGGTATTTTAATAGTACCTATCGCTATCGGCATCGGTCTTGTTAACTACAAATTTAATACTGAAATAAATATTGCTCAGTCGGTAGTGACAAGGACAGGCGCTGTAATTATAGGTATGATACCGTCGGGCTTAGTTTTATTAACTACAATGGCGTTATCGCTTGGCGTAGTTAGACTTCATAAGAGCAACACCTTAGTTCAAGATATGTATTCACTTGAAATGCTTGCAAGAGTTGACGTATTATGTTTAGATAAGACAGGTACGATAACAGACGGGCGTATGAAAGTGTTTGAAACTATACAACTAACAAATAGCCACCCACACAAGTTAAACGACGTTATTGGAACAATGGAAAAAGTTCTTGACGATAATAACCAAACAGCAATCGCTTTAAGAGCGCACTTTATCCCTGAAAAAGAGTATTCGGTTATTAAAAAATTACCATTTAACTCTCAAAGAAAATATAGTGCTGTCACATTTGCAGGCGTTGGTACTTATGCAATAGGTGCCCCTGAATTCATCTTAAACGAAATTCCTGAAAATATAAAGATTGAAATAGATAAACACACCTTTATGGGCAATAGAGTACTTTTACTTGCCTATTCACAAGCGTCAATAACTGCAAAGCAAACTTTACCACAAATGAAACCGTTAGCACTTATTGCTCTTAGCGATAATATTAGAGAAGAAGCAATAAAAACTATTAAGTGGTTTAAAGATAACGACGTTCAAGTTAAAGTTATATCGGGTGATAACCCAGTGACTGTTTCTGAAATTGCTAAACGTGCAGGCATAAGCAACGCTTCAAACTGGATAAGTTTAGAAGGCTTGTCGGATAAAGAAGTAGCGTCTATCGCTAACAAATACACGGTATTTGGTAGAGTTTCTCCTGACCAAAAAGCAGTTTTAATTAAAGCGTTAAAACACGCAGGTCATACCGTTGCTATGACTGGTGACGGTGTTAACGATATTTTAGAAATGCGTGAGTCTGACTGTGCGGTGACTGTAGCAACTGGTGCTGACGCTGCTAAAAACGTTGCACATATAGTTTTAACCGACAATAACTTTAACTCTTTACCAAAGGTTGTTGCCGAAGGTAGAAGAGTTATAAACAACATACAACAATCGGCGTCACTTTATTTAATGAAGACGATATTTATAACCTTACTTGCTCTAATTTCAATAGCAACGACTAAACCTTTCCCGTTTATGTCGGGTATGTTAACAATATTAGAATTCGCAGTAATTGGTATTCCGTCAATTATACTTTCTTTACAACCTAACGAAAAACGTGTGGAAGGAGACTTCTTGTTTACGATATTTGCAAACGCCATACCTGGTGCGCTAATTTTATTACTCAACGTTTATATCGTTAAACTTTGCGACGTTTTAGGATTGTTTATTGACTCTACTAACCCTGAACTTTTATCAACTACGTTGCAAGTAGTTGCATTTACGTTAGGCGGTGTTATTTACCTTTACAAGATTTGTAGACCTTTCAATCTAGGTAGAGCCGTGCTTATGTTTACAGTCCTTTTGATAATTAGCGTTTGGCTTGTAATGCTACTTGATACGTCTGTATTTATACCTGACTTTAACTTCTTTGGACTTATGAGCATTATTCCATTTAAAGGTAGCGAAGGCGTAAATTGGAAATATCTTGTATTAATTATTGCAATAATTGAATCAAATATCCCACTAGTTGATAAGTTCTTTAGCCTTAGAAAAAAGGAAACTAAAACTTTAAAAAACGACGAAGAATAAAAATTTAAACGGTCTTTAGTAAAAACTAGAGACCGTTTTTTATAGAAAAAAACACCTATCAGTCGCCCTGATAGGTGTTTTAATTTACTTAATATTATTCTTCAGTTTGTGGGGCTTCAGCGCCGTTTTGCGGTTCCGTTTCACCTTGGGCGATTTCTTCTTCGTCTTCGTGTGGAACGACTGCTACGGTTGAAACCTTGCCGTCGTTAAGTCTCATAACGATAACGCCTTGAGTATCACGTTTAAGTTTAGAAATATCGCTTGACCTTACTCTTATAATAATACCGTTTTCAGTAATAAGCATTACGTCTTCGTCTTCCGAAACGAAAGTTAAGCATACAAGTTCGCCAGTCTTTTCGTTAAACGTACCCGCTTTAATACCTTTACCCGCTCTACCTTGTAATCTATAATCTTCAATAGAAGAAAGTTTACCATAGCCGTTTGCAGTAATTGTAAGAACGCTTAATTCCTTATTAACTACCGTCATGCCTATTAAACAGTCGTCAGAGTCTAAATCCATTGCCTTAACGCCTTGAGTATCTCTACCAATAGGTTTTAAGCCGTACGTACCTTTTTCTTGGTCTAAGCCTTCATAGAACCTTATACATTTACCTTTCTTAGTACCGATTAAAAGTTCGTCTTCACCTGACGTAAATTGAACTGAAACAAGTTCGTCTGATTCCGCTAAACTAATAGCAATCTTACCGTTCTTTCTAATGCTATCAAACTCATTAAGAGCAGTCTTTTTAATAAGACCGTTTCTAGTTGCCATAGCAATATATCCGTCAACGCCTTCTTTAACAGGTATTATAGCGTTAACTTTCTCTCCGTCGGCAAGTGGTAAAATGTTAACTATTGCCCTACCACGTGCAGTCTTTTGCGCTTCAGGAATTTCGTAACCTTTAATTCTATATACTTTACCAAGGCTTGTAAAGAACATTATATCATCGTGAGTTGACGTTACGAACATATTCTTAACAAAGTCTTCTTCCTTAGGTTTATGACCAGTCACGCCCTTGCCACCACGGTTTTGAGCCTTATACTCAGATACAGGTAAACGTTTTACGTATCCAAGGTTAGTCATTGAAATAACAACGTCTTCAACAGGGATAAGAGCAGCGTCTTCAATATCGCCTTCCATAACTGAAATTTCAGTCTTTCTTGGAACTGCATATTTATCTTTAATAAGTTGTAAATCTTCTTTAACTATTGCATACACTCTAGACTCGTTAGCCAAAATGTCTTTATAGTCGGCAATAAGGTTTAAAAGTTCGTTAAGTTCGCCTTCAAGTTTAGATACAGCAAGGTGTGTTAAAGTTTGTAAACGCATATCAAGTATCGCGTTTGCTTGTCTACCTTCCGCATCTAAATCAAAGGTTTCTATAAGCCTTAAAGCAGCCTCTTGCCTATCTTTTGACGTTTTTACAATTTCAACTACTGCGTCTATATTAGAAAGTGCTTTTACTAAACCTCTAACTATTAAGCACCTTTCTTCCGCCTTATCTAAGTCGTATTTAGTTCTTCTTTTAATAACGTCTAATTGGTGTTTTAAATACTCAGTTAAAATTTCTTTAACGTTTAAAACTTTAGGGTCAGTACCAACAAGAGCAAGTAAGATAATACCGTCTGAAACTTGAAGTTTTGTTTGCTTAAATAACGTGTTTAATACGACTTGTGGATTGTGGTCCTTTTTAACGTCAATAACGATACGCATGCCGTGCCTATCAGACTCGTCGTTAACGTTAGAAATACCGTCAATTTTTTTATCTTTAACGTATTCAGCAATAGTTTCAATAAGTTTTTGCTTGTTTACTTGATAAGGAAGTTCCGTTACTATAATACGGTTTCTCGTACCGTTATTATATTCTTCAATTTCACATTTAGAGCGAAGTACAAAACCGCCTCTACCAGTTCTATAAGCATTACGAACACCACTTCTCCCCATAAGGATACCGCCTGTTGGAAAGTCAGGAGCAGGAATATAATCCATAAGTTCGTCAACTGAAATTTCAGGGTTGTCAATAAGCGCAATAGCACCGTCAATAACTTCGCCAAGGTTGTGTGGTGGGATATTAGTTGCCATACCAACGGCAATACCGTCGGCACCGTTTACAAGCAAGTTTGGATATCTTGCAGGTAATACAATAGGCTCTTTTCTAGTATCGTCAAAGTTTGATTTGCAGTCTACTGTGTTTTTATCAATATCTGAAAGCATTTCTAAAGCGAGTTTGCTCATACGTGCTTCAGTGTACCTGTACGCTGCCGCAGGGTCACCGTCAATAGAACCAAAGTTGCCGTGACCGTCAACAAGAGGTAAATTGATAGAAAATTCTTGCGCTAATCTAACGAGAGCATCGTAAACTGAACTGTCGCCGTGTGGGTGATATTTACCTAACACGTCACCAACGATTGCAGCACACTTTTTATAGGGTTTATCAGGCGTTAAACCCATTTCGTTCATAGAATATAAAATTCTTCTGTGAACGGGTTTTAAACCGTCTCTTACGTCGGGAATAGCACGTGACCTATTAACTGCCATTGCATAGTCAATAAAACTTTGTTTAAGTTCAGAGTTTACTTCTATGTCAACAAGTTTCGTCATGCTTAAGGTTTTTCTAAATTCTTGAGATAATTCTTCACTAAAATTTTGTTTAGCCATAATTCCCTCCTATTAAGTATCCAAGTCAGTATTTGCATACTTAGCGTTTTCTTCTATAAATTTACGTCTAAGTTCAGGTTGGTCGCCCATGAGTAATGAGAAATGCGAATCGGCTTCAATAGCGTCTTCAATTGTCACTCTTCTAAGCGTTCTTGTTTCAGGATTCATAGTAGTATCCCAAAGTTGAACGGCGTCCATTTCACCAAGACCTTTGTATCTTTGAATATCACACCTTTCGTTATCTACTAAGAAAGCCTCTTTATCTTCTTCTGAATAGAAGTAATACTCTTGTTTACCCTTAGTTATTTTATAGAGTGGTGGTTGAGCAATATAAACGTGACCCTCTTCAATAAGTGGACGCATATAACGATAGAAGAAAGTGAGAAGTAATATTCTTATATGCGAACCGTCAACGTCGGCATCGGTCATACAAATAACTCTATCATATCTAAGTTTAGAAACGTCAAATTCATCAAGCATACCACCGCCGAAAGCAGTTATCATTGCCTTAATTTCTTCGTTTTCTAATACCCTATTTATCCTAGTTTTTTCAACGTTTAAGATTTTACCCCTGAGCGGTAATATCGCTTGGAAACGCCTATCTCTACCTTGCTTAGCAGTACCGCCTGCCGAATCACCTTCTACGATATAAATTTCGCAAAGTGATGGGTCTTTACTTGAACAGTCTGCAAGTTTACCTGGGAGAGCCGTAGATTCAAATACGCTCTTTCTAGTTGCTTCACGAGCCTTTCTAGCCGCCTCACGCGCCTTTTTAGCCGTTAAACATTTGTAGATTAACTCTTTTGCGAAGTTAGGGTTTTCTTCAAGCGTAGACGCGAATTCTTCCGTCATAGCCTTGACTACAAGCGTTCTTATATCCGCATTGCCAAGTTTTGTTTTTGTTTGACCTTCAAATTGTGGATTAACAAGTTTTACCGAGATAACAGCGGTAATACCTTCCCTTACGTCTTCGCCTGAAAGTTTATCGTCGTCAGTTTTGATAAGGTTTAACTTTCTGCCAGCGTCGTTTATAATTTTTGTTAGCGAGAATTTAAAACCGTCTAAGTGAGTACCGCCTTCAACGTTGTTTACGTTGTTTGCAAATGCTAAGATTTGTTCGTTATAACCATCGTTATATTGGAAAGCAATTTCAATTGTTTCTTTACCATACTTTTTCTTAAAGTACACGGCTTCTTGGTTGATAACTTCTTTATTTCTATTTAAAACTTCAACGTACTCTTTAATGCCGCCTTCTGAATACATTTCTTCAGTTTTTTCATGACCTTCACGCTCGTCGGTTAAAACGAGTTTTACACCGGTATTCAAAAAGGCAAAGTCTCTAAGCATACTGCGAATATTATCATAACTGAATTCTACAGTAGAAAAGATAGTTGGGTCAGGCTTGAAAGTGACGCAAGTACCTGTTTCGTTAGTATCTTCTAAAACGAGTAGTTCAGTTTGTGGAACGCCTATTTTATATTCTTGGCGATAGTGCTTACCGTTTTGATAAACGTCAACACTAGCGGTTTCAGATAAAGCGTTAACCGCCTTTAAACCTACGCCGTGAAGACCTGAAGAAATCTCATAACCACCGTCACCAAACTTACCGCCTGCATTAGGGTGAGTCATAACAAGTTCAACGGTAGATATACCTTCTTCACGCATACCTGTAGGGATACCCCTACCATTATCGCGAATTGAACAAGAACCGTCTTTCAAAATAGTTACGGAAATAGTATCGCAATAACCTGCTAAGGCTTCGTCAATAGAGTTGTCAACCGTTTCTTTAACTAAGTGGTGTAAACCATAAGAATCGGTGTTTCTAATGTACATACCAGGTCTTAACCTAATATGCTCTAAACCCTTACATTCTCTAATCTGTTCTGCACCGTAGGCATTTGCTACTTTATTATCAACTTCCATACGACCTCCAAAAAGTATAATATACTAAGTATATATATAAACTAAGTATATTATAACATACAATTTTACTAATTGCAACGACTTTTTTTAATTTTTTTTACCATATTTGACGGTTTACTTTAAAGTTTTTAAAAATGAAAAAATCACGCCTTAATCAAGCGTGATTTTTAATTTAATTTAAACTTTCTTTTAGTCTTGTTAAAAGGTCAATTTCATAACTTGCATTGCCGTATTTTTTTGATTTTTCTAAGTTCTTTATACCACTATCAATAATTAGTTTAGCCCAGTCTTTTTCACCGTTATATATCCTATACGTAGCATGAACTCTATAATCTATTGGGCTTTGCTCTTTTTCTAAATAACCGATAACCACGTCTTTATTATTCTTTACAAAATTATCGTCTTTTAAAAGGATAGACGAATAGAATAATTCCTTATAAACGTCTTCATACAAACTATAAGAAATTTTATCAAGGTCAGATAGTTCAAAAAGTTCCTTAAACGACCTTTCTTCGTCACGCCATAAAAAAGCAAGATAACGGTAGTATTTTATTAAACTTGAATAATAACCGACCTTAACTTCAAACTCAGTTAAAAACCTAGAATCAAGGTCTTTAGGCTGTACACCACTCATAATTTGAGCGGTTGCATTTAGGGCGTTGTCAATAATTTTTCTTTCTTCTTCACCTTTTAAATAGTAGTTGAAAAGTAAAAAACCATCGTTTTCTTCACTAAATGGAATTAGATTTACAAGTAAGACGTAGGCGGACAAATGGTAAGTTATACCAAAAATTAAAACGACTGGCATACTTTTTGCAAATGCGACGATAAACATACCTATTACTAAATAAATAAGCGATGCTATAATTCCACCAAGTGCCGAAGCAACTATTTTTTTAGAGTAATTTTCTTGCTTATTAGGTTCAAGTACTGTTTCACCAAAATTAACTGGTTTATTAAAAGAAATTTTAATACCGTTTTCAAATGACACAGTAAAAAATAACACTGTAATTTTGCTAACGCTAAGACCTAAAACTTTACCTATAATAGCATGACCTAATTCGTGAATAAGCGATGCTAAAACTAAAGTCACTACTAAACCTAAAAGGCTAAATAAAATAATTTTTGTAGCGTAGTTTTTGTAAGCCTTATAAAAACTTGCAAACTGGTAAACGTATAAAGCAAGTGGCAACAAAATCACCAATATAAACAACGCCAATTTTAAGGTTTTATTTTTCATAATTTTTCTCCAAGTATTTAAGATAACCTTCTAAATTATCCTTTTCGCTAACGTAAACGCCTTTTAAATTATATTTGTCTAAAATCGTTAGTAAAATAGACGCTCCGCCACTTATGACCTTTGCCCTTTTTTCGTGTAAAGAATACTTTTCAATTAAGTCGTTAGGCGATAAAGTAAACAGAAAATCTTTTAAATTTTTAACGTCTTCATAAGATAGATAAGTGCCGTGAACTTTAGTAGCATCATACTCTTTTATGCCCAATTTTATATACGCCAAACAGGTTGCAGTTCCACCTATCGCATAGGCGGTTTTTATTGGAAAATTTAACAAACTGTCTTCTTTTATAAAAGAAGACAAGTAGTTGTCAATATCTTCTTTTTTTCTACCTAGTTTATCATATAAAGATACCGCTCCAATCTTATGGCTTTTAGCGTATTTAATATCGCCGCCAGTAGAGTATGCAACTTCACTACTAGCACCGCCGATATCTATTACAATACCACTGTTATCCCCTAGCGCGCCAAGCACGGCAAGGGTTGCCTCTACCTGACCTGAAACAACGTGGATATCAAGCCCTATTGTATCTTTAACTAATTTTATAAAGTCACTAGCATTATCGGCATTTCTTACTGCGGCAGTAGCAAAACAATACACTTTTTTAGCCCCTTTACTTAAGGCTAAATCATTTAACTTTTTAATGGCATTTAAAGTGTTAAACATTGAGTCTGCACTCAATTTACCATCACTAAAACCGCTTGCAAGTTGAGTGATAACCTGCTCTTTTTTTATTAGATTTTTATTATCAAAAAAACCGTTCGGTATCATTAAACGAACGGAATTGCTGCCAATATCTATAACGCCAATAGGCGATAAAAAATCACTCGTCATCTTTGTCATAAAGTCCGTTTTCTCTTTGGGCAAGTTCTATCTTCCAATCGTATCCCCATGACTCAATTTCACTTTGGGTATTTTGAATATCTAAAGTAATTTTTTGAATTTCTTTATCAAGTGCTTCTATGCGGTTTTTTCTTATAATAATGCCTGCTAGTTGATACACGATAACCGTTAACAATACCACTATCAACATTATTACGCCTGATAAAACGGCGGAGAATACCCTTCTTCTTTTTTGGTCGGTCATAGCCTAACTTAACCCTCTTTAAAAATTTTATAATTATATTATACACTCTATTTATAAAAATTGCAATAATTTTATGTAAACTAAAAAAATAAGCAACAACGCCTATAAAAGTTAACCCCGCCATATAAACTCTAAAATTGCCAAGCCTATAAATGTTGGACAAATACGAGTATATAAAAGAGCATATAAAAAGCCAAACGCCGTCTACAACGTTTAAAAAGACGTTTTTATTATAAAATAGTTTAATTAGGTAAAAAAACTCGTATACAATACCGATAACGACGCCTATAAATAAGCAAACTAGTATCGTTCTTGGTTGGTCTTGGGTTATAAACACTACTTAAACACCTTTTTAAGTACGCCTTCTTGTACCCCTTTATACTTAAATTCGTCAACTAGACCCTGAGCAGTAAAATTACCATTTTTATTATCAAAACAAACTATTTTTAAATTACTGCCAAGAACCACTATACGCTTATTATCTTTTAGTTTTAAAACTATCTCTTTATCCGAAAAGGAAAGAACTTCTAATACGCCTGTTATAGTTATTCGCGCCCTACTTTCAATAGTCACGTTGTGACAAATATTTTCCATAAAAAAACCTCTCATAACAATTTATGAAAGGTTTTTTAGTTATATGTTAATTTTCTAATTTTTGGTCGCCAAGTTTGATTATGCCTTTCTTGCGCATAAACTCGCTAACGAAGAAAGATACGCCTGCAGGAATAATGAATAAGCAAAGCACTATGCCAAGCACCATATTTACGGTAGGAATACCTTTTGACGCTTCTAAAACGCCGAATAATCCCACAAGACCACTTGTTCCCATACCGCCGCCCGCAGCATTACAACGCATACCAAGTAAAACGGCAACTAAACCTGCAACAGCACTAGAGATAATTTCTGGGAGCATAATTATAGGTTTTACCATAATGTTTGGTATTTGGAGCATACTTGTGCCTAAGCCTTGAGAAATTAAACCGCCTACGCCGTTTTCTCTAAACGATGCAACTGCAAAGCCAATCATATGAGCGGCACAACCTGCAACTGCAGCGCCACCAGCGATAGCAAATACTTCTGGGTTATTAACGGCAGTATTTGACGTTGCAATACTAAGCCAAATAGCAGCAGAAGAAGTTGGCATTGTCAATAAAATACCCATTACGATAGCGATTACTATACCTGTTATAATCTTAATTGCAGCACCTGCATTTATTAAGATTACTAAAAGTTCGGCAAAAAGGTCAATAAGCCTAATAAACGGCCAAGCAACGTATACGCCTAATATTGACAAGAAAATCATGCCAAGTGGTATTAATACAATGTCAAGTTTAGTTTTTCCTGCATATAAATTGCAAATTTCAATAGTCAACAAACTAAGAACGTATGCGCCTATTGGATTACCTGGTTTACCAACTTTAAATACAGTTGCAAAAAATTCAGGTGTGACTGCTTTATTTGTAATTTCAAAAGCATAAGCACCAATTAAACCCGTCACTGCCGCTGAAAAAACAACTAGCGGTTTAGCGTTTAATTTGTAAGCAATACCAATACCAATACCTGCACCCATTAAAATTTTTGCAAGGGTTGCAAAGGTAGTTAAATAGTAGCCGATTAAATTATCGCCAACCCAAGATGCTATTAAAGCAACTATTGTTCCCGCAATAAGGGTGCAAAAAAGACCTGATGCCATACCCGAAAATGCAGTAATAAACCAACGTACACTAAATTTTTTAATAATTTCTTTTACTTTTGTTTTTTTACTCATATTATAATACCTCTACAAGATTATTATCAACTAAATCACAAGACGCTAAAATATATTCAACGCCGTTTAAATTAAGCCTTTTAGTAGCCACACACTCTTTACCATGTAAATGACCGTACACGACTTTATCAACCTTATATTCTTCAAATAACGTAGTAAATAACGACGGTTCTTTCCTTACGTTAAAAGGCGGGTAATGTATAAGACAAACAAGTTTGTCCCCTTCTTCAAGAAGTTTTTTACCACTATTTAAAGCAAGTTTAAACCTTTCAACCTCTCTAAGATAAATTTTCCTATCATGCTCAACGAAATCAGGAGAACCTTCAACCGCCCAGCCCCTAGAACCGCAATATACAACGCTGCCTATCTTGACGGCGTCGTTTTGGAGAGCGTAAACGTTGCTAGGAAGGGCGTTCCTTACCTGAGATATACTTTTCCACCAATAGTCGTGATTGCCCCTTATTATAACCTTTTTGCCCTTTAGGTTATTTATAAACTCAAGGTCTACCTTAGCGCCCGACAGTTCCATAGCCCAACTAATGTCGCCACTAATTAGAACAACGTCGTCATCAGTCACTTTACTATTCCAATCGTTTTCAATTTTAGTTAGATAATCTTCCCACTTTGCGCCAAAAACGTCCATTGGCTTATCTCCGCAAAGAGAAAGATGTAAATCACTTATTGCAAATACTTTCACTTTAACCCCTATTTAAATTTATACTATAATAGCACTATTTAATTTTAATTGCAACCGTTTTATAGCAAAAAAGACCGAGAAATCGGTCTTTTTAGGTTAAAATTGATTGTCTTCACCTGGGAAAAGTGGCAATTCAAAGAAGCCTGAACATACTTCTTGAGTATATTCTTGGCAGGTAGGTAAAGTAGCATATCCGTATGACGGAACTAAAAGTTCTACTTGCATTACAACCTTAAGTACCGCCGTTATACAGCAAGACACTATAAAGGTGTTATTCGTTGTTGAAAACGTTCCCTCTGGTGCTACAATTGAAACTACCGCTTCAACGCTATATGGCATAATTGACGGTGCGGGCACGTATAAAATAACGTCTTGTGATAAAGAAATAGTCGCACTTGCCTTACCTTGAATACCATTAGCATCGGTATAAAGCACTTCCATTGGCACACTATAAGTTATTTGTACCCTACTTAAGTTTTGCTTGTCGTGAATTGGGTCAACTTGCAAACTTGTAATTTGTGCAGTAGTATCGGTGTTTCTAGCACTTATAAAGGTTAAAGGATATGTAGGATTTGCAGGCACGAAGTTCGTTAAGGTTAAAACAAAACCGTCTTCTTGAGTTTGCCTAATACAAGCGTCAAAAACCTTTTTTGCTTGCACACATACTTTTTCACACAGACCGTTTAGCGGATTACCCGTTATGCGAGACGGACTTTTGTCCGTTGGACAGTTATTAAAAAAAGACATTAAGACCTCCTATAACTAACATATAGGCTCGGACTTTAGTCCTTATAGCCTATTCACTCTAATATATGCTAACTTTACCAAAATTGACACAAAAAAAATAAAGACCGAATTATTTATTAAAAACAAAACGGTCTTTCCACTAAATATAATTTGCTAACTATTAATTTTAAACTAAATTATAACTACTACTTATATTTAGCGTATATAAACAGCAGTTGTGAAAAATAATTTATTTAACGTAAGTTATAAAATTATTACTGCTGACAATATAAGTTTGTACAACCTATTCCCTTTTATACACTTTTTTTAAAAAAAATTAAAAAAATATCTTTTAAAAGTAGACGGCAAAGCGTAAGGAGAAAAAAAAAGATTATTGACGAACAACTTAACGTATTCTAAAGTATAACCTAAAACGCTTAACAATAAAAATATCCACGGAATTTTCCGTGGATACTATTATTCTTCGTCTTCCACTTCTGGAAGATTAACGTTGTGATAAACGTCTTGAACGTCGTCGTTATCTTCAAAGGCGTCAAGCATTTTTTCAAAAGTAATAAGTTGGTCGGCATTTAAATCAATCTTATCGTTTGGAATCATTAAAATGTCGGCTTCGGCAAACTCTATACCCTTTTCTTCTATATATTTTCTTACGCTAGAGAAATCACCTGGTTGAGTTCTAATTTCATAAACGTCGTCCATAACGATAACGTCGTCTGCTCCGCATTCTAAGGCAATTTCCATCATTGTATCTTCGTCAAGTTCAACTGTCCTTTCAATAATGATAACGCCCTTATTTTCAAACATATAAGAAACTGAGCCTGAAGTTCCCATATTACCTGCGTACTTATCAAAAATATGCCTTACTTCGCCTACCGTTCTATTTACGTTGTCAGTAAGAGTTTTTACGATAACCGCACTACCGCCGATACCATAACCTTCGTAAATTTTAACTTCGTAGTTTACGTTGCCAAGTTCGCCAGCAGCCTTTTTAATGCTACGGTTGATATTGTCGTTTGGCATATTTGCCGCTTTTGCTTTAGCAATAACGTCGGCAAGTTTACTATTGGTAGAAGGGTCAGTACCACCCTTCGCCGCTACTGCAAGTTCCCTACCAAGTTTAGTAAAGATTTTACCTTTTGCAGCATCGGTTTTTGCTTTTTTATTTTTAATATTCGCCCATTTGCTATGACCTGACATAATTTTCTCCTTTTATCTTATTTGAATTTATACATCATTATTGCCGATGCAACGCCAACGTTTAAACTTTCGCTTTGCTCAGCCATTTTTATTGATAAAACTTTATTTGCAATATTTCTAACGTCGTCACTAACGCCGTTTGCTTCATTACCGACAACTATCGCTATTTTGTCACTTGTAGTTTTATATAACTCTATATCCTCGCCGTCCATATCAGCAACGATAATTTCATAATCATTAAGAGCAGTTAAACACTCAGGTAAAGTACATTTATTTATATTTACAAAGTAAATACCACTCATACTAGACCTAACGCACTTGCTATTATAAGGGTCGGCACAACCTATAAGGTAAAGGTCGGAATAATTAAAAGCAACTGCCGTTCTAATTATTGTACCTAAATTACCTGGGTCGGAAACACCGTCTAAAATTAAAGCCCTTTTACCGCTAGATTTTACTAAGTTTTTAGTAATGCTAATAACTGCAAGGACACCTTGTGGAGCCACTTCTTGAGATAGATAACTAAAAACGTCTTCTGAAACGATAATAGTTTCGTAATTAGACGGCAAAATAGTAGATAAAGTATTTTCAGTCACAACGATTTTTTGTATAGGCAAATTGTATTTAATGGCTTCATTTACCATTTTAATACCCTCTGCAATATACAAACCTAGTTTTTGACGATATTTTTTATCTTTTAATGACGCGATTTCTTTAATTGTCGCATTTTGCTTTGACGTATAAATCATAGAAATAAAGGCTGTTTAATTAACAGCCTTATAAATTATTTAGAAATTTTACTTTTTGCAGTTTCAACAAGAGTAGCGAAACCAGTAGCATCGTTAACTGCCATATCTGCAAGTATTTTTCTGTTAAGTTTTATGTCTGCAAGTTTAAGACCGTACATAAATTTGCTATATGAAATACCGTTTAATTTACAAGCAGCAGAAATTCTTGCAATCCAAAGTTGACGGAATTGTCTCTTTCTTTGCTTTCTACCAACGAAACTGTAGCCTAAAGATTTCATTACGGCTTCTCTAGCAACTCTGTAAAGTTTGCTCTTAGAACCATAATAACCCTTAGCGAGTTTTAATATTTTTCTACGCTTTTTAACAGCGTTTACACCTCTTTTAATATGCATACTTATTCTCCTTTCAATTAACCCTTATAAGGGATTATGGTCTTAACCATTCTTTGTTGAGTGCTATCTACGTAAGTAGTTGTTCTCAATCTTCTCTTTCTCTTAGTGGTCTTTTTTGATAAAATGTGACTTTTACCTTGATGACCTCTTTTTACCTTGCCTGTTGCTGTAAGCGAAAAACGCTTTTTTGCACCACTGTGCGATTTCATTTTCGGCATATTCATGTCCTCCTAAAAATTATAGTGTTAATTAAGCCTTTGGGGCTAATATCATAAGAATATTTCTACCTTCTTGCAAAGGTTTTTTCTCCATTACGGCAGCACTTTCTACTAGCGCGAAGAAACGGTCCATAACGTCAACACCTAAGCCAGCGTGAGCATTTTGCCTACCTTTCATTCTTATAGATACTTTTACTTTATTACCTGATTGAAGGAATTTGATTGTTTGCTTTGCTTTAACGTTAAGGTCACCAACGTCAATAGTCATTGAAAGCCAAACTTCTTTAAGTTCAACGGTCTTTTGATTTTTACGCGCTTCCTTTTGCCTTTTAAGTTGGTCAAACTTATACTTGCCGTAGTCCATTACCTTACATACGGGTGGATTTGCGTTAGGAGAGATTTTAACTAAATCTAAATCAGCGTCATAAGCGATTTTTAACGCTTCTTTGCTACTTAAAATTCCTAATTGTTCGCCGTTTGCACCTATGAGCCTTACCTCACGGTCAACTATTTCATCATTGATTTGATGCA
>JAZRNF010000049.1:0-1731 GCA_045648085.1 Christensenellaceae bacterium | reverse complement strand
ATAACTACGAAGAATATACAGACGAAGAAAAAGCACAAATTAAAGAAGTATTTGACAAAGTTGCAAGTTTAAATGCAGTATTAGACAAATACGACGTTGAAAAGAAGACTTATTGGCAAGAATATTTTGATGCCGTTGGTCAATATTTTAATTTACTTAACTATTAATTAAAAACTATAACTTAATTAAAAAATGGTTTTTATATTATGGTTATCGGCTTTAAAAAATAAAAGGCGTTCAGTTAAAAACTCTACGCCTTTTAAGCGATTTTAATATAATTAAAGCCGATAGCCAAAATTATTCAAAATTTTATTGTCATACAAATAAATGGGGAAGTTATGATGCCGTTATATTAAATGACGACATACTCGTTCACCCTCAAAAATTAAACCTAAAAGAGAGAATGGAAAGGGCTGTATATCTCAGTCTTGACGAAAAGGGCATAGTAGCCAAATTCGTTAGGGGAAGAAAAGTTTTATAAGGAGAAACACTAATGCCAAAAAAACAAAGAAAATTTGCTGACGACGGTTGGGCTGTTTGGGTAGACGGCGACGACGTTAGTACAGTATATATAAACGATTGGCTTAATCCTAAAAAGACAAGTTATGTTGACGTGGCTATTCGTATTCGTGGGGTAAAGTCTAGTAAATCTTTAAACGTTTACGTGCCTTTCTTTGTAAGTAAAGAAGAAATTGAGGATATGTCTTTACTATTTGAAGATAAAAGCATTTTACAAGCAACTTTTAGTGCGTCTTGTATAATTGAGTTTAATAAAAACGAATATACTTCTGAAATAGCCTATAACGGAAAAACGATAGACCTTGTACATCTAAGTTCGTTTGGTTTTGAAGTCAATGCACTTTCTGAAGGCGTACTTATTAAAGTAGACTTAGAAAAATTAAACGCTTATTTAGATAATGACGAAGCGTATTTTATTTGGAGAATGCCACATAAAACTCTAAACGAAATTTTTTCGCCACACCAAAATATGAATAAAGTTATGGCTAGGTTAAGAGATTTAATAACAACACCTGTTATTGCTGAAAAATACGGCTACTCAATTCGTATAAACGAAGCAAGGCTTTTACCTGAAGAAATTACTAAAGTGGGTGTTTTTCACCGTCAAAAATTAAAAAAGGCAGTAATAACTTTATCTGTTAACGAAGATTATGAACTCAATGACGGAAGTTGCTATCGCATTAGAAGGCTAGAAGAAAAGTTGTATAAAAAGTTTCTTCCTAAAGACTATAATAGTGAAGACGTTATAACTTATCATTGGCAACAAAATAGAGAAAATAATTTAAAAGGTCATTTTAATTTTTATTATAATATTGCAAAAAACTCTATCAGTCGTGCAAGTATGTTTTTATACTTAGTGCTACTTACCGTAATCGGCGTAGCAGGTAATCTTATTGCAGACGTGATTAGCAAATTATTAGGCTTATAAGGGGGAGCAAATGGGCTTACTTATTCTTTCAACAATACTTGACTGTGTACTCGTTGTGGGCATTTATTTAATAGACAAGCACACTCCGTTTAATAAGTTAAGTAGTGTTGTAAAACAAATAATAATAGGTGTTTTATTTGGTGGAGCATCGGCTTTTGCGTCAAGTTTTGGCGTTGAGTGGTTAGGAGCAGTCGTGAACGTTCGTGATGCAGCACCATTATCGGCAGGATTAATATTTGGTGCACCTGCCGGCATAATCGCAGGCTGTATCGGCGGTTTATACC
>JAZRNF010000048.1:0-9375 GCA_045648085.1 Christensenellaceae bacterium | reverse complement strand
CCCAGAGCAAGCGTATTCTATCTTGGAAACTATAGCGATTTTAGGAGGACGCAAAAATAGGCTCAAATTGTGTAATGTTACTGAAGAAGAGCGTAAGGACATTGAAGTTGCTCAAGAGATAGAGGAAGAACATATCGAAAGACTTTCGCCATTTGCCTTTTCAAAGTGCAATATTGCAAAAGGAACTAAGATAATGTTTGTTTGCCGTGGAAATGAAAACTCTGGTGCAGAATGTACGGTTGTAGACGACAAGACGGTTGATTATAAGGGAAAGAAATATTCACTTTCAAGTTTAGCAACGGAACTACTTGGAGCTAAACACGGTGTCGCTGGTCCTAAATATTTCAAATATAATGGTGAGTGGCTTTGGAAAATTCGTGCTAAGTTGGAAGGTAGAGTGGTTTCAAATCGTATTGATGATGTATGGATTATTCCTTGCAATCCGAAATTATATGATATTGTTGGTGCTTTCAATAATCTAGATATTATAGAATGGAGTCAACCTAACAATACTGCTGTTGGAGACACAGTTTACATTTATGTTGGTGGAAGCTTCAAGTCAATTATGTATAAATGCGAAGTTATTGCGATGGATTTATATGGCAATAGAGCTCAGGAAGATATTGAATATTATCACGGTTTAGAAAAACGAGACGACGTTCGATATATGAAAATAAAGTTGCTTGAACAATATGATGAAGGGAAATATCCATTGGAGGAACTTAGAGAAAAAGGTTTAACGAGTGTTCAAGGCAGAAGCAAGGCAACTCCACAGTTGTTAAAATATTTAGAAGAAAAATGATTTGGTATATCTATGAGGTAACAAATGGAAGAATTTACAATTATTATTTCAATTTTTGCTTTAATTGTTTCAGCTGCTAGTTTTCAATGGAACAAGGCAAAGCATAATTTAAATCAATTGCAAGACAATGCAAAAAAATTTTGTGATAATTTACAAAGTTTTATTGATTTAGGAACAGAGCATTATTTAACATTATACAAGTTTGAAATAGAAAACATTTATCATATAAAAGACAAAGAAAAACAAAACATTTCATACAATAATTTACAAATAGCCTTTTCAAAAAGAAAAGATAATTGTCAAAAAAAGTATAAAGAGTTAATGGAAAGTCTTGATTTTTTTGAGGTTCAAGGTGTATTAAAGAAGAATGAATTGGTAAAATGGTTAAATTCGACTTTAAATAATTATTATTTGAAATTGAATCAATTTAATGCAGACTTGTTTGACATAAGTTTTATGACACGAGCCCGTCAAGGAATGGCGATATTTATTCCTAAAGGCAGCGACGAAGATGCAACCCGTCAAAGAAGTTTTTATGACGGAACGTATAACTACTTGAAAGAGATAATAGGTTGAAATTTGTGTTTATAATTGTTTTTAATTGTCAATTTTGATGTATGGATTAAAATGACAGAATTAACAAAAGAGGTGCATATATGAATGATGATTTGAATACTAATTTGGCAAAAGCGTTAGTGGAGCAAACGGCTGGAAAGGCATATGAGGATGTTGCGCATCCAGGATTAGAGGCAACAGGTAAGTTATTGAGTTTTGTTCCCAGGACACTAAGGGCTTGGTTTTCAAAGTGGGAAAAGTGGTTATTAAATAGTGAATATTCGCTAAAAGAGACAGAAAAAATTTTAGCGGATAAACTAAAAGATATTCCTGAAGAAAGAATTGTTGAGCCCGAACCATATATTGTAATACCTGCATTACAACAATTAAGTTATAGCTTAGATAGTGAAGAATTAAGAGAGTTATATGCTAATTTGTTGGCTTCGTCAATGGATAAGGATTTTCATGGAAAGATTCATCCAGCCTTTGTTGATATAATCAAGCAATTTGCGCCTGATGAAGCAAAGTTGTTGCGTTATATGTCTAGACAAGAAGCGTTGCCTGCAATTGAAGTTAGATTGAAAAGAGAAAAAGGATATATTTTACTTAATAAATGTTATATGTTTATTCCTGATGGGACTTTAGATCTTCCTGAGAATCTTCCATTATATATAGAAAATTTATGTCGGCTGCAATTGATTGAGATACCTGCCGATGCTCATTATACAAAAGAAGATCTGTATTATTCTTTAGAAAATCAAGCCTATTATTATGGAACAACTAAGGATAAATTGACATTTAAAAGAAAAGTTGTAAGGTTAACAGAACTTGGTAAGTATTTTTTAGAGATTTGTTTCTAAAAATAAATAGTTTTTATGGTGAACTCATGCAATGGATTTACGAAAGAAATAAGGACAATTCAGCAAGGTTTGTGTTAGGACAGATATTTAATCCTAACGGTAAGACGTTGCTTTGCTTTGGTATAAATCCAAGCACGGCTTGTCCAGAGTGTATTGATAATACAATAAAGAAAATAATTAATATTAGTACGTATAATGGTTATGAAAATTGGATTATGCTTAACGTATATCCACAACGAGCAACTGACCCTAATGATATGCATTTGGAACGAGATGAAAGCTTGGTTCAAGCAAACTTATTACATATTAAGGAAGTTTCTCAAAAGTTTTTTGATTGTGACGTGTTATTAGCTTATGGGAATTTAATAACAAAGCGTAAATATCTAAAACCTTGTCTTGCTGAAATTCTTTCTTTGTTAAATGGCGAACATGGTAGAAGTATTAAGGTTATAAAATTAACCAAAGCTGGAAACCCTGTTCATCCGTTATATCAATCTAAAACAGCTGCTTTGATTGATTATAAAATTTAGTAACTAGCTGGAAACGGGAACACAATTCTCGCAGGGAGTATCAAAAAACCACAATTTTTTGTGGTTTTTTACTATTTTTAGGGCAAAACGGGCGTTTTTGGAACAATTTTCAACTGTTCAATTAAATAGTTTAGCTAAACAATATAGAACATTTGACGTTGTTGGAAATCGTCTGTTTTTATTTAGGAGTCATTTGTGACAGGTTACTTTAAGTATAAACAGGTAATATTATTAACTATCTAATAAAAAACAAAAAACTTGTAAATGGCGATTATCTTTAAGTGGAATTTTTGTACCTAAAGTGAAAATGATTTACTTTTTTTGCAAAAAGCTTTATAATTTAAAGAAGTGTTTTAATGGTAATTTTAATCCTATTCAATTTTTTTATTTTAATAAAAATAAAGTATTTACTCATATGAACACTTTGAATCATTCAAGAAATAAAAAAGATTTAGTCCTTAAATACACAGTTAAAATGCCATAAAATTGAAACAATAGGGCAATTTGTTTAGGAGAAGCGATAATGCAAAATAAAGAAGCCAAGTTTAAATTTTTTAATAAAACAACGCTAATAATAGTTGTAATATTACTGATGTTTTTATCAGCAGTTGTTATGGTATGGCAAGGCAATAAAAACAGTTCTCAAGCAAGCCCTGCAATGCTTGCCAAAGTTTATTTTGTAGGCGAATATCGTATAGGTGACGGTGAGTGGCAAGAAATAAAAAAAGGCGAGCATATATCTTCAACTAAAGGCGACGTTGTTTTGCGTGGCAATTTTCATATGCTAGACCCGTATGGAGAGTACGTTGGCGTGTATACTGACGAAATTCCTATTGCTTTTTACACAAATCATATAAATTTAACTTTTAATTTGGGTGGAAATGCTTACGTAATTGAACACGAAAACACTTTATTTGGCAAGTCTGCTTGTGGTACGGGTTGGACTGCGTGTTCGTTTGGCAACGGCGGAAACGTTATAGAAATAGTCGTGAAAAATCCACATAAGTACGGCAACGAAAACGCAATAGACGAAATGCTTGCCAACGTAGCCTTGTGGGACGGTATTGACTTTCAAAAAGGCGTATTAAATAGCGGTATGTCGCAAAGAAACTTAGGAATTGCGTTTATGATAGCGTCAATTATGTTCTTGGGTACTGCATTGTTCTCGTCACTTATTCATATAAAAAATAGCAAACTAATATGGCTACTTGGTCTAATTATTTTATTTGCGGGGATAAACCTTACTTATAGTTCTTTTGGTATTGCTTTTTGGAGTGAGTCAATATTTACTAACACCTCACTACTAAGCATTTCAATGATGCTTTATATGTTCTTTGTGTCTACACTTATAGTATCGTTTTTAAAAGCAATGAAAAATTTAGGTATTATTACCTTAATATGTTTGGGCGGTGTAATTTCGTTATTATTCTTGTTATCTATGATAACAAACGAACTTCTGTTTGACACGATACTTTATTGGGTAATTGCGCAAAGCGTTGTAAATATTATTATAATTACATTACTTATAAAAGAATTAATTTGTGCTAAAGGTAGAGATAAATTTATATATATTGGTGCATTTTTACCTTTAATTTCTTTTGAAATTGACGTGATTGCAACCTACTTAGGAACTTGGGAAGGCGGGCTTGTTAGCAGATACGTTTTCATAATTTTATTCTTCGTGGCAATGGTTGTACTTCTTAGAATAATACCAAGAAGTATTAATGCGATAGCAAAGTCTAAAGAACTTGAAAACGAAAAACTTATACTTAAAACTCAGTTAACTGAAAGTAGAGTTTCTACAATGATGAGCCAAATTCGCCCGCACTTTATTTATAATACTCTTGGCAGTATTGAGCAACTTTGCGAATTAGACCCACCTAAAGCAGGTGAGTTAGTTCACGATTTTGCTAAATATTTAAGAGGTAATTTTGGCGAACTTGATAATCCTAAGCCAATACCAATGTCACAAGAAATGGAGCACGTACGCCATTATATTAATATAGAAAACGTGCGTTTCCCTGATATGACGTTTGCTTTTGAAATGAATTCTATCGACTTTAAAATTCCTGCACTTACAATTCAACCGATAGTAGAAAATGCAATAAAGCACGGTCTTATGCGATTGCAAAAAGGTGGAAATATAAGAGTTGTTTCTTATGAAACTGATAGTGATTATTGCGTATTAGTTGAAGACGACGGCGTTGGTTTTGATACTAGCGTACTCGTTGACGAAAGAAAGCACGTTGGTATAAGAAATATTCGTGGAAGACTTCAAGCAATGGTTAGCGGTACGCTAGAAATTGAAAGCACTATTGGAGTTGGAACTAAAGTTTTAATAACTATTCCTAAGGGGGTTAATAAATGAAAGCAATAGCAGTTGATGATGAAGCGTTAATGCTTAGAGCGTTAGTAAGTGCAGTTAGTGCTTCGCCTGATATAGCGGAAGTTGTTAAATTTTCTAACTCGGAAGAAGCACTTAACTACGTTAAAGACAACCTTATAGACGTTGCGTTTTTAGACATAAATATGCGTGGAATGGGCGGGCTTTCGCTTGCTGAGAAGATTTTGGAGTATAAACCCAACTGTAAAATCGTATTTTGCACGGGGTATGAAGAATATGCTATTCCGGCATTTAAACTACACGCATCAGGATATTTAATGAAACCGATTTCGGCAGAAGACGTGCAAAAAGAAATTGACAATATAAAAGGCGTTAAACAAAAAGAAAAACTTTTAGAAGTTAAATGTTTTGGTAATTTTGAAGTTTATGCAAATGGCGAAAGAGTGGTATTTAAACGCTCAAGGACGAAAGAATTGTTTGCCTTTTTAGTTGATAGAAAAGGTGCAGGTATGACGGCAAAGCAAATTTGCGCCGTACTTTTCCCTGACGATATTGACGATAATAAAAACGCCACTTATCTTCGCCAATTAGTGTTAGATTTAAAAACCACTTTAAAGTTTGTAGGGGCGGAAGAAGTTTTTAGGCACGAAACCCCTTTTTATAGGATAGATACAAGTTTAATTAAGTGTGATTACCTTAATTATTTAGAAACAAAAAAGCCTGCATTTATGGGCGAATATATGACTCAGTTTAGTTGGGCGGAAGAAACTTGTGCAATGCTAGAGTTTAAAAAATAATAAATTTTTAAAAAGAACGGATTTTTTTATCTGTTCTTTTTTTATTTGTAACGCTTTTGTAACGCAATTATTGTTAATGTAATACTAAACAGTATTATAAGTTGGCAAATTTATCATTTTTTATATGATTTTAACATAAATTACTTAAAAATTAAGGAGGTAACTTTTATGGTCAAAAAAGTTATAATTTCAATTTTATTAGCTGTAAGCATAATTTGTGGTGTAAACCTTGCTAGAACTACGGCATTTGCTGCGGAAGGTGACAGTACTAAAACTGTTAATTATAAGGTTGCATATTTTTCAATTTCTACAGGATATACAGCAAATACCCTAATTGAATTTAAAGATGGAGATGAACTAATCAGTACGCTTACAATTGATAAAAATTCTACCAATGCAGACTTTGGACAAAGACTTGTCAAAGATAGTACTTTTAGTTTTGTGTTAGCAAACGATTATAAGGTTACAAAAATTATTTATGCACTTTCTCCAACCAATAGTAGTTCGAGGTATTTTAAGGAATGTGATGCGAAGTATGGAAAAAAGTTTGCAGGCTTATCTGATGCCGATGTTGAAATGTTAACGCAAGCAGGAATAACTGCTAATAAAACTACTTCTTTTGGTGCAAATCTAAATGTTAACCATATCTCAACTGAAGAAGACCCTTATAAATTCACGCTTGGCATAAACACAGAACTTGGCACAATTTGTATTATCTACGAAGAAAAGCAAACAGGAAATGATGGCGATATAACCCACGACTGCACAACCGATAAATCAAGTTCATCTCCTGCTACGGTAAAAGTAGGCGATGCAACTTTTCAGATTAAATATGATGGGGCATTCGATAGTGGCTATCCTGCACGAGCCTCTACGGGCGCATTTAGCATAACTATTTATCCAGTACCCGGAAATGTTTTCAATTACATTATCTTTAAGTCTCCTCTCAATAATCCACTTGATACAGGAGAGTTAAGATTTCCTGAAGAATTAGAAGCATCTTATGATAACGGCAATTTAAAAGTAACGGGCATGCAACCGGGTGAGACTTACACGATATCTAGTAATGGTGGCGCTGAAGGACTACTTACTGCTATTACCGTTAACTATCAAGAGCACGAGCACTCTGCTCCATACAAGCCAGGTCATGACGAAACGCACCACTTTGACCAATGTGTGTGCCTATGGAGTGTTAACGAAGAAGAGCACTCTTTTGGCGACGGCACTCTAACAGTTGAGCCTACAAGTAAAAAGCCAGGCACTATTGAATATACTTGCTCAACTTGTAACTACGTTAAAAAAGAAGCGGTTGCGCCTAATTTAGCAGATACCGTAGTTGAATTAACTAGAAAAGAGTTTAAATACAACGGCGATGGCTTGGTTGCAGCCATTAACAATCTATATTACAAGGGTGAAAATGTTTCAAGCAGTAATTATAAGAGGACCGGAACTACTATCGCAAAAACTCCAGGAACATATTCATTTACTATCATTCCCGCAGACGGCAGTATTTTCGTAGGCGAAAAAGTAGTTACCTTTACTATCGAGAAAGGTGATTACGATATGAGCAAAGTTGTATTTAATGACTTAGAAGTAACTTATACTGGAAGTCAATTCTCTATCGTAGCGACTAATCTTCCTAAAGATGTAACTGTAGAGTATGAGAATAATATCGGTACTATCGCAGGTACTTATAATGCCGTTGCTAAATTTACATTAGAAAAGGATGACGCTCAGTACTACAATCCGATAGAAAATTTGACCGCAACTCTAAAAATAAATAAATTAAGCGTAGCAAAACCTGTTGCCGATAGTACAGTATTTACTTATAACGGCGAAGAACAAACTTACGCTTTACAACCAAGTGACTATTACACTATTTCAGGTAATAAAGGTACTAAGGCTGACAATTATAAAGTCATAGTTGCTTTAGGTGATAAAAACAATTATCAATGGGAAAACGGAAACTCTGACGACCTTGAATATTCTTTCGTAATTAATAAAGCAACTTATAATATGAGCGCTGTTGTGTTTGCTGATAAAACTGTTACTTACAACGGCTCTACTTTCTCACTTGAAGCAACCAACTTGCCAGATGGCGTTAGCGTAGAATACGAAAACAACGGCAAGACTGATGCGGGCGAATATACCGTAACTGCTAAGTTTACAGGCGACTCAAACTACAACGCTATTGTTGATATGACTGCAAAACTTATTATCAATAAATTAAGCGTAGCAAAACCTGTTGCCGATAGTACAGTATTTACTTATAACGGCGAAGAACAGACTTACGCTTTACAACCAAGTGACTATTACACTATTTCAGGTAATAAAGGTACAAAGGCTGACAATTATAAAGTCATAGTTGCTTTAGGTGATAAAAACAATTATCAATGGGAAAACGGAAACTCTGACGACCTTGAATATTCTTTCGTAATTAATAAAGCAACTTACAATATGAGTAGTGTTGTTTTTGAAAACAAAACTGTTGTATATAATGGCACAGCATTTTCAATTGAAGCGACTAACTTACCAAACGGCGTTAGCGTTGAATACGAAAACAACGGCAAGACTGATGCGGGCGAATATACCATAACTGCAAAATTCACTGGTAGTGCAAACTATAATGTAATTGCAGATATGACTGCAACGCTTACTATCAATAAAGCAAATGTTGAAAAACCAACTGCCGATAGTAGAGTATTTATTTATAATGGTCAAGAACAAAACTACGCATTAGCAATAAGTGACCTTTACACAATCTCTTCAACAAAGGCAACTAATGCAGGAGATTATACAATTACGGTTGCTTTAAAAGATAAAGACAATTATCAATGGAATGATGAAACAATAAGCGATATTACTTATTCATTTGTAATAGGTAAAGCAACTTATGATATGAGCGCAGTTGTATTTGCCGATAGAACAGTAGTTTACAACGGCACGGCATTTAGTATTGAAGCAACTAACTTACCTAACGGTGTTAGCGCAACTTATGAAAACAATGGTAAAACTGTAGTTGGCACATACACCATAACTGCTAAATTTACAGGCGATGCTGACAACTATAATTTGATTAGCGATATGACTGCAACGCTTTTAATTAACAAAGCAACTTATGATATGAGCGGTGTTGTATTTGAGAATAAAACTGTTGTATACGACGGTAATTCTTACTCAATAGAGGCAACTAACTTACCAAACGGCGTTAGCGCAACTTATGAAAACAACGGTAAAACTAATGCTGGTACTTACACTATAACTGCTACGTTTACTGGTGACGCTACTAACTACGAATTAATTGCTAATAAAACTGCTACGCTTACTATTAAAAAGGCGTCGTTTACTTTTGATACAGATAGTGAAAACGATGCTACTGAAGATATTATTATTACTTCAGACGACGGTATTGACCCTAATAAAGAGTTAGTAGTTAAAGTTGTTGAAAGTGAAAAGTCTAGCGAAGACTTTAAAGAGTTTATAAGCA
>JAZRNF010000047.1:0-1306 GCA_045648085.1 Christensenellaceae bacterium | reverse complement strand
GTAGATTACAAGGTCACGACCCATATAGATTACACGAAATTGTTGACGGTTATTGGCAATTTGAAGATTACCCACTTGACTGTAATTACTCAACTACTAAAGGCGCGTACTTCTTATCAACTTTAAACCTTATAAATAATAAGGCTAGAATTTTCCCTGAACTTTACGATACTTGGCTTGAAGGTTGCCCAGACGAAGCACTCCCTGGCGCACACCCACCACTTGGATATTACTACTGCGAGCCTTACGCTTGTATGACGCAAATATTTGAGTACGTGTACAACACGGCTAACTTTAAAGCAGAAACTAAAGAGTACGATTATTGGCGTGATTACGGCTTGATGATTTACAACTTGTACGTTGTAGATACAAAGGCGAAGTTTGACGAATACATGCCTGCTTGGGGCAAAGCACTTCAAAACTTACCTAAAAAGCCACTTAAAGGTAGCGTGTTCTTATACGAAATTCCTGATGAAGACGATAGGTTTAATACCGACTGTTCTTGGGACTACTTTATGGGTGGAGACTACGGTTATTTAGGTAGACCTGTACATAATATTTCTGACACAGGCGAAGCATATGTTTATAGAATGATGCGTGAAGCAGGCGTTCCTGTAAACGGTGTCACTACGTTTGCCGGTCTTGATAGTTATGATAACTCTAACTTAGATATTTTAGTTCTTCCTTCACTTAAAGGGGTATCACAAAAAGTTAAAGATAAAATCAGGGCTTTATACGAAAGTGGAACACCACTTATTGCAGTTAGCGAAGTAGAAGGTTTAGAAGATATTTTTGGTGTTAAATTAAATAGACATAGGGCAAACCTTACATATTTAAATAGGGGTGACGATATTGAATATATTGCTCCTATTGATACTGAAGTTTACTACGACGTAGACGGCGCTGAAGTATTGTTAAAGGGCGATGATAAAGAGCCTATTATTATTAAAAAAGGCAATGCTTTACTCATAAACGCACCTATCGGCGAAGTTGGTATTGAAACGCTTAAATATGCCGCATTTGTTGGCGCATACAATATTAGTTTACACATTGAAAACATTGTAGTTGAAGAAATTAGAAAAATGTCTACTAATGACTTTAAGGCTGATAAGAGATGTGGTTTAACGGTATTTGAAAACCAAAACGGCGAAGACGTAGCATTACTTATTGACTACTCTAAAGACTTAGACCGCGTTGACGCTAAGAACGGTAGAATTGTTGAGATAACTGTAAAAGACGGATATAAAGACGTTGAAGGTATTTATAGAGCAGACTACTTAGGTAAAAAGTTTGATAGTGACGGCAA
>JAZRNF010000046.1:0-7185 GCA_045648085.1 Christensenellaceae bacterium | reverse complement strand
GTATATTTAATTTATCAAAAATTGCTTGGTCTATATCTATCCATTTTTTAGTCCAATTATATTGATAATTATGTGCCCTACAATCTGTACCAAAGAATATATTGTTTGGAACGTCATAACCTGTGTAGAATAACTTTTTATAAGTTTCTTCACGGTAAATTTCAGGCGTACCAGGAGTAGTGTCTATAAACATTTCAATATTTTTACCTTGTGAAAGTGCGTTTAAGAATTTTCCGTAAACTGCAATACACTCGTCAACCCAAGGCCAAGAGCAATGTGCTAAAGCAAACTTAAGGTTATCAAGTTCCAAAAGTGCCTCCCAGTTAGCAGGGCGATTGTAGTTTGCCGAGTTCATACCGTCCCATAATATGCCAGAGTGGAAAAATACAGGTCTATTAAGAGTGCTTATTTTTGATAATAAGTCCATACATTTGGTATCGCCAACGTAGAAGTTAGAACATATAATTTTAAACGCTAAAACGCCTTTTTGAGCGGCAATTTCTACGTTAGTTAAAATGTCTTCTTCGTAAGGGTGTATCCACATTACAGGGAAAAGTTTGTCTTTATTTTCGCTTGTCCAACTTAATATTTCGTTTAATCTAGTATTAAAATCCGTGCCTGTTTTAGCATTGTATTCTTTAGGATTGTTAGAAAATATAGCGCAACCGGTTAAGCCTGCATTTTGTAATTCGGCAAATAACTTTTGTGTATTTACAGGTGTGTTTTTTGCGTGAACGTGAGCGTCAAAAATTTCCATTTTTATCTCCATAATTATTTATTAATTATAAGTATTATAGCATATTACACGCCTAATTGCAATTTAAAAAATATTAAAACATTTTATTTTATATATAAATGGTAATTCGTTTGACAAAATAAATCTTGTGTTATATAATAAGTAGGCTTTGAGTTTATAAAATTAAAAACTTATGCGCCGTTAGCTCAGCTGTAAACTGCGGGTATCGTCAAGAAAGTCCGTCAACCGTATTTCCTTACTGCGTGCGGGCACAGAGCGTTTGCAACGCTCCATCCAGCAATAGTAGGCGCACTTATAAAAATCAAAGTTTAATTAAAATTAAAAACTTATGCGCCGTTAGCTCAGCTGGATAGAGCGTTGGTCTACGGAACCAAAGGTCAGGAGTTCGAATCTCTTACGGCGCGCCAACAAAAAAGACTACCCTCGTGGTAGTCATTTTTGTTTCTTGACATAAAATATACTAATATTGGTTCCGTAGACCAACGCGCAGCGAATATTAGCAGGGCTCCCAAAAATATTTTGACAACAAAAGATTTTTGGGAAAAGGAAAAGGCGACAGAAAAATCAAACTTTTTGCGCACAGCAAAAAGGTGATAAAAGGTCGTCCTTTGACGCCGAACCAAAGGTCAGGAGTTTGAATCTCGCAACTAGCGCGCCAACAAAAAAGACTACCCTCGTGGTAGTCATTTTTGTTTCTTGACATAAAATATACTAATATTGGTTCCGTAGACCAACGCTAAAAGTCTAATCAAAAACAAATATAATCGTATACGAGCGGTAAATTTAAATTTTGATATTGCAATTAGGTTAAAACGATGTTAAAATATATACAAGAAGACATTTTGATTTAGAAAAATATAAAGGCGATTATAAATTGCTTAATGATAAATTAAAATATAATATTATATTAAAGGAGAACACTATGGCAAAAACATTTGAAAAATCATTTAAAAAATTACCTAGGCTTACCCAAATAATATTGTTATTTATACCAGTAGTTAATTGGGTGACAGAATTCTTAGTAAGGTGGAGTCACGCTTTAAGAAAGAAAACCTTACTTAAATACATAATAGCAATTTTAGCAACTTTACCTTCTGGTATTGTAGTTGGTTGGTTAGACGCTTTATGGTGCTTATTATTTAAGCGTTTATTCTTATGTAATTAATTTTAAAAGGCTACCTATTAAGGTGGCCTTTTATTGTGCAGTTTAATAAATAAAATATTAAAAACTAGGTATAAAAAATTTGTAAAAGTCAGTAAAAAGGTGTATAATAAATTTAACTTTTAAAAATTGGTGATTTTATGTTTTTAATTACTTTAAAACAAGTTAGTTTACTAATATTTTATATATTTATTGGCTATTTTTTAAGAAAAAAGAAACTCATAGGCGAGCAAGCAGGCTCAGTTCTTTCTAAACTTTTAACCTATTTATTTTTGCCTGCATATTATTTATGTTCTCTTTCAAAAAATATGACGTATGACTTAATTAGCACTTATATAACGTTGCTATTAGTTGGTATTGCAAGTGTAATATTCGTCGTTATTGTAGGGCATTTTTTAAGCAAAATATTTAGTAAAGACGAAAACGTAAGAAATATGTTTAAGTATATGATAATGTTCTCTAACGTAGGTTATTTTGGCTATCCGTTAGTTGACGGCGTTTTTGGCACAGAGTACCTTACAATGTTTATGATATACTGCTTGCCTATAACTATGGTTATAAATACTTATGGCTACTTTATGTTAACAAAGCCAACTAAGGAAGAACTAGCGTTTAATGCCAATAGCAATAAGCAAAAGAGTATGATTTCTTCAATAATTTCTCCACCAATGGTAGCATCGGTTATCGGTTTAACTTTAGGTTTAATGCCGTTTGATATGCCTGACGTATTTATTGACTTCTTAACTCCAGCATCTAATTGTATGAGCGCTTGCGCAATGATTGTTTCTGGCACTATTTTAGCAAAATTACCACTTAAAAAACTATTCCTATCAACAAAAGGATATTTACTTAGTTTAATAAGGTTAATAGGTTTTCCATTAGTATTTGGTGGATTACTATATCTTGTAGGTGTTAGAGGTATAGTTTTCGTGTGTATGGTAGTGTTTTTATCTTTGCCTGCAGGTATGAACGTTATTGTTTATACCGAATCTGTTGGTAAAGACAGTTTAGAAGGTGCTAAGGCGTGTTTTATCTCTTACGTCGTTGCACTAATTACCGTTCCGCTTGTATTTATGTTAATGAAATTTTTATTGGGCACCGTTTAATAAAATTTTATATAAAGCACCTATAATTTGTTGGGTGCTTTTATTTTATTTAAAAGTTTAATATAGCGAAAGTTTTATTATTTTTAAGATTTTTAAGAGTGTAAAATTACTTGAAATTAATTGTTTTTTTTGCTATAATAAAAAAGTAATTTTGTAAAGCAGGGTAAATAACTTTTGTTTATTAAAAAGGTGAGTTATGCAAAAAAAACTACGTGCAAATTTAATGTTATTAGTTGCCGCTCTTATTTGGGGTAGCACCTTTGTTGCGCAAACTACGGCAAGCGATACCGTAGAGCCTTTTACTTTCCTTTTTTCTAGGAGTTTTATTGGCTTTTTGTTTTTAATTCCTGTTATAGCAATATTTAATTTACAAGAAAATAAAAATTTAATTGACGGTGAAACGCCTAAAACTTTAAAGCCGTCAACGGTGACTATTATTGCAGGTGCATTTTGCGGTGTCGTACTTACTATTGCTAGTTTTTGTCAACAAAAGGGCATATCGCTTATGAGTGACAACGTGTCGGGGAAAGCAGGATTTATAACTGCATTATATATAGTGTTTACACCTATATTTGGCGTTATTTTAAAAAGAAGAATACCTAAAATTATCGCACTTTGCGTACCCATTGCGACTTTGGGCTTTTACCTATTATGTATAAAAAGTGGTTTTAAAGTAGAAAAAGGCGATATTATAACTTTACTAAGCGCAGTTTTCTTTAGTTTTCATATTTTAATTATAGACTATTTTATGGAAAAGGGAGCAAGCCCAATAAAAACGTCGTGCATACAGTTTTTAGTAGTCGGTATAATTTCGCTCATATTAGCATTTGTTTTTGAAAAGCCAGACTTTACGGCAATTTGGAATGCAAAACTTGAAATTATGTATGCAGGCTTTATGTCTAGCGGTATTGCTTACACCTTACAAATAACGGCGCAAAAAGATGCTGACCCAACTAGCGCAACTTTAATTATGAGTTTAGAGTCGGTATTTGCTGCATTAGCAGGTTGGTTAGTTTTAGGCGAATCGTTATCAAGTAAAGAGTTTATTGGCTGTACACTTGTGTTTGTTGCGGTAATTCTTGCCCAAGTTCAACTACCGCTACCTAAAAAGAAAAAGGTTAATTAAAATTACTTTTTAATAAAGTTTTGTACTTAAAAATTTAAAGGAAAGAGTAGTAGTTTTGCTACTCTTTTATAATACCTAATAAAACGTTTAGTAAATTATTATAAAGATAAAATTTGTATATATAATTAGTTTACAAAATAAAATATATATGCTAACATATTATTGCAAATTGTTGCAAAAACTACAAAATAAGGTGTTTTATGAAATATAAAGACTGTTCATTATATGACGGAATTAAAGAAAATCAAATAAAACAACTTAATAATTGTTTACGTGTTCGTGAAGAAAAGTTTGAAAAGGGTGAAGAAATTTGCACTTATACCGATTCTTTAAAAGTAGTTGGTATAATATTATCAGGCAAAGCATACGTTAAAAAACTTGATAAAAATGGAAACTACACCATTTTAGAAACTCTTTTTAAAGATAGCGTATTTGGTTCAGGATTTGTTTATACCGAAACGGATATAAACTTTATCTCAGTATTTGCTAGCGAGCCTACTACCGTACTATTTATGGACCACACCTGCATTTTTAAAAGGTGTCAAAAGGCTTGCGAGTATCACTCTACTTTTGTCTATAACCTTATGAATAAACTTTTAGAAAGAACAAAAAATCTTTCTCAAAGGATAGAAATTTTGTCAAGTAAAACTATACGAGATAAGTTTTTAAGTTATTTAAGTTTTCTTGTGAGCAAAAGTCAAAAATACACTTTTACAATACCTATGTCGTACATTACGTTAGCAGAGTATTTAAACGTTGACAGGTCTGCACTAATGCGTGAGATTAAAAAGTTGAGTGACGAGGGTATTATTAGCGTTAACAAAAAAGAAATTACCGTTTTATCTAAAAAGTATATTTAATTGTATTATTAGCATACTAAGTACGTGCAAAAGCCAATTAAATTATTACTTAAAAATTTAATATATTTGGCGATTGTGTTTTTCACCGTCGCCTTTTTAATTCCTATAAATAAAGTAAGTGCAAGCGAGTACCTGTTAAAGATTGAAGCAGGTGGCAAAGAGTACCTATTTACTAAAGACGAGATTGCCTTTTATAACGGTAAGCATTATTTAAAAGACGCTATAAACGTTGTAGATAAAATTTATCTTGACACGATTATTCGTGAAAAAGATGCAACCTGCACTTTTAATTTTGCTCTAAAAGAGCCTTTTACCTTTGAAAAAGAGCGTATGGGTCTAGCAATAGATAAAGAAAAACTCCTAAATGATATAAGCGACGCTTTAAATAGTAATAAAAAGGTGGTAAAAGTGACTTATAGCATTATAAAACCTAAAATTAGCCTTGAAAATGTAAAGAAAGAAACTTTCCTAAGGGGAAGATTTACAACCTATTACAGTTGCTCTGAAGACGGTAGAAAACATAATATAAGTTTGTCTACAAGTAAAATTTCTAACCTTGCACTAAAAGACGGTGAAGAGTTTTCTTTTAATAAAATTGTTGGCGAAAGAAGTGAAGCAAACGGTTTTAAAATAAGCAAAGTAATCGTTGGCAGTGAATATGCCGAAGGGGTTGGTGGGGGAGTATGCCAAACGTCAACCACGCTATATAACTGTGCTTTAATATCGGGGCTTAAAATTACTGAGCAACACCCACATTCTCTTAACGTTGGGTATATAGAGCCGTCGTTTGACGCTATGGTCAACTATTTTACTACCGACTTAAAGTTTGTAAACAATACGGGTGGAACAATATATATCGGCGGAATTGCCGACGGAGAAAGGGTGACTTTTGCTATATATGGTAAAAAACTTGATAGCACCTTTGAAAGAGAATATAAAATTACTAGTGAGATAGAGTGCAACGATTATATTTATGAAGACGATTATTTGTTAAAACTAGGGCAAAAAACTTACGTTCGCAAGCCCAAAAACGGATTTACAAGCGAGGGGTATTTAATAGAGTATTTAAACGGTGTACAAGTAAACTGTGTTAAATTAAGAAGCGATAAATATAACTCGTTAAAAGGTATTATTAAAGTAGGAAAAGGTTGACAAAATTAAGCGTATAATGTACAATTAAACTGTTTTAGGGGTGTTTAAAATGAAAAAGACTTATTACGCTAATATAGAGTATAATAAACTAAAAAGAAGAAACGCGGTATTGCTTAGCGTTATTTTATTTATGGCATTACTTAGTATGGCAGCGATGTTTGCTAGTCAAGGTCAATATTTATTTGCTATAATTTTTGGTTTTATTTTAATTCTTCCTATTGTGACAGTGCCTAGTGCATATAAAAACTTTCCTGTTGACGGGCGTGAAATAGTTGCTATAGAAAACAATTTAATTAAGGTTAATAATAAAGAGTTTAAGGTAAAAGACGTTTTGAAGTTAAACGTTATAATAACCTTGCCTAGCACTAAAAACGACGTTAAGGATAGGCAAATTTTAGAAAACTTAAAAAAAGAGTATCCTACCGAAGATTGCTACGGTACTTTTGATATTGTTTATATTGATAGTAAAGGCAAAAGACAAGTAGAGTATTCTACTATTGACTTAGCAATTTCAGCCTTAAAAGACGCAGTGTCAATAGGTGTTAAAAATTATTCGTTAAAATACACAATAAAAAAGAATGTCGTTTTAAACGAGTGCGACTTAAAAAAAGAGCCTGTAAATGATGAAGATAAGTTAGAAAAGGTGTCACAAAAAAACAGAAAACGCCAATTATTATAACTAATTAATGCTAATAAAATAACGCCAAATAGGGTAAAATAAAAAAAATATAAAAAATTGTAAAAATGGCGTTAAAACGATTGATTATTTAATTAGTTTGTGCTAAAATACATATGCTCAATAGCGAGATGCGGATGTGGCGGAATTGGCAGACGCATAAGACTAAGGATCTTATGAAGGCTACTTCGTGCAGGTTCAAGTCCTGTCATCCGCACCAAAAAAAAGAAGAAGGAAAACAAGTCCTTCTTCTTTTTTTTGGTGCTTAAGGTAAAGGACTTTAGTAGGGCTCACGAAAATATTTTGCTTGCAAAAGATTTTTGGGAAAAGGAGCAACCGTTTTATG
>JAZRNF010000045.1:0-14669 GCA_045648085.1 Christensenellaceae bacterium | reverse complement strand
TCATCAACTAAAAGTCTTGGAAGACCAAAGATATCCCATGGTGGATCGTCCATATGTATAGCCATTTTAATGCCGGTTTCTTCACAAACAGGCATAAGTTTTTCTAAGAAATATTTTAAGTTAGCCCATAATTTTTCGTGGTCAACTCCTTCATAGGCTTTGAAAAGTTGGTCTAATTTAGCCATTCTTTCAGGTTCCCAACCTGGGAAAGACATGTTGTACTTTTCAGTAAAGTCAAGAATATACTTAGCCATAGCGTTATAGTCGTCTTGAATCATATTCTTTTCATAGAAAAGTGCAGTTGAACCGTCACCTACTTCGTGGAACAAATTACTTCTTGTCCAGTCAAAAATAGGCATAAAGTTATAACAAATTACCTTAACGCCAAACTTTGATAAATTGCGGATAGTTTGAATATAATTTTCAATATATTTATCTCTTGTAGGTAGACCAATTTTAATATCGTCGTGAACGTTTACTGATTCAACAACGTCAATATTAAAGCCGTATTTATCACATTGCTTTTTAACCTTAGCGATTTCTTCTTCTTGCCAAATTTCGCCAGGCATTTTATCATGTAATGCCCAAACTATGCCTGTCACACCAGGTATTTGCTTTATGTCTTGAAGGGTTATTTTATCGTTGCCCTCGCCATACCAACGGAAAGTCATTTGCATAAAAAATATCTCCTTAAAATTTTATTGTTAGAATTTCAAATTATTTCATTATAATTATATCACAATTTTTAAAAAATACAATACGATATTTACACATTTATTCTATTTTTTGCAATATTTTTTAAATTGATTACGTAAATTACTAAATACACAATAAAACTACGCTTTATATATAAAAAAATAAAGGGTTAGAAAACTAACCCTTATATATAAATTTTTAATAAACCTTACTTATTTTTAGTATTTAATTCTTCTTTATTATTATCTTTTTCGGCTTTTACCTTTTTAGTTTTGGGCTTTTTAGTTTTTTTAGGTTTTCTAATAAACCCGATTAGAAAAGCAACTAACCCACATAAGAGTAAAACTAAAGTTATTAGCCATAAAATAAATTTTCTTGTTATTGTATTTTTTACAATAAAGAACACGCCTGCTGAAAGTAAAATTATAGCGATTATTAACCTTAATACCGAATACTTTTTATTACTACTTTTTTCATAGTAATAAGCGCAAAAAATCTCAACAACACCCCTAACCCATAATACTAAACCTAAAATTTGGCTAGGCTCGTTTACAGGGATAATATTAAATTGAGAAAGTATTAAACCTACTACGATTATTAAAAATAACAAAAACTCTATAACAGTAAGAACTTTTATTACCTTATTAGACTTTTCATTTATCTTTTTTGTCAAGAACAATAAAAGATAAAGTAGTAGCATTATTGCCATTACGATATTAACGATACTATAACCCCAATTTGCAAAGAAAACCTCAATACCCGCATCTTTCCAAAACGGCATTAAAATTATAGCCGATATAGCAAGCAATACACCAAATACTATATAAATCCAAAAGTATTTAGTTTTTGCAGTATTTACAAATTTAGATAATTGAATACCCATAAAAACTCCATTTAAAATTATTTAATTTCTGGTAAAGATGCAGCGGCAATAGATTGACCTACACGCTTATTAGACTCGTCAGGCATTTGAAGTTTAATATAAGAATATTCTGGGAATTCTTCGTCAATTACTTGTTTAGCCCTATTAAGAATAATATCGCCACCCTTTCCAGAAGTCACCCTACCAAGTAAAAGAGCGTGTTTAATATAATAAAACTCACTATACCAAGCAAGAGTATATCCAAGATAGATACCAATACAATCATAGATATTATATGCCATTTCGTTATCTTCTTGCATAAGTTTTTGAATAACTTTAAGTTTTTCTGCAGGAGATAAACCTTCTTCAAACTTAAAGCCTGCACTTTCAGCAAGTTTAATAACGCTATCTTGTGAGAAGTATTTTACACCGCAACCATAGTCGCCAGACCATTCGTCAACCATAGCGCCTTTATTATAGTCAACAGGAGCAAAAGCAAGTTCATTGAGCCAGCCTTCTAAGCAACCTTCGTTATTAATATAACCAACCGCTTCACTCGTACCCATAGCAATACCTAAAACTGAATTGTCTTTAAGGTCAATAGCGCCGGCAAGTGCAGTCACGTCACCGTCGTTAGCAACTTCAATAGGAGCACCGATTTCTTTAGCGATATCTAAGTACATAGTTTTAACGTGTTTTTCAAAATCGTCTTCAGGGACTTTTAAGAAAAGTGAAGCAACCATTATTTTATTATCTACGTATACGCCCGCAGAAGATACGCCGATAGCGTCAACCCTTGGCATTTTGCTAGCGGCAGTTCTCATAGACTCCATAATACCGTCGTATTGATAGTGCCAATCACTATTTATTTTAGGGAACCAAACAACTTCCTCACTATATACAACTTTACCATCTATAACTGCAGAAACTTTTCTATCAGAGCCACCTGCGTCAAAACCGATACGGCAACCGTCTAAATGGCCGCCAACTTTAAGTGAGCAAGTCTTTTTAGTTGGGAAAGAATTTTCGTCTGCTTTAACAACTTCAAATTCCTTTTCGTAAACGCCTGCCATAAACTTATAGTCAAACGCCCTAGCACCGTTAGGTGAATAGTCGGCTTTAATTCTTTCGTAAATATAATCGTCGCCTAAAATATAAATTTTATAGCCACCTGCAACCCATAAAATAGTTTTTATTATTCTTTCAACTATATTATAGTTTTCTTCACGCTTTGATTCACAAGCAAAGATATCAAGTTCGTAAATAAAATTATATTCTTTATTTCTTTCAATACAAATTTTAAGTGGTTTATTTCCTTCATTTTTAACTGCTTTCTTAAACTCGTTAAGTTTAACAATCATAGGGTAATAATCTTTATCATAAACGGGTACGTACTTCATATTAATCTCCTTTATCCCGAAATATTTTATGTATTTATTATAGCATTTCTTTTTGTAATTGAAAAGACCTTTTTAACATTTTTTTACAATATTTTTATAGTTTTAGTAAGACACTCTGCCAAAGCCTTTTAATAATAAAAAAGTTTGACAAACGTCAAACTTAATTATCTTTATTAGCAATAAAATCTTTTAAGATTTTTAATTGATTTTCTATTGAATTTATACCAGTACCGCCGTAAGAAGTTCTTTTAGCCATACAGTTATAAAGTTCTATTTCGGTATACAAGTCGTCTTCAAAAAGTTCGTTATGCGCCTTATAGTCGTTAAGCGTTAAATCTTCAAGCGTACAGTTCTTTTCAACGCACTCGCCAACGATTTTACCAACGATTTTATATGCTTCTCTAAACGGAACACCCTTTTTCGTTAAATAATCGGCAAGGTCGGTAGCGTTTATAAAACCAGTTTTTGCAGCGTTTAACATATTTTGTTTGTTAATCTTAACGCTTGCAAGCATAGGGTTGAATACGTTTAAGCAATTAATTACAGTCTCTAAACCATCAAAAATACTCTCTTTATCTTCTTGCATATCTTTGTTATACGCAAGTGGCAAACCTTTAAGCATTGTTAAAGTTCCCATTAAATTACCGTAAACCCTACCCGTTTTACCCCTTATAAGTTCTGCCATATCAGAATTTTTCTTTTGTGGCATAATTGAAGAACCCGTAGTAAAGGCATTATCAAGTTCTACGTACTTAAACTCCCAACTAGACCAAAGAATAATCTCTTCACAAAAACGTGATAAGTGCATCATTATAATAGATAATGAACTTAAGGCTTCAACGCAATAATCTCTATCAGAAACACCGTCAATACTGTTTTCAGTCACGCCTAAAAAACCTAATTTTTCGGCGACAAAATGCCTGTCGGTATCGTAAGTAGTACCCGCTAATGCGCAACTGCCAAGCGGACTATAATTTAAACGGTTAGTACAGTCTTTAAGTCTAGAAATATCCCTTTTGAACATTTCACCGTAAGCGAGAATATGTTGGGCAAATGATATAGGTTGAGCACGTTGTAAGTGAGTATAACCACACATTACGGTATCAACGTTATTTTCGCTAAGGTTTAAAATTACTTCTTCTAAGTCGTATAGTAAAGAGATAATTTTATTAAGTTCGTCTTTAACGTACATTTTAAGATCTAAAGCGACTTGGTCGTTTCTGCTTCTTGCCGTATGGAGTTTTTTACCAACGTCACCTATCCTTTTTGTAAGTTCGCTTTCAATAAACATATGAATATCTTCAGCAGTATAATCAAAGTCTAACGTGCCGTTTTCAATATCAGACAAAATTTCAACTAACCCTTTTATTATAAGTTCGCCGTCTTGAGCCGTTATTATGTTTTGTTTACAAAGCATAGACGCATGCGCTATTGAGCCACACACGTCTTGTCTATACATTTTTTTATCAAATGAAATAGAAGAATTGAAATCGTCGGCAATTTTATTAGTCACGCCGTCAGTCCTTCCTTCCCACATTTTAGCCATATTACACCTATTAATTATAAAACCTTTGATAAAAACTCTTTAAGTCTTGGATTTTTAGGACTGTCAAAGAAATCTTTAGGATTGTTTTCTTCAACTATAACGCCACCATCAATAAAGATAACACGGTTGGCAACTTCTTTAGCAAAGCCCATTTCGTGAGTGACAACGACCATTGTCATACCTTCTTTAGCCAAAGTTGTCATAACGTTTAAAACTTCGCCAACCATTTCAGGGTCAAGTGCCGACGTTGGCTCGTCAAAGAGCATTACGTCAGGCTCCATAGCAAGTGAACGAACAATTGCAACACGTTGCTTTTGTCCACCAGATAATGCCGATGGATAATCGTTTGCCCTATCTTTAAGACCTACTTTATCTAAAAGGTCTAATGCAAGTTTTTCAGCGGCTTGCTTAGACATATTTTTAAGTTTGATTGGTCCTAACGTAATATTTTTAAGTATGGTCATATTTGCAAAAAGGTTAAATTGCTGAAACACCATACCTATTTTTTGACGGTGTTTGTTTAAACCCTTTTGAGTTGCTTTAAATATAACTTTTTCGTCTTCTAATTTTGACTTGTACTCAGTTTTTAACGTTTCTAGTTCGCAAGTTAAATTTTCAGGTATTTCTTTACCTTGTTTCTTTAAGTCTTTAATTTGTTTTTGAATAGCGTTTATCTTTTCTTTAACGTATAAACTATAATGTTTAAACACGTAATCGCCTTCAAAAACTATTTCACCAGCGTTTGGCTTTTCTAAAAGATTTAAACACCTTAAAAATGTGGATTTACCACAACCAGACGGGCCGACAATAGCAACGACGTCACCCTTTTTAATTTCAATATCTATACCCGTTAAAACCTTATTATCGCCAAAATATTTACATAAATTTTTTACGTTTATAATCACGTCACCAACGTTAAGGTCGGCTTTTTTTACGTTATTGTCTATCACTCTTAGCAAGCCTCCTTTCTAAAACTTTAAGAACTTGGGTAAGCCCAACGACTATTACTAAATATATAAGCGCCGATATAATGTATGGCATAAATGGGTCAGTCGTTCTTGCGGTAATATTTGCGGCAACCTTAGTTATATCAATAATACCTATCGTACCAACGATTGACGTTTCCTTTATCAAAGCGATAAATTCGTTAAAAAGTGCAGGAAGCGCCCTTCTTAAACCTTGCGGTAAAACAACGTGAATCATAATTTGTATTTTTGATAAACCAAGCGATGCGCCTGCTTCTAATTGACCGTCGTCAACGCTTTCAAGACCGCCACGAATAATTTCCGCTACGTATGCACCTGAATTTATACCAAAAGTCACAATCGCTATCGGTAACGATGGCAACGCAACTAAGACTATAAAGTACATTATCAATAATTGCACGTATACGGGCGTACCCCTAAATACTGTAAGATACAAGTCGCATATTTTTGATAAGATTTTAAATTTGCCGAATTTTTTATTAACGTACTTAATAAGAGCAATAATTATACCAATTAGTACGCCAATTGCTATCGCACCTATAGAAATTAAAATAGTTTTGCCTACACCGTCTACGTACCATTTCCAACGGTCTGCTTTAATTAACGTATTATATATCATATTTTCCTTTATAATCATAAAAAGGAAGGCTTTAACACCCTCCTTTACGAGTAGTTTATTTAAATTATTTTACAAGACTTAATGCAGGAAGTTTATCAAGAACTACAAAGTCAATCTTGTTAGTCTTTAATGCAGTATATGCAACTGGACCGCTATCATATTCAACCATTGTGGCACCAGTATCTTTAAGCACACCAGTAGTGATTGCTTCTTCAACAATGAAAGCACCAGTAGTACCCTTTTGAACGCCAATTTTCTTACCTGCTAATTGTTCAAGTTTAGTATATTTTTGTTCAGAAGTAGAAATGATATATTGGATTGAACTTACGTATGGAGTAGAGAAATCTAAAGTTTCTTTTCTTTCATCAGTAATAGTGATACCTGCTGCACCGATAGCATTGTCTTCAGTAGCAATTTTACCACAAATACCGTCAAATAACATATCAGTAATTTCAAGTTTCATATTTAACTCTTCACAAACAAGAGCCATAAGGTACATATCAACACCAATAACTTTATTATTGTCGTCAACGAATTCAAATGGAGCGAAACCAGATTCAGTATATACTTTTAAAGTACCGTTAGTGTTATCGTCAAGATTTGGTTCGCTTAAAGTAGTACCTGGGTCTTTTTCTTCATAAACAGCAGTAAAGTAGTTGATAATTTTTTCCATATCAGCATTGTTGATTACTTTGTTCATAGCAGTTAAAATTTCGTTTTTCTTAGAAGAAGTTTTACCAATAGCAAAACCGAATTCTTCACCTTCAATTCCTTCAATTGCATTTGCAACGTATGAAACCTTGTCTTTTCCACAACCAACTGTTGCGAACGCCATAGTGAGCGCAAGAGCACCAACTAATAAAGTTGTAATAAATTTTTTCATAATTTTTATCTCCTTAACAAAACTAAAATAACTAGTTGTTTAATTATTGTAATACCATATTACACCTTTAGTTTTTAAATGTCAACTATTTTTGCATAATATTTAAAAATTTTTTATTAAATTTATTTTTATGCAATTTTATGCGTATTCTTATGCATAATATACATTTTATGCAGTTTAAAAACAAAAAGCCGCTCTAAAAGAACGGCTTTTTACTATTGGTTTGATGCAAAATCTTTATCTATTGTAATATTCGTGTCAAACGACGGATAATTCTCTTTAATTAAAAGGTCTATTTTTTCTTTAACTTCCTTTTCTTCCATTTTTACTGAGAAAGGCAACACTATATCAAACACCGCAATATTACGCTCTATTCCCCTAACAATACGAAGGTCGTGGATAGTAATTTTTTCATCTATCGTTTTAACCTTTTTAGCAATATATAATTTAAGTTCCGTTAAGAGTTCGTCTTTTGTTGAAATTGGGTCAAAGTGGATACTAATATGCAAGTTCATATCGTGCCAAAAATCTTTTTCTATACCGTCAATGATTTCGTGGCTTAAAAGTGGGTCGTTATCCGCAGGCATTTCAATATGTACGCTAGCGAATTTTCTACCTGGACCGTAATCGTGCACCATAAGGTCGTGAGTACCTAAAACACTATCGTAACTCATAATTTTTTTACGAATTTTCTCAACGTATTCTTTGTCAGGCGCTTTACCAAGCAAAGTTTCAACCGTTTCTAATATTATTTTTACCCCACTTATTAAAATAAATACGGCAACTGCTAAACCTACGTAGCCGTCTAGGTCAATATTGAATAATTTTAATATGATTAAAGATATAAGTACGGCTGACGTTGACAAAACGTCATTCCTGCAATCGGTAGCAGTAGCAAGCAACGTGTCAGAGTTTATTTTTTTGCCCGCAACGCTTAATATTAAGAACATAAATAACTTAACTAATATAGAAGTTATTAAAATTGCAACTACAACCCACTCAAATACCATAGCGGTTGGCTCTATAATTTTAGAAAAAGAACTTTTAAGTAGTTCTATACCAATCATTAAAATAAGGAAAGATACCGTTAAGCCTGCAATATATTCGTATCTACCGTGACCGTAAGGATGCTTATCGTCCGCAGGGATATTAGCAAGTTTAAAACCGAAAAACCCAACTACGTTTGACGACGCGTCAGACAAGTTGTTAACGGCATCTGCCATAATTGCAACCGAGCCAGACAAAAAGCCCGCCACTAATTTTATGGCGAATAGAAAGACGTTGAATATAATACATAAAACGTTTAAAAACTTACCATAACTAGCACGGACGATAGTATCTTCAACGTTTTCGCTATTTTTTATAAATAAAGAAAATAATTTATTAAACATATTTTATAACCTATTTATATTAATATTAGTGGTAATTTGAATATCGTACCCCATTAAAACTCTATAAACGAGCAGGACAAGGCTCGTAAAGTTTAGCGGGTGAGATTAACCTTTTGGTTATCGAAATCGATAAACTTTACAGTAAACGCAGTATTACTCTAACTATACTTACGCTAACTTTAATATAATACCCAATTAAAGCACTAGAAACGAGCAAGACAAGGCTCGTAAAGTTTAGCGGGTGAGATTAACCTTTGTGGTTATCGAAATCGATAAACTTTACAGTAAACGCAGTATTACTCTAACTATACTTACGCTAACTTTAATATAGTACCCAATTAAAGCACTAGAAACGAGCAAGACAAGGCTCGTAAAGTTTAGCGGGTGAGATTAACCTTTGTGGTTATCGAAATCGATAAACTTTACAGTAAACGCAGTATTGCGAAGTTTATAGGGCTTTAATTTAGTTTAACGTACGAACTAGCGTTCAAGTCCAAATTAGCAAAGTTGCGTTTTAAGTATTGTAAATAACCTTCGGCACCAATCATACAAGCGTTATCGGTACATAAAACTTTTTCGGGTATAACTAACTTTATATTCTTTTTATTACATACGTCGGTTAAGGTTTGTCTTAAATATCCGTTAGCACCAACGCCACCGCCTACCGTTATAGTATTATAACCGTATTCGTCAACTGCTTTTAGTAATTTTTCAACCAATACGTCAATAGCCGAACATTGAAAAGAACAAGCAACGTCACTTTTAATATACTCTCTACCTGCCATTTCGCTTGTATGTACGTAGTTTATTACGGCAGTTTTTAGACCACTATAAGAAAAGTCATACCCCTTTTTACCTTTTAACATTTTAGGAAGTTCAATAGCGTTTTTACCTTCTTTAGCAAGCCTTTCAATGTTAGGACCGCCTGGGTACTGAAGCCCTAAAACTCTGGCAACTTTATCAAAGGCTTCGCCAACAGCGTCGTCTAAAGTTTGACCTAAAATTTTATAACTATAATAGTCTTCAACTAAAATAATTGCAGTATGCCCACCACTTGCAAGCAAACTTATAAAAGGCGGCTTTAGTTCTTTATCGCATAAATACGAAGCCGATAAATGTCCCCTTATATGACTTACTGGAACTAGCGGAATACCAAGTGAAAAAGCAAGTGCTTTAGCATAAGAAACACCGACTAATAACGCGCCTAAAAGCCCCGCGCCGTAAGTGACGGCAATAGCGTCTAAATCGTTTAGAGTGATGTTTGCCTGCTTAATTGCCTTTTCAACAGCAAGCGATATTGACGTTGTATGAGCCCTTGAAGCAATTTCAGGAACAACACCGCCAAACTTAATATGTTCGGTCACCGAACTTAAAATTTGAGATGATAGAATTTCTCTACCACCCCTAATTACCGCTGCCGCCGTTTCGTCACAACTAGACTCAATGGCAAGTATGACTGCATTTTCTTTTATTGCAGTATTTTGAATTTTTTCAAAATAGTTCATTATGATTTTTTAAGATAGTCTATTATAAAACTATTTATATCTCCGTCCATAACGGCTTGAACGTTGCTATTTTCAGTTCCCGTTCTATGGTCTTTTACTAAAGTATAAGGGCAAAATACGTATGAACGAATTTGACTGCCCCACTCTATTTGTTTCATTTCGCCCTTGATTTCTTGGGCTTCTTGCATTCTTTCGGCTTCACGCTTTTCAACGAGTTTACTCATAAGCATTTTCATGGCCTGTTCTTTATTTTGAACTTGAGAACGCTCGTTTTGGCAGGCTACTATTATTCCCGTTGGCAAGTGAGTAATTCTTATAGCAGACTCTGTTTTATTAACGTGTTGACCACCAGCACCGCTTGAACGATAGGTATCAATTTTAAGTTCGTCAGGTCTAATTTCAATTTCGCCCATATCTTCAATTTCAGGCATTACTTCAACTGAAGAAAATGAAGTATGTCTTCTAGCATTTGAGTCAAACGGAGATATTCTAACAAGCCTGTGAACGCCCTTTTCTGCCTTTAAATAACCGTAAGCATTAGTACCTTCCACTTTAAAAGACACGTTTTTAATACCCGCTTCATCGCCTTGTAGACGGTCAAGTTCGGTCACTTTATAGCCGTTTTTTTGCGCGTAGCACAAATACATACGGTAAAGCATTTCCGTCCAGTCGCACGCTTCCGTTCCACCTGCACCGGCGTGTAAGGTCATAATAGCGTTTGAAGAATCGTACTTGCCACGTAAAAGGGCTTGTATTCTCATTTGAGAAATGTCATCTTCGGCAATTTTAAGTTCCTTTTCAACTTCTTCCATAAAAGAATCGTCGTCTTCTTCTTCGGCAAGCAAAAGTATTTCTTCAGCGTCTTTTATCGCCTTTTCAGCCTTGTCAAAAGTTTCAATCTTGTTCCTTATCGCTTGAGCCTTTCTGGAATATTCAGTAGACTTAGAAAGGTCGGTATAAACTTCTTCTTTTTGAAGTTCTAATTCTATACTTTCAAGTTCTTCTTTTGCTGACGATATATCTAACGAATAACCTGCTTCTTTGAGTAATTCTTTAAGGTCGTTGATTTTTTGATGATATAAATCAGTTCTTACCATTTAATTATTTCCACAACAATTTTTATATTTTTTACCGCTACCGCAAGGGCAAGGGTCGTTTCTACCAACTTTTTTGCTAGTGCGAACAACTGTTTTTGGCTTTTCGTCAATAGCGCCACCACTTTCGCTAAGGTCCTTATTTTCTTGACGTTTCTGTGGCACGTTTTTAATCTCTGCCTTTAATAAAAGAGAAACTGTATCGTTTTGTATGCTTGAAATCATATTGTCAAACATATCAAGACCTTCCCTTTTGTATGCGTTGATAGGGTTTTCGTGAGCATAACCACGAAGTGATATACCCCTTTTAAGAGTATCCATAGCGTCAATGTGGTCAATCCATTTATTATCAACGTTTTTAAGAAGAACAAATCTTTCAACGTCGTCAAAATCAATACCCATTTCTTTATACTTTTGAATCTTTTCTTCGTAAACGGAAATGACTTTTTTGATAACCCTATCTAAAATTTCTTCATAGTCCCATTTAGAAAGCCTATCTTCCGTTAAATAGTCAGTTCCAATAGGAAGAACCCTGTCTTCTAAAGCCTTATTTAATTTTTCCCTATCCCATAAAGTAGGTTCTTTTGCCACGTTTACGGTGTTGTTGATTATATCTGCAACGATATCTGGTATAAGATTAAGAATTTTTTCGTGAGTATTTTCACCCTTTAATACTTGCATTCTTTCGTCATAGATAACTTGACGTTGAGTATTCATAACGTCGTCGTATTCAATGATTTGACGCCTAATACCAAAGTTTTTACCTTCAATCATTCTTTGAGCGTTTTCAATTTGCCTTGCAAGCATTTTTGCTTGAAGAGGCATATCTTCGTCAATCTTAAAGGTATTATAAAAACCCATTAACCTATCGCCACCAAAACGCTTAGCCAAATCGTCTTCAAGTGAAATATAGAAAAGTGATGAACCTGGGTCGCCTTGACGGCCTGCACGTCCCCTTAACTGATTGTCAATACGCCTTGACTCATGTCTTTCTGTACCTATTATTCTAAGTCCGCCAAGAGCCATAACTTCTTGCTTTTCTTTTTCAGTTTCTTCAGTAAAGTCGGCAAGGACTTTTCTATAATCTTCTCTAACTTCTAAAACCTCGTCGCTTACGTTTTGAACGTATGAAGTTGCGCTTTCAATAATTTCAGGCGCAACACCTTTATTTTTAAGGTATTGCTTAGCCAAATATTCAGGGTTGCCACCAAGTAAAATATCCGTACCACGACCTGCCATGTTAGTAGCAATCGTCACAGCACCTTTCTTACCTGCTTGAGCGATAATTTGCGCTTCTTTTAAGTGGTTTTTAGCGTTTAAGATATTGTGTTTTACTCTATTTTTAATTAGGTGCCTAGAAATCTCTTCACTCTTTTCTACCGTCACTGTACCCACAAGCACTGGTTGACCTTTTTCGTGAGCGTCAATAATGTCTTTAATTAAAGCACGTAATTTGCCCTTTTCAGTTTTATAAATAACGTCAGGCTCGTCTATTCTTACCATAGGTCTATTGGTTGGAATTTCTAAAACGTCAAGACCATAGATTGTCCTAAACTCTTCTTCTTCAGTTTTTGCAGTACCCGTCATACCTGAAAGTTTTTTGTATAAACGGAAATAGTTTTGGAAAGTAATAGTTGCGTGAGTTTTATTTTCGTTTCTAATTGGAACGTTTTCTTTTGCTTCTATTGCTTGGTGAAGACCGTCAGAATATCTTCTACCTATCATTAAACGACCGGTAAACTCGTCAACGATTAAAATTTCACCGTCGTTTACAACGTAGTCGTTATCCCTTTTAAAGATATGGTGAGCCTTAAGGGCTTGTTGAATATGGTGAGAAAGGTCGGCGTTTTCAATATCGGCAAAATTTTCAATATTGAAAAATCTTTCGGCTTTAATTGCGCCAGACTCTGTAATTTGCACCGTTTTATCTTTAATTTCAATAGTAAAGTCTTCGTCTTTTTTAAGAGTTTTTACAAAGCGATTTGCTTGAATATATAACTCCGAAGACTTACCGCCACGACCAGAGATTATAAGCGGAGTACGTGCTTCGTCAATTAAAATTGAGTCAACTTCGTCAATGATAGCAAACTCTAAGCCACGTTGAACCATGTCAGATAAATTAACTTTTAAATTATCTCTTAAATAGTCAAAGCCAAACTCGTTATTAGTACCGTAAGTTATATCACAGTTATACGCTTCACGTTTTTGGTCGTCAGTTAAATCGTGAACGTTAACGCCAACTGTCAAACCCAAATATCTATGAACTTTACCCATCCACTCCGCGTCACGCTGAGCAAGATAGTCGTTAACCGTAACAACGTGCACGCCTTTGCCCGTAAGAGCGTTAAGGTATGCAGGTAAGGTTGCCATTAAGGTTTTACCTTCACCAGTTTTAAGTTCGGCAACACGACCTTCGTGCACACATATACCACCCATAAGTTGAACTTTATAGTGGCGCATATTAAGAACCCTGAAACTTGCTTCTCTAACGGTAGCAAAAGCATCGGGTAAAATATCGTCTAACGATTCCCCGTTTTTCAAACGCTCCTTTAAGATAAGGGTTTGTCCTTTAAGTTCTTCTTCCGACATTTGCTCGTACTTAGGAGAAAGTTCTAAAACCTTATCTGCTATTTTGCTTATGTTTTTGAGTCCTACTCTCGTATCGTGAGAAAGTATATATCTTATAAGTCCCATTTAATCAAATTCCTTTTAACTTTATATTTATATATTTTACTATATTTTGTCAATTAAGTAAACAGTTTTATTTAAACTTTTAGTTTAAAGGCTAAATAAAACTAATCTTCACTGGTAAAATATTTAAATTTACCTACCGACGCTATCGTCAATACGTAAACTTTTGTCGCTCCCGCCTTTTTTAGTAGCCTTGCTATGTAATCAGTTGTTGCACCCGTTGTTAAAACGTCGTCAACGATAACTATATTTTTATTCTTAACTTCACCGCTTGTTATTTTAAACGAGCCCCTTAAATTATCAAGTCTTTCATCGGCGTTTAGGGTGGCTTGTCTATCGGTATCTTTAATTTTTTGACACACTTCAATACACGGAATATTTATAGTTCTAGAAAGTTCTTCGGCTAAGGCTTTAGACTGATTGTATCCCCTTTCCTTTAAACGCTTTTTAGTTGACGGAACAAAAGTTATTAAATTAGCGTCGCTAAAATTATTTAATAATACGCCCGTTAAGTAATAGGAAAACACTTCCCTTAAATACAACTTTTTATAATACTTGAAACCGTGCACTAATTTTTTAACCGCATTTTCGTAAGAAAATACACTTCTTGCCATATCAAAGTTTAAGTTCTTTTGTTTACAAGAGTCGCAGAACTCAACGCTATAACTTGTAAGCCTACCACAATGATTGCAAAAATCACTTTTTATAAAAGGCAAATTGTCATTACAGTCACAACAAAAATAATCGCCTGTAAAAATCTCTTTATCACAAACGTTGCAACGCCAAGTTATATTAAATAGCGCTCGTTTTATTCCGTTTTTTAAATTAAACTCAATCATAAATAATAATTATCTTTTGTGTTGGATAAACGTAGTTAATCTTATTGTCCTTTAATATTTTTTCTTTTGGCAAGTTAAATTTTAACGCAATACTCTCAATAGTGTCGTTAAAGTCAACGGTATATACGTTATTATAACATTTTATATATAAATAATC
>JAZRNF010000044.1:0-13241 GCA_045648085.1 Christensenellaceae bacterium | reverse complement strand
GACGATATGGAAATTGCATGTGCAGGTACTTTACTTAAATGTAAAGAACGTGGTGACAGAGTTGTTGTTTGCCACCTTTCTAGTGGTAATTTAGGTCACGAAATTATTAAACCTGACGAACTTGTTAAAATTCGTGCAGGCGAAGCAAAAAGAAGTGGCGATATGGCTGGCTTTGAAGTTATGTGGGGCGGTTTTGACGACTTGCAAATTTATGATAACAATGAAGAGTCTAGAAACAAAGTTGTTGACGTTATAAAGAAAGTTAACCCTGACTTTATTATTACTCACTCTCCTGACGATTATATGCCTGACCATACGGCAGTATCAAGGCTTGTTTTTGACGCAAGTTTTACCGCTACTTTACCAAATTACAAAACTGCGGTTGAAGGAAGGGCTAGACTTGTTCCTATTTATTATATGGATACTCTTGCTGGCGTTAACTTTAACCCAACTGAGTACGTTGACGTAAGTAATTACATTGATAAGAAAATTGAAATGCTTAATTGTCACGAATCTCAAATAGTATGGATGCGCGACCATGACCACATTGACTTCCCTGATATGGTTAAAACGTGTTGTAGATATCGTGGTTATCAATGCGGTGCAGACTATGCTGAAGGTTTTAGACAATGTCAAGTATATTTAAAAGGTACGTCTAAAAGATTGTTACCATAGGAGGATTTATGATTAGATGGTGTATTATTGGTGCGGGCGGTATCGCTGATAGAAGAACTATCCCTGCACTCCTTAAAGACGAAAATAGCAAACTCGTTGCCGTTATGGATAAAAATGCCGACGTTGCTAAAATTATCGGCGAAAAGTATAACGTTCCATATTACAGTAATGAAAAAGAAATGCTTGAAAATGAAAAATGCGAAGCAGTTTATATTGCTACTCCTGTATTTTGCCATATAGAGCAAGCGGAACTTGCACTTTCTTACGGTTGCCATACGTTTATTGAAAAACCTATTGCATTTACTGCTAAAGAAAGCGAAGAACTTTTAAATAAGTTTAAAAAAGCAAACAAGCAATTAACTATTGGTTATATGATGAAATATCATAACCTACACGTTAAGGCTAAAGAACTTATTGATAACGGTGAAATTGGCGATATTAGTAGTATTAGAGCGCAATTTACTTGCTGGTACCCTGAAATTCCTGGCGCTTGGCGTCAAAATAAGAAACTCAGTGGCGGCGGTGCTATTATGGACCTTGGCGTACACTGTGTTGAACTTATCAACTATTTACTTGAAGACGAAATGGACGAAGTTAAGGGTATTTACTCTACTCGTACTTTTACATACGAAGTTGAAGACGGCGCAGTTATAATATTCAAGACTAAAAAAGGCGTTATAGGTCATATTGACGTAAACTTTAATATTCCTGACGCTGCTTCAAATAGCAAACTTGAAATTTACGGTACTAAGGGCTATATTATTGCTAACGGTACTTTAGCGCAAGAAGAAATTGGTACGCTTAAGCATTTATACGTAAATCAAGGTGCATACGAAGCATCACAAAACCGTGTTGAGTACACACCTACTGAGTATCAAGCAGAAAACGGTAATATTTACTTAAAACAACTTATTCACTTCCGTGAAATTGTTGAAAGTGGTAAGCCTGATTACGCTTATACTGAAATTGCAGTTAACGTTCAAAAAGTAGTAGACGAAATCTACAAACAATAAAAAATATATAAGGAGAAAAATTATGGATTTTAATTCAACCGTTAAAGGTAGTAGTTTAGAGGGTTTTTACCCTGCTGGTTGGGACTTTGATAAGATTGATAAATGTATTGATGCCCCTGAAAAAATAACTGAAAGGCAAAGTTTTTGGAATAAAGACTTTAACCCTATTCAATGTGAAACTTTAGGTGAGTTTGAAACTTATATGGGTCACGAAATTGCTATGCAAATTAAACTTGCTAGCGATAGAAAAGAAAAAATCGCTTTCATATTACCTGTTGGACCAATGGGTATGTATAAATGGGTTGTTTATTTCTTAAAAGAGTGGAAAGTTTCTTGTAAACACGTTTACACTTTCAATATGGACGAATGGGCAGATAGCGAAGGCAACACTTTATCTTCTGATAACCCTGGCGCTTTCCAATTTGCTATGGAACAAGCATTATTTAACCCACTTGGTGAACTTACCGTACCAAAGGAACAAAGAAACTTTGCAACTAAAGCAAATCTTCCAACTTACCCTGAAAAAATTGCAGCACTTAAAAAAGAAGGCGCAAAACTTATATTAGTTTACGGTATTGGTAGAATGTGCCATATCGCTTTCTGGGAGCCAACTTTCGCTGCTGATTATGAAAACGTTAAAGATTGGGAAACAGCACCATATCGTATCGCTGCTAAAATTCACCCTCTTACTGTTGAGCAAAACGCTTTAACAAGTTTCAAATCACGTACTCCACTCGTTCCATGCCGTGCTAACACTATCGGCCCTGGTATTTTCTTACAAGCTGACTATGCTATCGGCGGTGCTGACGGTACACTTGGTAGAGGCATGCAATGGCAAGGCTTATCACTCTGGATGACTTTAAGACACGGAAAAACTCCTTGGATTACATCATCTTACGTTCCTACCCTTCCAGGTAGATTATTCTTCTTAAAGGAACTTGCAGGTCCATTGCAAGCGGATTGTAATTAATATGAAAACAGGTATTGCAGTTGCAGGTTCAGTATTAGTTGACAAAATTAACGAGATTTCTTCATATCCATCAGTTGGCGAACTTACTAAAATTTTAAACCTTTCGCTTGCTGTTGGTGGTTGTGTTCCTAACGTTGCTATTGATATTAAAAAGGTTGCGCCTAATATTGACGTTTACGCTCTTGGTAAAATTGGCGTTGACGCTGAGGGCGAGTACGTTAAAGACGTATTTACTAAAAATAATATTGATATTAAAGGACTTAAAGAAACTAATGATAGTAAGACAAGTTTTACAGAAGTTATGAGCATCTCTGGCGGTCAAAGAACTTTCTTTACATACGCCGGTGCTAGTAGCGATTACGGTTTAGACGATATTGATTTTAATAGTTTAAACGTTAAAATGCTTCACTTAGGTTATTTCTTACTCCTAGACAAAATTGATAACGGTGACGGTTTAAAAATTTTAAAAAAGGCTAAAGAAAACGGAATTATTACTTCTATTGATTTAGTTACTGAAAATAGTGATAGATATAAACTCGTTTTACCTTGTTTACCTTATACTGACAATTTAATTATTAACGAAACAGAAGCAGGTAGAATTACAGATATAGAACCTACTAAAGAAAACTTACCTTTAATTTGTAAAAAATTAAGCGATATGGGCGTAAAAGAAAGAATTATTATTCATATGCCTGAACTTTCAATTTTATATAACAAAGGTAAAATTATCACTTTAAATTCTATTGATATACCTAAGCATTTAATTAAAGGTAAAACAGGCGCAGGCGATGCGTTCTGTGCTGGTTCTTTAATTGGTATTTATAACGAACTTAGCGATGAAGAAATTTTAGAAGTTGCATCAAAAGTTGCAGTATGCTCTCTTACTTCTCAAGACGCTACAAGTGGTTTAATGCCTTATGAAGAAATTGAAAAGTTTTGCAAAACTTTTTAATTAAATTTTAAAAAATAATATCCGCAAGATTTCTTGCGGATATTTATTTTTACATTTTATTTTTGCTTTAAGTAATACTATCAATATTAAAACTCAATTTTATAAAGATTACCGTCAGCATCACTATATAAGCAATCATCTTTATAAAAGTCAATAAATTCAGGCTCTTCTTTATATCCATTACTTAATATATCGTAATATACTTCTGTTTTAGTTTTTAAATCAATTATTCTAATTGCAGGTCTTTCTGTTTCATTATTGCAAAAACCTTCGGTTGAATAAATTTTGCTATCTTTTAAAATTGCGCCTTGCATATAATGAATAAAACCTAAGTCAAAACTCTCTATAATATCGTTTTTAGATAGAACTACTTTATTTACGCCGACAGTTTCATCATAAACGCCTTGAGACACTTTTGGTAAATTAAATTTAAAATAGCGTGTTCCCAAGTCTTTATTGCGCATTACAAACGCCCAATAAGAGTTGGTATCTATATCAACTACAAAGTTTCCATAAGGACGAACACCGTGTTTTTCTTTAGTTGCTTTCCAAAGAGTTTCATCTTCGCAAAAATCAATTTCTATCATTTGAACAAGGGTTGCTTTATACTCGTTTTCAACGTTTTGCAAGCGGTAAACAAGGCAAACGCCAAAACGCCTATTTTCGCAAGACATATAGTTGTTATACACGTTGCAATAAAGTAAAGGATATTTATCTTCTTTACTATAAAACTCAGAGCCAAAGCATACAGCGTTAGAATGCGGTACAATTTTATCAATATTGCCAAGTTTAAACTGACTTTTAAGTGCGAGTTTTGTAGCATTATTGTAGTCAATAGTATCTAAATTGTACACCCAACAATTACCAAGATCGTCAAAACGAAAAAGTTCTGAGCCGTAAATAGCACCATCTTGCCCACCTACAATATTACCTATATGTTTAATTTCCATAGTATTACCCCCTAGCAGAGATTATTCTGCAATTTTAATTTTTTTTGGTTTAAAAGAAATTTTCCAAAAAACAACTATATAAACCAAACTTAAAAGTTTAATAGTTGCACCTATAATAGACACGAATTGTTGAGCGTATAAGTTAATTCCAAATAACAAAACACCACCGTTTGCTTGAATATTAGAAACCAAGGTAGCAACAATTGTTGTCGTTACAAAACCTAAAAGACCGGCAATAGCATTTTTAAGGGCGTAAGTTTCAGTCCTCTTAGATTCGTCAACAACGTCGTAAATCAAGTTTAACGACGCACTGTTAGCCCCAGCCATCGCTCCACCATGTAGCAAATAATATATTGCAAACATTACCATACCGTTTTTAGGTGACGTAAATATTACTATGCCATAACTAAGCATAATCATTGCTCCGGTAAGAAAGGTTATAAATATAAACGACGTTTTATCTGCAAGCCTACCAAAAAATCTAGAAAGTAAAGTTCTACCAAAATTTGATACCATAACAATAGTTGCAACAAACGTAAGAGTTAAACCTAACTCTTTAATTTGATAAGTACCGTAGAAAGGAGTACATACTGACGAAGCAATGGTGTTTAAGCAAAAATAGCCAATTACTTTAAGTACGTTTTTATCTTTTAAAATAGTTTTGACAACTTTGCCTAAAGGTTCTTTATCATGTATAACGGCAGGCTTTTCTTGAGTGAATAACAATACTAAGGTATGGCTAATTGTTAGTACGAATAATACGATAGAGCCGATAACGAAAGCCGTTAGCAACTCACCTTTAGCCTCATAACCGTCTATAATAAAGCCAATTAAATAACTAAAGATTATACCACCTACAAGAGAAACAATCTCTTTATTTGCAGTAAATATTCCCCTTTTTTTGTCTTCAACGAAAGACATATACCAAGTAATTTTTGCCGAGTGTACCGCACTATTAAAGAAGTAGGCTATAAATAATAAGATTACAAAAATTATTGTTTTTACGAGTTTTGATACTTTAATTATTGGAACAACGTAAATAAAGGTAAAACACAATTGATTTATAAGGTGAAGTAGAGTGACCCATCTTTTTACAGGTACTTTATTATGCAAAAATAATGCAACTATTTGCATGCACGAGCCAAGCGTGACAAATGACGTTAATATGCCCGTTAAACCATCGCTCATACCAATATAACTTGTCAACTTTGCAAAGTAAGCACCAGTAAATAATAAAGATATAAAGTATTCTATAGATGCTTCGGCAATATATAAATTGTTATTGCGCCTGTTAGAATATTTTACTTGACCGTCTAACATAAAACTACCCCTTAAACTTATTTAGTTTATTATATTACTTATAAATTCAAAAATCAAGTAAATTAATAGCAAAATGTTTCAAAAAAACAAAAAAATATAGTACAACTTTATACTATATTTTTTATCGTTATTATTTAGTATTTTTTACTTTTTTAAATCCAATATTCCAAAATACGAAAATATATATTAAACTTAAAAGTTTAAGTATCGTACCTATAATAGAAACAAACTGTTGTGCATATAAATTAAACCCAAAAAACATTATTCCACCGTTTGCTTGAATATTAGAAACCCATATAGCAACTAAAGACGTGGTTGCAAAACCCACAACGCCTACAATGGCACTTTTAATAGCAACGGCGTCACTTCTAAGCGCTGGGTCAACTGCATCGTAAACAAGGTTATAACCGGCACTAGAAACCCCACATTGAGCAACGTTTACGAGTAGATAATATATAGCAAAAACCACCATACCATTTTTAGGAGTTGCAAATATTACTATAAAATAACTACACATAACCATTATTCCCGTTATTATAGTAACGAAAATAAACGACGTTTTATCTGCAAGCCTACCAAACCACCTAGATAATGCAAACCTTGCTAGGTTTGAAATCATAATAATAGTTGTTATATACGTTATTGTTAACCCAAGTTCTTTATTTTGGAAAGTTCCATAGAACGGAGAACAAAACTGTCCTGCGATAGTGCTCAAACAAAAATAACCAATAACTCTTATTAATTTTTTATTACTAAGAACAGTTTTGAAAACAACGCTCATAGGCTCTTTTTCGTGAATTTTAGCAGGTTTTTCTTGAGTGAATAACAAAACGATTGTATGACTTATAGCGAGAACGAATAACACGATAGAGGCGATAACAAATGCAGTTTTAAGGTCGCCTTTTGCTTCATAACCGTCAATTACGAAACCTATAGCATAGGTAAATATAATACCGCCAATTAATGATACCATTTCTTTATTAGCAGTAAATATTCCCCTTTTTTTATCTTCTACAAATGACATATACCACGCTATTTTTGGTGCGTTAACAATATTATGGAATAAATATGCAACAAGTAATAAGATTACGAAAATGACAGTTTTAACTATTTTTGATACTTTAACGACGGGTATGACGTAAATAAAGGCAAAGCACAGTTGATTTATAAGGTGTAATGTTGTAATCCATTTTTTTACAGGTACTTTATTATGTAAAAATATAGCGATAACTTGGAAAGTTGAGCCAAGAGTCACAAAAGCGGTTAATATACCTGTTAAAGCATCGCTCATACCTATATATGACGTTATTTTAGCAAAGTATGCGCCTGTGAATAATAACGATATAAAGTATTCTAAAGACGCTTCAGCAATATATAAATTATTATTACGTTTTGTTGAGTAAACTTGTTGATTATTAAGCATTTTTATTCCTTTTAATTATATTATAAATATTATATTGCTAATAGTATTTTAAATCAACTATTTAATTAAAATAAATTACGTAAAATTTGCACTATATTCCAAATTTTTAAAAATATAATATTAATAAAAGGTTTATAAATTTAATTGACGTTGCGTTTGTAGCATAAAGTAAAAAAAGAACGATTGTAAAATCGTTCTTTTTTGGTGGGGAGAGATGGATTCGAACCATCGAAGGTGAAAACCGACAGATTTACAGTCTGTTGCCATTGGCCGCTCGGCAACCTCCCCAAATATGGAGCTGGCGATTGGAATCGAACCCACAACCTGCTGATTACAAGTCAGCTGCTCTGCCTGTTGAGCTACGCCAGCATATATTAAATTATTTATGGTGCCTCGGGGCGGAATCGAACCACCGACACGGGGATTTTCAGTCCCCTGCTCTACCGACTGAGCTACCGAGGCATAAAAAAATGGCGACCTGTAAGGAACTCGAACCCTCTACCTCTAGCATGACAGGCTAGCGTACTAACCAACTGAACTACCAGGCCATTGCCATTTAGTTTACATTTATTAAATTTTGTGGTGGGCCTTCAGGGACTCGAACCCCGGACCAATCGGTTATGAGCCGACCGCTCTAACCAACTGAGCTAAAGGCCCGCATTTTAGTGGTCGGGGTGAAGAGACTTGAACTCCCGACTTCATGGTCCCAAACCACGCGCGCTACCAACTGCGCTACACCCCGCTAACCACAATAAAGCCTAACTATAATATAACAAATTTTAATATTTGTCAAGCAAAATTTAAGTTAAAACTTAAAAATTTTAAGATTATTCAAGATGTATTATTACAACTTGCGATTACTAGATTATATTATCATAATATATAAATTTTTGCAAGCATTTTTAAGGGTTATTTTCAAAAAAATAATAAAGAAAAAAGACTTTCACAATATTTTGTGAAAGCCTTTATAAAACCTATATAAAATTAGTCAATTTTAATACCTTTAACTTTGCTAGCAAGTTCAGCGTTAACGTCTTCATATGCTGAAATCATAGGCTCAACGTCTTTACCGTTTTTACGGTCAAAGAAGTTCTTTGTTAATTTAACAAGTAAACCGCTAAGCATAATAATACCGATAAGGTTAGGTATTGCCATTAAAGCGTTAGTCATATCAGAGATAAGCCATACAAAGTCTGCACCAAGATTACCAGAGTTAAAGAAAGTAAGCAAGCCCATAGCAATAATCATTACAACGTATAAGATATTGAAAGGAAGATTACTCTTTTTACCAAAGATATATTGGCAAGCCTTTTCGCCGTAAACAGCCCAAGCAAGAATAGTAGAAAAAGCGAATAATGGTAAAATAATAGAATAACTATATTTAAAGATATTACCAATTACACCACCGATTGACGTAAATGCACCAAGTGCAGTATCAGCACCGCTACCAAGGTTGCCAACACCTGACGTAAGCACGAATAAAGCAGTTAACGTACAAATAACGAAAGTATCAATAAACACTTCTAAAATGCCCCATAAACCTTGTTTAACAGGCTCAATTTCGTCGGCTTGAGAGTGAGCGATACAAGAAGAACCTAAGCCTGCTTCGTTAGAGAATACACCACGAGCGAAACCATAACGCATAGCCATCATAATACCGTAGCCTGCAAAACCACCAAGGAGTGATTTGGTTGTAAATGCACTAGCAAAAATTGTAGCAATTACTTTAGGAACTGCAGTAATGTTAACGCAAACGACAATGATAGCCATTATAATAAAGAAAATAGCCATAAATGGAACGATAATTGAAGTCACTTTACCAATACGCTTAATACCACCGATAACAACAAGTGCAGTCACACCTGAAATAATGATAGCAGTAATCCAAGTAGGGATATTAAAAGTTGCTTTCCAAGTAGATTGAATAGTATCCGCTTGAACTGAACTCATACCGATAGCGGCAAGAATTGTAAAAATAGCAAATAAAATAGCAAGCCATTTCATTTTAGTACCCTTTTCAATATAGTACATAGGACCGCCGATAAATTCGCCCTTTTCGTCTTTTTTACGGAAGAAAACGGCTAAAACAATTTCTGCATACTTAGTAATCATACCAAAGAAAGCAGAAATCCACATCCAGAACACCGCACCTGGACCACCACTTAATATAGCAGTAGTGACACCAACGATATTACCAGTACCAACGGTACCAGAAACGGCAGTACAGAACGCTTCAAATGGAGAGATAGCCTTATCGTTATCTGCGCCACCTTCAATCTTTTCACCTTTCATAAGTTTAATGGTTTTACCCATAGTTTGTTTCATTGCATAGCCAAATTCTTTAACTTGTAAAAATTTGCTTCTAACTGAAACTATAATGCCTGTTCCAATGATTAAAATAAGCATTGGAATGCCCCAAAGGATATTACCGTCTATCCAATTGAGTACGTCATAAACAACTTTCATAATTACTCCTTTGTCAAAAGAAAACAAATAAAAAAGAGTGATATAATACACCACCCTAGAAATACAATATAAAAATATTGTAATACATCTGTCCATTTACCTGAGAGATTGAGCGTTAGCCTTGCCCCTTCGGTACCCACTTAAGAGTTCTCCAGAGTGTCATCAACATACGGTTGATTTCTTCCATACGTTTCATTTGACTTATTTATTTTCTTAATTATAACACAATATATAGTATTTAGCAAACGATTTTATATGATATTTTAAAATATTAAAAAATTCGCAAGGGCAAAAAGGCACTTGCGAATTTATAACTTATTTTTTATTTTTAGCCCACGCTTTCATTCTAAGGTCTTTAGATAAAATTTTCTTTCTAAGCCTTATAGATTTTGGCGTCACTTCAAGCAATTCGTCGTCAGCAATAAATTCCATACATTGCTCTAAACTCATAATAGTTGGGGTGACGAGTTTTAACGCTTCTTCACTACCACTAGCCCTACTATTTGTTAAGTGCTTTTGCTTGCATACGTTAACGACTAAATCATCTTCACGAGAGTTTACACCTACAATCATACCTTCGTAAACAGCCAAACCAGCACTTACGAATAACGTTGCCCTTTCTTGAGCGTTAAATAAACCGTATTGAGTAGTCACACCCGCTTCAAAACAAACAAGTGAGCCCCTATTACGCTCTTGAATATCGCCCTTATAGTCTTCGTAGCCTAAGAATATTGACGACATTGTGCCAAAACCCTTAGTATCAGTTAAAAGTTCGTTTCTATAACCAATTAAGCACCTTGCAGGGATTTTAAACTCTAGTTTAGTTTCGCCCCTATCGTTAGCGTCCATATTGATAAGTTCGCCTCTACGCTCGCCAATTTTATTCATAACTGCACCAACGTATTCGTTAGGAACTTCAATGACCAATTGTTCAATAGGCTCTTGTGTTCTACCGTTATTTTCTTTAAAAATAACTTTTGGTCTTGAAACTTGGAATTCGTAACCTTCACGACGCATTTCTTCAATTAAAATAGAAAAATGTAGTTCGCCACGGCCATATACTTTAAAAGTATCGGCAGAGTCAGTTTCTTCAACGCGCATTGATACGTTAGTTTCAACTTCTCTAAAAAGCCTTGCTCTTAAATGCCTTGACGTGACGTATTTACCTTCCTTACCTGCAAAAGGCGAGTTGTTTACCATAAATAACATACTTATAGTAGGCTCGTCAATCGCAACAAAAGGTAATTGCTCAACTTTATCAAGCGAACAAATGGTTTCGCCAATATTTATATTTTCTATACCAGAAATTGCAATAATATCGCCAACATCGGCAGACTCAACTTCTACGCGTTTTAAGCCTTCAAATTGGTATAATTTACCAATTTTACTATTAGAAACAGTTCCGTCTGTATGACAAACCGTTACTGTTTGACCGTCTTTAACGTTGCCACGAATAATACGACCAACGCCAATTCTACCAACGTATTCGTCATAGTCAATATTGCAAATTATGGTTTGTAAACCGTCAGTAGTATCGCCAACAGGAGCAGGAACTTCGGTCAAGATAGTATCAAGTAAAACCGACATATCGCTAGTAGGTTTAGTTGGGTCTAAAGTAGCATAACCTAGTTTTGCCGACGCATATACCGTTTTAAAGTCAAGTTGGTCGTCGTTAGCACCAAGTTCAATGAATAAATCAATAACGCTATCCATAGTTTTATTAAGGTCGCCACCTTTATCAACTTTATTAACTACTACGATTGGTTTTTTATTTAAGTTTAAAGCCTTTTTAAGCACGTATCTAGTTTGTGGCATAGAGCCTTCAACTGCATCAACAAGCAAAATAACGCCGTCAACCATAGATAAAATACGTTCAACTTCACCACCAAAATCGGCGTGACCTGGAGTGTCAATAATATTGATTTTAGTATTTTTATAATTAACTGCAGTATTTTTTGCAAGTATTGTTATACCACGCTCACGCTCTAAATCGTTAGAGTCCATAACCCTATCTTGAACGACTTCGTTTACCCTAAATATTCCGTTTTGTTTAAGTAATGCGTCAACTAACGTTGTTTTGCCGTGGTCAACGTGTGCGATAATTGCTACGTTTCTAATATTTTCTCTTATACTCATAAATATTTTCCTTTAACGTAAATATTTTATTATTTTATAATAAATTTGTCAAATAAATATATAAGAAATACTAAGTAAAAATAAAAAGCATAGCGAAATTTCGCTATGCTTTTAAGTTGTTGTAGATTTGCTTAATAATTAAGCGTTATTCCAAATTGGCTTACCGTCAGTTGGAAGAGTGAAGTAAGTTGCAGTAAGGTAATTACCAGCGTGACCTAAGCCTGTATATCTACCCGCTACACTTGATGAAGTGTATGCCAAATAATTAGCTTTTTGCACGTAGAATATCGTCGTTTTTTTGTCTACTGTAAAATAACTAAATGCATTTGAAAGGTTTGCAGTTAACGTTACAAGTTCAGTTTCAGTAGAATTTACTAAGTCAATTCTAAATGGTGTACCATAGTCTGCAGTTGCTAAATCATAACCTTTATAAACATTAGTGTAGAATATTGCAGGTATTTCTTGACCTACCATTGACGTCACGCCTTCAGGAAGAGTCCACATAGTGCCGTTACCACCGCCAGTTTGCTCGCCTAATTCATTATAAATAGGTTGAGATTTAGCAGTATCTAACGCCTTAACGTAATTGTTGTTAGCCCACTTAATAGGATTAGATAAGTAGCCTTTACCAAACTTATAAGTTTGTTGTTCAGCAGGTAAACTACCAGTCATATCAATAGCAATACCGTTAAAGTTTGCATTACCAAAGTTGAAGGTAGCCGCTTTACCGTTAGTTATAAAGTATGAACCGTAGACACCGTAGAGACTATTTGCAAAGTCTGTAGGAAGCGTACCGCTAGTAATAAAGTATTCCGTACTATAATATGGTCTAATTGCGCCTAAAGTTTTATTTTCTACATTAGCGAATTCTTCATCGTTAATATTTGCTTCAGTATAAATAGGCTCGTATTCATACATAAGACCTACTAAGTGTGGTCTAGAAGAGTTATAACCGAAACTTGCGCTAGTTAAACCTTTATAATTTATAGTAGTATTTTTAATTCTAATATAACTATTCTTAATATAAGCATTAGATATATTTGTAGAAATAGCAACTGAGTTGTTTGCCTCTAAGTCAACGATACCAAGACCTATTATCCAAGAAGTTGCATCGTTAACGTTAGAGTTAGGATAATCATATTTAGTTGCAGCCATACTCTTACCAAACAAACCATTTGGATTATCGTTTAATACGTAGTTTATAAGTGAGTAGCCTTGACCGTCAAACACAAAGTCTTTACCCATAGTTAAACTTAAAACTTCTTCCGTTTGATAATCTTCATATACGTAATTGTCTGGAGCAGTCACGTTACATGTAAGAACGATATATGATTCT
>JAZRNF010000043.1:0-19962 GCA_045648085.1 Christensenellaceae bacterium | reverse complement strand
AGGTTGATAAAAAAAGGACTAAGCAAATGCGAGTTAGACAAGGCAAACCCCGAAGTTAATACTTGCTGTATTAACGAGTGGGTTTAACATAGTATAACGATGCATTTCATTAGTCCTTTATCAACCGTTATCGTGACGGAGCCTATTATTTAACTAAAGCGTTCATTTCGTCAAACACTTGTTCCATATCGTAAACGAGTTTTAATTGAGTTCTAGTCCTATCTAGGTTTTGCCCTGGTCTAGAAGTTTTAAAGTAGGTATCACCTTGTAAATAGTCAGTCAAAAATCTCATACCGCACTCAATAGTCATCATAATTGAGCCGAGAGCCAAATTGTCTTTTTCTACTTGAGTTATATTGTCGCCAAGAGCAGTTAAATACCCTTCAAGATATATCTTGTATAAGTCAAAACGGAAGTTAACTTTAGATAAATCTTTTTCGTCTTCTTCGCAAGGGTTGCAACCAAAACGAATACTGTCGCCAAAGTCATAACATAATGAACCTGGCATAATAGTATCAAGGTCAATAACGGCAACAGGCTCGCCAGTCTTAGCGTCTAAAAGAACGTTGTTGAGTTTAGTGTCGTTATGAGTGACTTTTAAAGGAATTTCGCCACTTGCTAGTTTGTCAACAAGTTGATTATAATAGTGCTCTCTTTCCATAATAAAGTCAATTTCTTTTTTACATTCTTTTGCCCTGCCTAAAATATCGTTTTCTACGGCAACTTTAAAGTTATTAAAACGAGAAACCGTGTTATGGAAATTCGGTATTACTTCGTAAAGTTTAGACGCATCAAACTCTGATAAAAGATTAGCAAAATTACCAAAAGCGATAGCGCTATAATAAAAGTCTTTATCATTAGAAACCGTTTGATATGCAACGGTGTTTTCAATAAAGATATAAATTCTAAAATACGTATCATCGTCTTGCTTATAGAAAGACTTGCCGTCTTTAGTGCGGATAATTGTAATGCTCTCTCTATCAGGGTCGCCACCGCGTTCTAAAATCTTTTTACGGCTAAATTCCGTTACGAGTTCAATATTGCTCATAAGGTGTTCAACAGGGTTAAAGAGTTTAGAGTTTATTTGTTGAAGAATATAGCGTTTTTGCTTGCCATTTTCATTATAAACTAATAAATAAGTGCGGTTGATATGACCAAACCCATAAGGCTCTGCAGATACAAAAGTTCCGTTTAAACAAAATTTATCAATGATATTATCAAATTTTACGATAGTTTCCATAAATACCTCTATTTGTAAAAGACACTATTAATATTATATAATAAACACTTTGATTTGTAAAGAGTATTTTATTTTATTCTTTAAAAGAAGTGTTGTATTTCCCATTTTTTTGCTTTTTTAATACAACTGAGATGACTATTATCATTATAATAGGATATAACGAAGACAATAAGATACCCGCTTTTATACTAAACAATTCTCCTATTCCTCCAACTACCGTCGGTCCTAGAGTGCAACCCAAGTCACCACCTAAAGCTAGCAAAGAAAACATTGCCGTTCCGCCCATTTTAAACAATTTTCCTCCAACTGAGTATATGGCAGGCCACATTACGCCAACGAATAGCCCGCATATTGCAAGAAGAATTAAAGATACAATCTTTTCGTTTAAAAATACTGACAACGTCAAGCATACCGCCAATGCAACTGCAAAGCAAAACACTGTTTTTAATAAGTTATAACGCTTTTTAGTGCAAGCAAAATACGTTCTTGATATAAGCATAGTAGTTGCAAATGCACCAACGCCAACAACGTCGCCAAACGCTTTGTTAATTTTTAAACTAGACTCGGCAAAATAACTTATCCATTGTGCAACCGCTTGCTCAGACGCACCTGCGCAAACCATAAGTACGAAGATTAGCAAAAATTCTTTATTTTTAATAATTTTTAGTTTGCTGATAGGAGCGTTATCGCCAATAGGGTTAAGTACTGGGCATTTTATAAAAAGAGCGAAGTTTAAAATAGGAAAAACTAGCATCATTAAAGGTAAATAATACCATTTATCAATTCCAATAAGTACGAAAAACAAGGTGGCAACCACAACCACTATTAAATGGCCTACACAATAAAAAGAGTGTATTAAACTCATTTTTTGTTGCTTGTTTTCAATAGGCAACGCTTCTAAAAGACTACTAAATATAAGTTCGCTTATGCCACTGCCAATAGCCATAAAAGTGACTGAAATTAATAAACCTATATATATCAATATATATCCCTTAAATAAAAATGGTACTAATGATAAAAAGAGCAAGCCCACTCCTACTAAAAATGACGCTAATAAGGCGGTTTTTCTATAACCTAGTTTTAAAACCACGTTTGAAGATAAACTATCAACTAATATTTGTAGTCCAAAATTATATGCTAGCAATATAGATATTAGGTATAAAGGTATTAAATAGTTGGTAGTTAAATACACAAATAAAAGTGGCAATAAATTGTTTGCCACAGACTGAACTATATATCCAACAGAACACGCCTTCACAGTCAAGGAATAGTTATTTTTCATAAGCCACCTATTATCAAGTAAATTTTAACATATCTATATACAATTTGCAATTAAACTATCACACTTTTTTTAATATACACGTATAATACAATAGCCGATAAACGAAGTTGTTTAAAGGCTAATTTATTCTCTATTATAAGGATTTTTATGTGTTTTAATTTATGCTCAAATTCGCAAAATAATTGTCAAAATAGAACTCAACGAGTTATCGTTTCAACGGTAGGCCCACGTGGTCCTGTTGGTCCACAAGGCCCGCAAGGCCCAACTGGTCCGCAAGGCGAAACAGGTCCGCAAGGTCCTGTTGGCGCAACTGGTGCTACTGGTCCACAGGGTCCTGTTGGTGCAACTGGTGCTACTGGTGCAACGGGTGCGACAGGTCCACAAGGCCCTACTGGTGCGACAGGTCCACAAGGTCCTACTGGTGCGACAGGCCCACAAGGCCCTGCCGGTTTATCTAATGCCGTTTATACCCTTGCCACAAACGGTACGTTAGAAAGTGGCGGTATAGCCCCTGTCGCAATAAGCGTTCAAACGCCAAATAACACTACCACAGTGACTGACGGTACTTTGACGGTAGAATCAGGTTATTATTTAGTTATCTACGGTGTCACTGGTACTGCTACCGACTTAAACTTATCGCTTAACCAAAACGGCACTGCCGTATCTACGATTTTATCTTCTACAAACGTTTCAGATACTTTGGAAAAAACTGCAATAGTTTTTGCGCCTACTGCACAAACGCTAAACGTAGTCAATACAGGAACTACTGCTATAACCTATAATAGTATTACTATTAGCGTTATTAAATTAGCATAATTTACCTTTTTGTTTTTCTTCCTTTAAATACGCTTTACAAAATAAAAAGCACGCTAACTTTTGCTAGCGTGCTTTGACTTTTATATTAGTCTTCAACTTCTACTAAATCTTTATAAGTAGATTTATTATATTTAACTATATTGTCGTTTGAGTTTTGGTTAACGATAGTTTCAGTAATATCTGAAATTCTAGTTGCCGAAATTAAGTCGTGCTTATACTCTTTAAACATATAAGGTAAAGTTCCCTTTACGCCTACTTCAGATAAGAACGCCGTTTTTTCTATTGCAGTAGAACTGCTTGGCTTAATAACTGAAGTACAAAGCATAATGTGGTAGCCAAACTTTGTAGCAACTACTTCGTAAGCACCAACGCCTTGAGCAACAAGTCTCTTTGCTGCTTGAGCATATTCAGTAACGTATTTATTCTTAGAAGTTAATGGCGAGTATAAATAACCGTAGTTTTCAGCAAGTGAACCAGAGTCGGTTGAATAAGCGTAGATAATGTCTCTATACTTAGTCATAACGTCTTTAGTAATAGTTTTAGAAATTAAGTTTTCTTCTTCAACGTTTTCAAGTTTACCGTTTCTTGCATCGTTAAAGCCCATAATTTGTTGAACAACGTCTTTATAGAATTTATCAAAACTCATTTCAGTTGCTTCAACTGCTTTAAATGTGTATTTAGTTTGCTCTTCATCATACTCGTCGTGCTCAATATAATCTTTTGCACCACTTAAAATACCATTATAGTTTTTAAGAGCATCGGTTTTACAATAATCTTCACCGAAAGTGAATACGCCTTCGTTGTATTTACCGTAGTTAGAAAGTACCCAAGTTGCACGTTGGTCTTTAGCAACTAAACCTTTTAAAAGTTCAGCCCTAAACGCATCTTTTTCGCCTATAATTTTTTCTTCAAACGCTTCAAGCGCTGCTTCTTGAGCAGAATTGAAACCAATTAAAAGGTTTGATATATAACCGTATTGTAAAACGTTTCCGCTATTATCTTTGTACGTTGGGTTGTATACTACAAAAGAACTTTCGCTTGCACTTTCAAGAGCAGTTTCATAAGCAGTATAGTCATTGTCAAACGTAGCCTTTTGAGATTCAAATAATAACTTGTATTCGTTATATAAATTATCGTCGTTAGCAAGATATTTTTCTTCTTGGTTTTCAATAGCAAGTTCTAACTTAGAAACTAAAGCGTTTTCATAAGCGTCAACAAGCGATTGCTTAAAGAAAGAAATTTCTAACACTTCTTTAGCGTTTGCAGGTCTATTCTTACTTAAGTCATTTGCTTCGCTAGTAGAAATAAACCCGCTTTTCTTAAGGTCTTTAATAACGTTGTTTAAAGCCTTTTTCCTTTCTTTTGTATCAAATTTAAAGTTTTCAATATACTTTTCAAAAACTGCTTTAGATAAAGCGTATTGAGTTGTATAATCTGCTGCGTTTATTTCAAGTTCCTTAATATCTTTGTTTAAAGACTTTAAAAAATCTTCAGTTATTGCGCTTAAATTAGCGTCTTCTTGCATTTCCCATTCGTTGCCACTTTCTTTTTCTTCAATAGTGAGTGTAGCACGTGGAGTTGCAGTTATAGTTTCGTGATTGTGATTATGCTCTTCTTCTTCGCTATCAATATAACTTTCAATAAGACTATTTACTGATTTAAGTACAGTGTATCTACTATAAAGTTCTTCGTACTCTGTTAAAAACTTATCAACACTATCACTTTTAGTAAGTGTAGTCATATCTTCATTTTTATAGTTTTTAATTTTTAAAACCCTATCTTTAGACGTTAACGCTTCTTCAGCAACTTCGCTAGCAGTTTTAAAATAGCCTTTATCTTCTCCACCTAAAGTTTTCGCAGAAGTAGTGAAAGCAAGTTTTGCTTGTTGAACAATAATTCTATCGTTAACTAAACCTGTTAAAAGTTTTTCGTAAGTTTCTTGCGAGGTATAACCATAGTAGTACATATAACTATAACCGCTTGAGTTAAATGCAGACACAAGTTGTTTCTTTTTAATTTCTTCTTTTTCCATTCCTTCTAATTGAATGGTAGCAACTACTTGATTCATATCCGCTTCAACGTCTGTGGTTATAAGTTCACAACCACTTAAAAATCCACAAGCCATTACGATTATTAAAGCCATTGAAAGAATTTTTGTTATAAATTTTTTCATATTTTTCTCCGTTATAGATTAAGGTATGAATATTATACCCCTATTATAATTTTATTAATATACCTATTATACAAAAAATTTGTTATTATTGCAATACTTTTTTGCCTTTAATTATAAAATTAAATTTAATTTTTGTAAAATACGTCGCCTTTTATGAAAGAAAGTCAATAATTAAACTAATTTCTTCTTCAGGCAAACCGTTTGGAGTTGTAAAAGTTAATACGGGAACGTCTTCAAACGATAAAGTCACCCTATTTTTATAGTCTGGAAGTTTCTTTGTTATTTTACCGTCTTTTAAACTATCTAAACCGCTAAGATACACTTTAGCAATTTTTAAACCAACTCTTACTTTTATAGCGCCTGCGTCTTCTAATAAACATTTCATAGTCGCTATATCTATAAGATTTAAAACCTGCTTAGGCACTTTGCCAAAATTACTTACGATAGAACTTAAAACCCTTTCCCTATCAACGTCGCCTTTTATTTCGGCTATTTGCTTATATACGTCCATTTTAGCCTTTTCGCTTGAGACGTATTCGTTAGGAATATAAGCGTCGGCTTTAACGTCAAGTTCTACTTCTTGATTAAGAGTTCTTTCATTTAATTGCTCTTTTAAAAGTTTGCTGTAAAGTTCATAGCCTATTTTATCCATATGGCCGTGTTGCTCTTTACCTAAAACGTTTCCTGCACCCCTTATTTCTAAATCACGCATTGCAATTTTATAACCGCTGCCCATTTCAGTAAATTCCATAAGCGCAGATAACCTTTTATACGAAGCGTCGGTTAAAACAGAGTTTTTAGGATAAGTAAAGTAAGCGTATGCCATTAGATTGCCCCTACCTACTCTACCTTTTAATTGGTAAAGAGTAGACAAGCCCATTTTATCGCTACTTTCAACTATTAGAGTGTTAGCCCTTGGCATATCTATACCGTTTTCAATAATAGTAGTCGCAATAAGCACGTTGCCCTCGCCTTTATAAAAAGCCGAAATGCTATTTTCTAAAGTTCTTTCAGGCATTTGACCATGCGCAACGATAATGCTAGCATTAGGAACAAGATTTTTAACTTTGTCAGCAAACGAATAAATACTTTCAACCCTGTTGTATAAAATAAATACTTGACCGTCTCTTGAAAGTTCCCTATTTATCGCATCTTTTATAAGGGAATCAGTAAGTTCAGTCACCACCGTTTGAACGGGTATACGTTGCTTAGGCGGAGTGTTTATAGTGCTAATATCCCTTATACCCGACAACGAAAGGTGTAGCGTTCTAGGAATAGGCGTTGCCGTGAGCGTTAAAGTGTCTACGTTTTCTTTTAAAAGTTTTAATTTTTCTTTATGCTCAACGCCGAAACGCTGTTCTTCGTCTATGACTAGTAGACCTAAATCTTTAAACTCAACGTCTTTAGAAAATAGCCTATGAGTACCGATAATTAAGTCCATATCACCGTCTTTGACTTTTTGTAAAATAGCCTTTTGCTGAGTAGGAGTTTTAAACCTATTAAGTACGGCTATTCGTACGCCAAAGTCTTTAAACCGACTGCTTGCCGTAGCAAAATGTTGCTGGCTTAAAATTGTAGTTGGAGCAATAAAAGCAACTTGTTTTCCGTCTAATATCGCTTTAAAACACGCCCTTAAAGCAACTTCGGTTTTGCCAAAGCCAACGTCGCCACAAAGTAGCCTATCCATAACTTTAGCACTTTCCATATCTTCTTTTATTTCTTTAATAGAAATAAGTTGGTCTTCTGTTTCTTCAAATAAAAAGGCGTTTTCAAACTCTTTAGTAAAGGCGTTGTCTTCAGAGAATATATAGCCCGTTTTGTTCTTTCTTTCACTATATAACTTTTTAAGGTTAATAGTCATTTTAGAAATGGCGTTTCTAACCCTTTCTTTTATCCTTTCAAATTCTCCACCGCCAATTTTACTAAGCGACGGGGTTTCCGTTCCGCCTAAATATTTTGTTAGTTTGTCCATTTGGTCGGTAGATACGTATAACCTATCGCCCCTAGCGTATTCTAACTCAACGTACTCTTTACTACCTTCTATCGTACTTATTTTCTTAACGCCTTTTATAAGACCGATGCCAAACTGCTCGTGAACGGCAAAATCGCCAACGGTAGGAGCGGTGAATAAATCGCCACGCCTTTTTTTGATAGATTTTTCGGCAGGTTTTTTTAAGGATATATCGTCATTGCCTATAACGACAAGTTTACTTTCGTGGCTAATAAAACCTTTTTTAAGATTGTGACATACAATACAAATTCCGCTAACGTCACAAGTTATTTCTTTTAATAGCGTTGAGTTTATTCCCCTAGAGTTCAACTCGTAATAAAGATTTTCTGCACCTAACAAATCACTAGCGCAAATGAGTACGGTGTAGCCCGTTAAGCCCCAATTTTGAACGTCAATATAAAGTTCGCTTGGCTTTAAATAGTAGCGCGTTATTGGCGACGATACTAAATTATAAGTTTTTAAAGGGCTAAATATCGGCACCATTGTAGATAGCGTTTGTATTGCCAAAAGCCTATTTTTATTTAACTTGCTTAATACGTAATCACTAGATGCAAACTGCTCTTTAATAAAGGATAGTCCGTCACCTGTATTTAATAAGCCCTTAACCCTATCTAAATGCTCTTTTTCTTTATAAATTAAAGTGTCGTAAACGTTTTTAGTTTCGTCAAAAACTACGATAGAATCTTTATTTATAACGTCAAAAAAGTTATGCGTTGCATTTTTTATAAGTGGCATAACGTACTCAAGAGAGTCGTCTTTTAAGTCGCTTTCCAACTTGTCTATAATTTTATAGTAAAGGTTCTTTGCGTTATCTTTATATATTAAAGTACCGTATTCTTTATAGGCGCTTTTAAGCCTTTCTTTAATACCCTCTACTTCACTACTGCTTATTATAACGTCAGTAGCCATAACTATTTCTAAACTTTCAACTTCTTCACCGCTTTCGCTAATTATTTTTTCAACGGTATCGCCAAAAAAGTCTATCCTATAAAAACAGTTTTTGTTTATTGGGTAAACTTCTAAGATATCTCCCCTAACGGAAAACTCGCCACACTTTTCACAAAAATCTACCCTTACGTAGCCATAGTCTACTAAATTTTCTATTATAGAATAAGTGTCGTAGTCGTTATCTTTTAAAATGGTTAAACTTTTAATTTCGGTAGGGAAAAGTTGCATTAACGCTTCAAATACCGTAATTACGATAGGCGCACCTTTCTTTATTTCGTTAAGGCTAGTTAACCTTTCGTACAAACTATCTTTGTTAAAGGTGTTTTTATATAAAAGCAAGTCGTCTTTAGGCGGAAGGTACACTACCTTTTTATTTGTAATGCCCTTTAATTGCTCTACGTATTCTTTTGCCGTTTGAATATCTTTTACAACGACAAGAGCAGGAGCGTCTAAAGTTGCGATAATTCTAGACTTTTTAGGAAAATTAACGCCGAAAACTGCGGTAGGAACACCACCGCAGACAACTTCGTTTATTTGATTGTATTGCCCCCCGAATTTAGGGGACTTTAATAAGTCAATTAGCATACTTTGCCGTTATATTTACGCATTATTTCGTCAAGTTTTTTGCCTTCTATAAACATTTTTAACGCTTCTGCCGACTTTTGTAAAACTTTAGAAAAGATCTCTTCGTCTTCCTTTTTCATATCGGATAAAACGTAATCAATAATCGCCCTACTATCATTATTAGGCTTTATGCCTACCCTTATTCTTGCAAAGTTTTCCGTGCCTAGTTTTCTAACCAAGTCACGCATGCCGTTATGAGTGCCGGAAGAACCCTTTTCTCTTATTCTTAAACTGCCTATTTCAATATCAAGGTCGTCGTAAACAACTATTATATTTTCTATAGGAATTTTATAATAAGAAACTATTTCTTGCACGCTGTCGCCACTTAAATTCATATAAGTTTGTGGTTTTAATATTATAACCTTTTCGCCTTTTACGGTAATTTGAGAGTATATGCCTTTAAAGCCTTTTTTATTAAACTCAAACCCCATATTGCTAGCGAGTGCGTCTACAGACATAAAGCCCATATTATGCATTGTTTTAAGATATTTGTTATCAGGGTTGCCTAAACCTACTACTAAATACATTTTTAAAATCCTCAGTTAAAGTATACACAAACCTTTAATTTTTTGCAAGTTTTTATTGACAAATATTGTCAAACAGTGTGCATTTTATAAATAATACTCCTTTTATGTTTACAAATTTTGTTTTTAGTGCTAAAATTACTAGTAATTGGAGAGATTATGGATTTAAAAATTTTATACGGTGAAAACGCCAACTTAAACTATTACGAACAAAGAATTGAAAATATTAAAAAGACCTTTTATGAAAATGAAAACGATATGCCTAAAAATCTTTTTTCTTCTTCAGGTAGGGCGGAAATTTTAGGAAACCACACCGACCATAACCATGGCCTTGTTATGGTGGCTTCCATTTCTTGCGACGTTTTGGCGGCAGTTTCGCCAAGGGAAGATAGTATCGTTAAAATTTGCTCGGTAGGATATCCGCCTGTCGTTGTAGATATTAGCGACCTTGATGTTAAAAAGGAAGAGTACGGCACGTCTAACGCCTTAACTCGTGGCGTTGCTAAAGGTATAATTGACAGGGGCTATTCTATAAAGGGTTTTACCGCTTATACTACTAGCGATATTTTTAAGGGTGCTGGCGTATCTTCTTCCGCTGCCTTTGAAGTTTTAGTATGCGAAATTTTTAATTACTATTACTTAGGCGGAGCGCTTTCTAATATTGATAGAGCGGTTATTTCACAGTTTGCTGAAAACGTTTACTTTAATAAACCTTGCGGACTATTAGACCAAAGCGGAATATCAATAGGCTCGCTAGTAAAACTTGATTTTGATACTCCTACAATGCCAATTATAGAAAAACTTCCTACCCTTGCAGGATATACGCTCGTAATAACTAATACGGGTGGCGACCATGCCAACTTAACTTCGCACTACGCTAGCATAAGGCTTGAAATGAACGAAGTTGCTAGTTTTTTTGGGAAAAAGGTTTTAAGAGAAGTTCCGTACGAAACTTTCTTATCTAGTATTAAAGACTTAACTAAAAAAGTATCGTCGCGTGCAATACTAAGGGCTATACACTTCTATAACGAAAATGAAAGGGTTTTAACTGCTACTAACTGTTTAAAAAACGGCGATACCAAAGGTTTTTTAAAAGCGGTTAACGACTCTGGTATTTCTAGTTTAGCACTTTTACAAAACTGCTACGTTCCTAACGAAACTAACCAACCTGTTGTTTTGGGTATTGAGTTATCAAGAGCGCTTATTAAAGACGGTGCCGTTAGAGTTCACGGCGGTGGCTTTGCAGGCTCTATTCTCGCTTTTGTTAGCGATAATGAACTTGATAATTACACTCAAAAAATGCAAGAAGTTTTCGGCATAGAAAACGTGTTCAAGGCAAGTATTAGAACAATAGGAACTACGGTTATTAAATAATACGACAAAAATAGAAAATTAAATATAATATTCGCCACCTTTTATATGTTATAAGTATATATCATATCAAGGTGGTTTTCTTATGCAAAAAAATAGTTTTACGTATAAGCATATTTTAGTTTATCTATCTTCGTCAATAATATCACTTGCGCTTTCTAGCACTTTTAATAACTTTAAAATATTGTCGCTACCATTTTTTATCTCTTTACTATATTTAGACTATAATCCTATATTTTGCGCCGTTAGTTATCTTATTGGGTTTTTAAACGATTTTACTTTTTTAGAGTTTTATTCCGCCTTGCTATCGGCGGGAGTTTTGCTACTTTACTATATTGTTTTTGCTAAAAAATATAAAAGGGCTAACCTTATTATCCCAACGGTATTATCTAACCTTTGCTTTTTGTTTTTTGATAACGGACCGCCCATTGTGTATAAGGTTTTATTTATAGGCGTATCAATAACCCTTACCTTTATCTTTATAACTTCGTCTACTTTAATATATAAAAAGAACTTTAATTATAAGAGTAGTTTTTTAGAACTTACCTGCCTATCAATATTTGTAATAGCGGTAGAATTAGGGCTTATTTCTCTATTTGGTATAAACGCCGTTAAGGCTTTAAACTACTTTTTAATTTTATCGTGCTCTCTACTATTTAAGGATACTAAAAGTTTGCAAGTGGGGGTTATACTCGCTATCCCGCTATCTCTTTTTTTAGAAAAATTATACCCCTTTGCAATATACTCTATAATATCAACGTTAGCCACTTTATTTTTAAAAACGTCTAAACTATTATCGGCACTTTCCGTTTTGGCGTTTGACTTGTTTATTATGCTATTAACCGACGTTTACGGTACTTTTTATTACGAAGATTTAATATTTTTACTATTTCCAATAGTGGTATATTTGTTTATGCCAAACTTCATATACAAAAATTTGTCTAATAAAATAAATTCGCTTAACGATAAATATTTAACTAAATATTCAATAAATAGAGCAAGGGAAACTATTTCTAATAGACTGTACGAAGTGTCTAACGTCTTTTACGAAATGGAAAAGAGTTTTACAAAACTAAAAAACATTGTTTCTACCGACGAAGACCTACTTAATAAAATGGCAGACGAAGTGTACCTATCGGTATGCGAAAACTGTCCGCAATATCTTAGATGCAAAGAGCGTGGTCACCCGTCACGCCGTGAACTTTTAAAAATTCTTTCGGTGGGTGTTGCTAAAAATAGAGTATCGCTAGTTGACCTTACTAAAAATTTTACTGCAAATTGCGGGTACGTTAACGGAATTATTTACGAAATAAACCTTTTAATTGGCAAATACCGTGAAAAAGTAAAAGAATCAGAAGACGTTTATAGTGGCAAAGAACTTATCCGCATGCAGTCCGAAGGGGTTGCAGGAGTTTTAAAGGGTATGGCATTTGACTTTTCTAAAACGCTAGATTATTCAATACAGCACGAACGTTTTATGGGTGACGAACTAAAAAAGAAAGGTATAATTTTTAACGAAATTATGTGCTTTTTAAACAATGACGAGTTTGAGTATAATATAGTTATTAAAAACGACTATATAAAAAACGGCAAACTACTAACTGCCGTTAAGGAAATTACGGGTAAAGAATACGTTATAGTTTTAAAAACCGCAGTATCCTTAAATACCTTTGCGCTAACTTTAAAACGCGCCCCTATTTTAGACGCTGCTTTTGGAATAGCCGTTAAAACTAAAGACGGCTCTACGGTAAGTGGCGACACTCACTCTTTAACAAAGATTGACGAAGGTAAATTTTTAATCGCCTTAAGTGACGGCATGGGTAGTGGACTTAGGGCGGAGAATACGTCGTCTACCGCGATTTCGCTAATAGAAAGTTTTTATAAAGCAGGGCTTGATAGCAAACTAATACTTAGTATGGTCAACAAAATTTTAGCCCTTAACACCGACGATAATTTTTCGGCGATGGACGTTCTTACCGTCAACCTGTTTGACCTTACCGCCGACTTTGTAAAAATTGGTGCGCCGTATAGTTTTATATTGTCAGACTCGGCAATAAAAATAGTTGAAGGCAGTTCCCTACCGCTAGGAATATTAGACGACTTGTCGCCTACCGGTTGCACGCTTACTTTGCTAGAAGGCTCTATGGTTATTATGATAACCGACGGGGTTAGCGATGCTTTCGGCTCGTCAACCGACCTTGTTGACTTTTTAAGAACTTTAGATAATAGAAACCCGCAATACGTAGCCGACTCTATAATAAATAAAGCGTTAAACCTTGATAGAAACGTGCCTAAAGACGATATGAGCGTTTTAGCCGTTAGAATTTTTAAAAAAGTGTCATAAACTATTTAATATAACAATGTAAGGGGGTATAATAAAGGTGCGTCTAAATTTATAAGTAAAAGACGGTATAAGCATTTGGTGGCTAGTTGCGAAATAAGTTTTTTACAAAGGAATACAAATGTCTATTCAAGAACTTTTACCTATTTTACAAAAGGTCAGCGCAGATATTTTAATTTTTTCTATTATAGTTTTTATACTTACTAATCTTCTAAAAAAACGTATACCTGAAAAGTACAGTCATACGGTCAGCATTTTGCCATTTATTCTGGGTATAACGCTAATCTCAATCTACTCACTATGTGTTTTAAAAATTTATAATCTTGTTGAAATACTTAAAAAGGGTGTTCAAGTAGGTGGATTAGCAACCTTTATTTACGCTTTCATCAAACAACTCCTTAAAGAAAAAGTAGTAGAAAAAAACATATCTGATATTTTAAAAGGAATACTTGACGCAAAGACGATTAAAAAAACCGTAAAAGAAATTGTTAACGGATTTTCACTTAGCGTAAACGTTGAAGAAAGTTCTAAACGAATTTACGACGTCCTTTTAAAAAACACCACTTTGGGTGAAAAAGAGTGCCTTGTTATAAAAGAACTTATAATGACTGCACTTTTAACTAAATGACCTTTTAACTAAAAAAGCACTTGCAATTTAGCAAGTGCTTTTTTGTTATTTATTTACAACGTTTATTGGGTTTCCGCCTATAAATGCTTTTATATTATCGGCAACTTTACATATAAGCCTTTGCCTTGTTTCCTTTGGTGCCCAAGCGATATGTGGAGTAAAGGTAATATTTTTAGCGTTGATTAAAGGGCAGTCTTTTTGCATTGGCTCAACAGAGAGTACGTCAACCATAGCGTGTGCTATAACGCCGTTATCTAACGCTTCTTTTAAGTCGTACTCGTTAACAACCGGACCCCTTGCCGTATTTATTAAAACGGCGGTAGGTTTCATTAAAGATAGAGTTTCTTTGTTAATAAAATTGCGCGTTCCTTCATTGAGTGGACAATGTAAAGTGATAAAGTCACTTTCTTTTAAAAGAATTTCTTTATCAACTTGAGTATAAGGCATTTCCTTTATAGAACGGTTATAAACTATAACTTTCATACCCATAGCGGTAGCGATACTAGCAACTCTTTTACCTATATCGCCATAGCCGACAATACCTAAAGTCTTGCCGTCAAGTTCCATAAGTGGCATATCAAAATAGCAAAAAGTTTTGCTCTTTAGCCAGTCGCCGTCTTTTACAGACTTATCGTAAGCGTAAACCTTATTAGAGTAATGAAGTATAAATGCAAATACGTGCTGTGCAACGTCAACGGTTGAGTACCCTGGAACGTTAGTGACTATTATTCCCCTTTCTTTAGCATACTCAAGGTCAATATTATTGTAGCCCGTTGCAGTCACGCCAATATATTTTAAGTTTGGCAAAGAAGAAATTAAATCTTTATCAAATATAGTTTTATTACATATAACGATATCGGCGTCTTTACAAGCATTTAAAACTTCTTCTTTACTTAATACGTCGTAATACGAAACGTCGCCAAGGCTTGATAGATAAGACAAATCAACGTCGCCTACGGTAAATGAAATTTTGTCTAAAACGGTTATTTTCACAACTCTCTCCACAAATTAGAATAATCTTTGTAAATATAAGTAGAATAGTACGCAAGCAAAAATACCTGGCATAATACCTTCTTTATAGTAAATAAGGTTTTTAAACTTCGCTAAGTTTTTGTCCTTTATCTTTTGCGCTTCTTCAGTAATTTCTTCTTTAAACGTTTCGTTTGCAAAGTCAATTCTATAATCAAACTTATCGCTTGTAGGATTGTCTATAACTACGGTATCTTTTTCTAGCATACTTTCTAAAATGAGTTTTGCAATATCTAAATATTCGTTAAGATAGTAGGCGTTTAAACGTTTAGAACGCTCTTTTGATATATTGTTAACAAGTTCTTTTTTAAGATTTTTAACAAGTTCTACTGCCTTAATCGTGCCTTCTTTTTCGCTAGAAGTCATATTTCTTCTTATAAATAGCGACCAGTTGTTCATATATTCGTGTGGGATAAGTTTAGCAAGGTCGTAAAGTGCTTGTTTAACATACTCTTTGCCTTCGTAAGCACCTTTAGCGTAGTCGTCAACAATCTTGTCAAACCCAATATCGCCATAGAATAATGGCATAAAGTTAGCGTGGTAGGTTATTGCAGTAGGCGTCATAACGCTTATAGAGTTGCACTCAATTTTACCGTTGAGCCCTAACTTTTTAATAAACAAACTATCATCATAGATAAGTTTTGTATGCTCTACGCTAGAAAGGTCTAGATAAATTGGTGGCTCGTATAAGTTATAGTCAAACACGAAACTATCGCCGTCAAATAATTCTTTCCAATCTTTAAGTTGAGAAAGGTAAATATCTTCTCTCATTAAAGTATACGAGAATTTATTATGCTCAAGTTGCTCGTACTTAGCAGGGATAACTTCACTATATCTCTTTCTAAAATTACGGCCGTAAGGAGCGAACATCATAACGAAACGCTCTTTATTTTTAAGCCTTTCGTAAATTGGTGGATAAGCAAGTTCAAAGTAAATTAAGAATACTATTTTCTGCTTGCAACCTTTACTAGTTAAAAGTTCGTCAATATCGTTAAGGAGCATTACATACCAATCTGTTGGCGTTTTTTTCATACACTCTTCACACTCGCAAAAGTTAGAGAAAAAGTCTGCAAGCCAAACGTGTAAAAGGTCAATTTCTGGATGTTTTAAAATATAATTGTAAACGGCATCAGCAAACGCTTGTCTAACGCTTTTTTGTGAATAGCATAGATTTGTAAACATTGGGCGTTTATCGTAATACTTGCGCTCGCCGTTTATAAGCGCAATCATTTCAGGGTGACGGCAAGGAGCGTCGGTTTGACCACGGTGAAGTTCGTCCATACCTAAAACTTCAATAGTCCAGCCGTGACCTGCGCCGTGACGAATAAGCGAACGCTTTTTAATTTCTTCCGTCAAGATTTTTTCGTACTTATCAAAAGACTCTCTTTCATACTCGTCCGCTTCCCTAAAAGGGTTGCCAGAATATTTTAAAATGCCTTGTAAATGGCTAAAATAATCGGTAAGTTCAGTCATATAAGAGTTTGCCATAATTTTAGGCAAAAAGTCTATGTATTTTAAATAAATTTCAGGGGCTTTAGAAACACCGCCACAATTAGAGTCAGTAGTGCCGCGGTGACGTAAATTTGCATACCAAGTTTCGCTAACGGGAACGGTTTTTTGAGTGTAAGGAATATACTCGCCACCGTCTTCAGGATGCAAAAATTGACAGCCTTGACATTTTAAAAAGTGGTATACGCCAAAGAGTATTGACCTTTCGTTTGTAGCCTTAATCACCCCACTTTCACCGTTAAATTCAATGGAAAAAGCGTCGTCAAACATAGGGTCAAACATAAAGAATTTTGTAGTATCAAATAAAGTATAGTCAACTATAAAATCAAAATTAACTTTTATACCCATTTGTAATGAGTATTTGTCAAGTTCGTATTTAGCAAATTCAAGCGTGTTCATAATTTAACTCCTAAAATTTTATAAATTTTAAACTAAGCAAGTATATAGTATATTATTTAACTTTGTTTGTCAATAGCGTATTTAAAAATAAACATCTATTTTATAAAGTATAATAGCGTGGCGAAAATTCGCCACGCTACTTTTTTAAGTTTTAAAGGTAAAATTTAGTTTATTAACCTTCTACAAGTGGAAGATATGCTCCAAGGTTAATGCCCAACACAGTTTTAGTAAATCCTATAAACTTAGTGCTACCTTCTTCAATTTCAACTATACCGCCCATACCGTATAAACTATCTGGAACGCCAAAACTTGCATTGCCTGCAGGCTCAGAAGGTGTTTTGAAATTGGTTGTTATACCAAACCAATTTTTAGTATCAGTTTCAGTCCATTCATCAGCATCGCCTTTTTGTTGATAGAAGATTGCAAAGTTAAATACTTGACCTAAACTTGATTGTTTAGTACACCTTACTTTTGGTAATTCTTTGAATTGCAATCCCGCATCTAAATTAGATAATCCACTATCTACTTCCGTTTTAATTCCCGCTGCCGATGTTGCCATATTATATGCAACGAACCAGCTTTCTGTACCAATTACCCAGTTTTCGATAGCAGTGTTTTTATCCATTGTAAGGTTTGACTTCATGCCGATAAATTTACCTTCAGCGTCTGCATTTGGATAAACGTCAAAGTGAACTGCGGCACCGCCACTGTGTCCTATATAAGAATTAGTTAACGTAACATCAACCATATTGAACGTACAAACACTGTTAGCCCAAGAATTGTTTAAATAAACGTTGTTAAGGTTTGCAGTAGCTGCATAGGTGTCATATAATCCTGTCGCAGAATTAAATTCAGGGCGACCTGTTACGAATATACTAATAAGTGCGTTTCTTACCGATACGTTATCACAATTTAAGTTACCGCCACGAACTCTTACAGCATTATAAGAAGCACTCATAGTATAGTAACTGTTGTTACCGCTATTATACGATTCAACTTCGCCTGCATCGCCGGTATTGTTACCGTAGATTGATAAGTTGTCAATCTCAAACTTGTTGTTGCCGTTACGTGGCTCTTCAAATTCATCTGTTGAGAAATAAGAGAATATCATTGCGTGGTGATTAACAACCCTTCCTAATGCAGGAGTAGTGTCTCCAAACGTTACCCATTCATCGTGTTGAATTCCGTCAACACGTGGAAGCTTAGAAGCGTCAATCTTGAACGAGTTACCGTGCACCTTTAAGTTATCGTTATTTTTATTAATTAAATAACGGTAGTATACGTTACCAATAGTAGACTTTTCGAAATTAACCATATTGTTTTCAATAACTAACGTTTCTTCAGGATAAGGACCTTTATTCTTAATGCCATCGATATATTGATTATCGTCAAGTTCAGCCACGATATTTCTTAAAACGTTAATTTCTTGAACGGCTAAGTTTTTAAAGTTTTCTTTAAGTTCTTTGTTAGTGTATACGTTAACGCCGTTATTGAATCTAACTGTGAAAGTAACCGTTTTATCTTCTAAAACGTATTTAGGTCTAAAGATAAGGTCGTATTCGCCGTTTAATAAGCCGTTATCGAAATTAAAGCCTGTAAACGAAGCGTTGTATTCGTAAGCATTTTCTATAACGTCGCCACCTTTTTGTTTAATAACAACCGTTAAATTACTTTGTTCAAAGTTAAGGTCAACGTCGCTAGGGTTCTTAACTGTTACTTCAGGAATAAAGTTAGAAATACCTGCGTCTATAGTTTTTGCCAAAAGTTCTGCTTTTGCAGCTTTTATTTCTTGCTCATCAGTAAGATGTGCATAATCTTTAAAGTCTATTGGGTTTCTACCTAAATATTGAGAGCCTACGTCGAAGAACGCCACGTTTTCAACAACTTCTGCAGTTCTAGAATAAGTTACTAAAGTATTATCTACAGTCTTAGTAATAGTAATAGTGAAAGTACCTAAAGTATTGCCAATTTTAACAGTGTTGCCGTTTTCAATAGTTGCAAGAGAGCCTGCGTCTACAGAAGATATAGTCATATCGGCAAAAGTAATTGTTGAACCTTTTAAGAATACGTATTTATACTCTGAATCAGAGTTATAAACCTTTTTCTCTTTAAAGTATTTATTGTCAACTGAGAATAAGTTGTAGTCGTCAGCAAGGTCGCTTTCGCCTTTTTCTACGATAAGTTCTTCCCAAACTGCAACGATAGTAACGTTTTCAGTAAATTCGTAAGTGCCGTTTACTGCAAAAGTAGTTTCAGTACCGTCAACGATATATCTTACAAACTTAAATCCGTTTTTAGTTGGAGTTGCAAGCGTGTACATTTCGTTATAAGATATATTTACGTTTTCAACAGTAGAGCCACCGTCAGTATCAACTGTTATTGTGTAAACTGACTTAATTATTTTAATATAAAGAGTTGTGTTTGCTTGAATTTGAGTGTTAAAGTCAAACTCATTAGTTAATTCTACGTTCGTATACGCTTTACCGTTTAAAATTTCGCTACCAACGGTTGAAATTGTAGGTAAACCGTTAACTTTTTGGTTGTATTCAATAGTTAAAGTATTGCCAATTTGAGCGTTACCGTCTACGTTAATAAACTTAACTTCAAACGTCTTAATAGCCCAAGTTGCAACTAAGGTAATATCTGTAGTTTTATCGTACTTGTCGCCTTTAACAAATGGTGCACCTTGGTAAGTGAAACCTGTAAAGTCATAACCTTCTTTTTCTGGTGTTGGAAGATTATATATAGCGCCGTAAGTTGCGCTAATAGGGTCAATAGCCACGCCACCATTTACTTCAATAGTAATGGTATAAACGTTAGCAGTAAATTTAGCGTAAAGAGTTACGTCTTCAGAAACTGTAATGTTTTCAGTTACAGGTGTATTTAAAGCACTGTCTACATACCAACCTTTAAATTCATAACCTGCTTTTACTGGGTTAGGTAAACTGTCTGCACGAACAACGTCGCCAACTACTACTTCACGCCTGTAAGTTTCAAGTTCAGTATTGCCGTCGTAGAAGTATACTTCTCTATTATAATAGCCTTCAATTGCTTCCCAAACTGCAGT
>JAZRNF010000042.1:0-55883 GCA_045648085.1 Christensenellaceae bacterium | reverse complement strand
CTCCGACTTGTTTAACACATTTTAAAATTTTTGCAAACAATAAATTGTAAAATTTATAATTATTTACGATTTTTATTAGATAAACCACGCCTATACACGCCGTTTTTTAAAAAATTATCGCTATTTTTTGTTGTTTTTTTACTACTAGATACGTCGTTTGTATGGCTTTTAGTATTTTTTCCTAAATTTGCTAATATGTAGGCTTGTTTTACAAGTTCTCTATTCTTAGGCAATCTATACTGAAGTAGTGCCCTTTGCATTTTCTTTTCAAGTGGAGTTTTAGGAACAAAAACTTCTTTTAACGTGTCAGGGTCAATACCCGTATAATATATACAAGTCGCCCTTGTTGACGGAGTTGGATAAAAGTCTTGAACCTGCTCTGGCATATAACCAATACTTTTTAAATATTCCGTTAACTTAACCGCATCTTTTAACGTACAACCTGGGTGCGAAGATATAAGGTAAGGAACTAAAAACTGCTTTTTGCCTTCTTTTTTATTGATTTCAGCGTACTTGTCGCTAAACTCTTTATACACCTTAAACGACGGTTTGTTCATTATCTTTAAAACGTCGTCAGAGATATGTTCTGGCGCAACCTTCAACTGACCGCTTATATGGTGCTTACATAACTCAGTTAAAATTGGGCTATCTTTATCATATACCACGTAGTCGTAACGAATACCGCTTCGTATAAATACTTTTTTAACGCCCTCAATTTTTCTTACCTTTCTTAATAAGTTTAAAAAATTAGTATGGTCTACTTTTAAGTTAGGACAAGGCTTATTGCCTATGCAGTACCTATCTTTACAAACACCGCTTTTGCATTGTTTGTCACAAGCAGGCTCTCTAAAGTTAGCCGACGGGCCTGACAAGTCGTGAATATAACCTTTAAAATCTTTGTCTAAAGTCAAAGACTTTATTTCTTCAATTATAGAGTCGTCACTACGCTTTTGTATTCTTCTACCTTGGTGATAATTAAGGGCGCAAAATGAGCAACTGCCAAAACAACCCCTATGGCTTACTACTGAAAATTTAACTTCTTCAATAGACTTTATTCCGCCTTCATTTTCATACGACGGGTGATAACTTCTCATAAACGGCAAGGCGTACACCTTGTCCATTTGTTCAATAGTTAAAGGGTATGCCGGTTTATTTTGAACAACAAAGTCGCCGTTTTGTTGTTCTTGTATTAAAACTTCGGCATTAAGAGCGTCGGTATTCCTGCTTTCTTCCCTAAAAGACAAGGCGTAATTTTTCTTGTCTTTAATAATATCGTCGTACGATGGCAATAATTTATAGCCTTTTTGCAACAACTCGCTTTTTTGACTAGCGGGAACTTTAACCATAGTTCCCCTTACGTCACGTATTTTATGAATAGGAACGCCTTTTTTAACTAGCGCTAAAATATCCCAAATAGGATTTTCGCCCATACCGTAAATTAAAAGGTCTGCGCCACTATCGGCTAAAACAGATTGCATTATTCCGTCTTTCCAATAATCGTAATGGCAAAATCTTCTTAAAGACGCTTCTATTCCACCAATTACGACAGGAACGTCAGGGAAAAGCCTTTTTAAAGCCTTTGTGTATACCGTTATTTGCCTATCAGGTCTTTTGCCCTGCTTGGACTTTGGAGAGTACACGTCTTCTTCTCTTTTCCTTTTAGCAACCGTATAGTTATTGACCATACTATCAACTACTCCACCAGATACCATATAGGCGAACTTTGGCTTAGGTAATGAAAAATAATCTTCGTCTTTTATGGGTTGCGGAATAATACCTACGCTAAAGCCCTCGCTTTCAATAAGCCTTGCAATAACGGCGTGACCGTACGTTGAGTGGTCTACGTAAGCATCTGAAGATATAACGACAAAATCAATCTCGTCGTGTTTGTATTCTTTTTTAGAAATAGGTAAAAACATAATTTTATTTTTAAAATGGAACATACTAAAAGTATGAACGGTTTATTTCGCGTAATAATTATTACTTATATAGTTTCTTTAAACGTATATTCTTATCTTTTAATTTATTTTCAAAAAAAACAACTGGAAGAAAGTAATGAAACTAGCGTTAAAGACGCTAAACTGTTTTTATCTGGCTTAATAGGCGGTGCTATCGGTATATACGTTTCAATGTTTATTTATAAATATAGACTTCAAAACATGCTTTTTATGATATTGGTGCCAATGCTAATAGTCTTAAACGTCTACGTTTTTATATCTATATTTACAGGCAATTTCGCCTTTTTCCTTACCGCTAACTAGACTTCGTCGCTATTTAAAAAATACTCTTTTATCTTTTGCGCTTGGCTAAAGCCTATGCCGTCAACTTTAGTAAGTTCTTCTATACTTGCGTTTTTAATTGACGGAATATCTTTAAACTTATCTAAAAGAGCATTTCTCTTTTGCGGACCTATACCGTCAATTTCTAGTAAAACCGACCTTAGCGTCCTTTTGCCCCTTAATTGCCTATTAAAAGTTATGGCAAACCTATGTGCTTCGTCACGTATGCGCTGTAAAACTTTTAAGCAATAGTCGCTTTTATCTAGTACTATTGGGTCTTTAGAATTTACAGTGTAAATCTCTTCGTTTCGTTCGGCAAGAGATATAAAATCAAGATTCGGTGCTAAACTTTGTATTGCGTCTTTTACGGCGGTTAATTGACCTTTACCCCCGTCTATTAAAATAAGGTCGGGCTTAGACCACTTATCGTCACTATCCAGTCTTAAAAGTCTTCTAGTTAAAACTTCTTTTAAACAGTCAAAGTCGTTGTTTCCTTCAACCGTTTTAATTTTAAATCTTCTATAATCGTTTTTAGACGGCTCTCCGTCAATAAACACCGTCATTGAGCCTACCTTATCTACACCGCTAATATGAGAAATATCGTAGCATTCAATACGCCTTGGATACCTTTTTAAATTTAATATTTTTTGTAGGCGCTGACAGGCGATAATAGTCATATCGTCTTTATGTTTTACTTTATTTATTTGCCTAGAAAGATAGTCTTCGGCATTATCGGTTGCCATTTTTAGAAGTTGACCTCTAACGGCTTTTTTAGGTGCTAAAATTTCTATTTTTTTACCCCTTAATTCGCTTAGATAATTTTCCAAAAACTCTTTATTTTCTATCTCAAAAGGAATAATAATTTCGTCGGGGATTTCCTTTCCGTCTAAATAGTAGCGCGATATAAACTCTAACACCCTATCGCTATCAAGTTCGCTAAGTGTTTGGTTGGCAAAGTTTTTAATACCAGACACCCTGCCACCCCTTACGAACATTATAGTTATTGACGAGAAAATACCATCACTTTTAGTAGCGATAACGTCGGCAGTTAAAAACCTGCTTATATGAGTAATTTGCTTGTCCTTCAACTTGGCAAGCATATTTATTTTATCCCTTAAAACAATAGCCCTTTCATATTCTTCGTTCTCTACGGCTACGTTCATTTTTTGAGTTAACAACAACTTTGCTTCTTCAGTATTACCATTTAAAAAATCTATTGCTTTTTTTACGTTGTCGTTATACTCGCTATACGAACATTTTTTAGCACAAGGTGCTATGCACCTTGATATGTGATAGTTTAAACACTCTTTTTTAGTTTTACTGCCATCTAAAACTAAATTACAAGGTCTTATTAAATAGGCTTCTTTTAAAATTTCTAAAACGTCAGTCACGCCAACGCCTAACATATACGGTCCAAAGTATTTTGCACCGTCGTTTTTTATTTTTCTAGTAATTGTAAATCTAGGAAAATTCTCTTTTAAATTTACCTTTATATACGGGTACGATTTATCGTCTTTTAGCAAGATGTTATACTTAGGCTTGTACTTTTTTATTAAGTTATTCTCTAGCGTTAAAGCATCTTTTTCAGTAGGAGTTAAAATATAGTAAAAGTCAGTTACGTTCATAACCATAACCGCAACTTTTTCCGTTTTAAACCCGTTTCTAAAATAACTTGAAACCCTATTTTTTAAGTTTTTAGCCTTGCCTACGTAAATGACGTTATTATCGCTATCTTGCATAACGTAAACACCTGGGAGCGTAGGTAAAAGTTTAATTTTACTTAATAATTCATCAGTCATTTTTTATTGCCTTTAAAAGAATTTGCCTTTCGTTTTTAAGTTCGCCTTTCATTACTTTAAATAATATATTATTTAAAACCTTCTTAATATCTTCGCCGTTGAACCCTAACCCCTTAACGTCGTTGCCGTTGATTTTAAGGTCTTTAAGTAAATAACACTCGTTATTTTTTATTATATCTTTTGCAACTTCAATCATATTTATAATAGAATTTTTTCTATTTTCTATACAGTCTTTACTATGAGCGTAAGTATCGCCAAGCCTAACGCTAGTTAAAAGTTCTAAAAAGTCAATGCCGTAAAGCCTTAAAAAGTTTTTAATTTCATACCTTGATATATTGGTTTTCGTGTCGTGAAGTTCAATAATTTTAGTTACGGTATTTAAGGTATAATTATCAACTTTAAGCCTTTTTAAAATACTATTCGCCATTTCAGCGCTTTTTAGTTGGTGCCCGTAAAAATGCCCTATCCCTTTATCGTCAATAGTAAAACACAAAGGCTTTCCTATATCGTGTAAAAGTAAACTTAACCTTACAATTTTGTCTTTTTTAGACTTTGCAATACTTTTTACTATATGGGTATAAACGTCGTAGCAGTGATAAGAGTTTTTTTGGTCAAAACCGCTAGACGCTTTAAGTTCAGGAATAATTTCAAATATTACTTCTCTATACTCAAGTAAAACCCTTTCTACTCCGTCGCCTAAAAGCAGTTTAATAAGTTCAACGTATACCCTTTCTACTGAAACGTTTTTAAGTAGTTTTTTATTTTTTAAAATTGCGTCTTTAGTTGACTTTTCTATTTCAAAATTTAATACCGAAGAAAACCTTAGCGCCCTTAAAATTCTAAGAGCGTCTTCTTTAAATCTAGTATCGGCGTCACCAACCGCTCTAACTTGTTTATTTTTAACGTCTTTAACGCCGTCAAAGTAGTCTATAAGCCCTTCTTTATCGTTATACGCCATTGCGTTAATAGTAAAATCTCTACGCTTTAAATCTTCTTTCAGGTCGCTTACAAAGGTGACTTCGTCTGGTCTTCTATTATCGCTATAACCCTTTTCCGTTCTAAAGGTGGTCACTTCTATACTTTCGCCGTCTACAACTACGGTTATAGTTCCGTGCTTTAAACCCGTTGGATATACTTTTAAATCTTTAAAGACTTCAAGCATTTGGGTTGGGGTAGCACTTGTTGTCACGTCAACGTCACTAAAAGGCGCCGCCATAACACTATCTCTAACAGCACCGCCTACCGCATAGGCTTTATATCCGCCCTGCGTTAGTTTATCTATTATTAAGTTTGCACCTTTTGTGAGTTTCATAATTTTATAAATTTTGAGCCATCTCGCTAATTTTTCTAAACCTATGGTTTAAACAACTTTTACTAAGCCCTGAAATCCTTGATAGTTCTTCTAACGAACTTTCAGGGTTTTCAAGCCTTAAACTTACAACTTCTTTAATTTGTGGGGACAGTTTGTCAACACCTATCGTTTGAAGTATTATGTTTATGTTGTTAATTTGAGTATTTGAAGCGGTAATTTGCTTGTCAATGTTAGCCATTTCGCAATTAACCCTGCGATTAGTTTCGTTTCTTATATCTTTTTCTATTACTAGTTCTTTAACTTCAAAACAACATTTAGTAGCGCCTAAATAAAACAAAATCTCGCTAATCTCGTCTCCGTTTTTAAAATAAACTATATGGCTTTGCTTACGTTCGGTAAGTTTTGGTAAAAAACCTTTTTCACTTAAAATGCCAGTAAAGTCAAAGGCTGTTTGGTATTTAGAAAATACAAATTCTAAATGATAACTAGTAGAACTTTTGCTTTCTAAACTAGGAACGGTTATAGACCCGCTGCCTATAAAAGCACCTTGAATATAAGCCTGCTTACAACAGTCGTTTTCAGTAAGATATTTATCTATGCTTAAATTGATAGCAATACCACCGTCGTCTACTTTTAATATACCTAAATCTATTAAAATATTTAAACTTGTTTCGTCAACTAAAGTATAGCGATATTTCTTGCCACCGCTTAATTTTTCTAAAGCCCCGTCTACACCGTAAACTTTTTGCAAAATATCTTTATAGTAGTTTATTGCTTGATAATTTTCAGTAGTTATTTCAAAACCTATTTTATTATCTTTAGTAGCAATAGTTCCCGACCCACGAATAAAAGCAGATAAAGACGCTATAAGACAACAAGGTTGTCCCTTTTCTTTACTTAGTATTTCACTTTTAACCTTTTCAGAAAAAGTCATATATCTCTCCTACAAATGCTTTTTAAATTCGCTAAACCTTAACTTGCTAGGAATTCTACCATCAATATTTACAATTTTATCTTTTGGAAAGCCCGTCCTTTCAATCATTTCTAAAGCAACGGTCAATTTACCAACGTCACAAGGTCTATGAGCATCGCTATCAATAACGAACTCTACGCCAGTTTCGGCAACTTTTAACCAGTCTTCATCGCATAAATGCTCTTTTCTTGCATCAATTTCAAATAAGGTGCCGTAATCTCTACAACACTTAGCAACTTCAACAGCGTCTGCAAAAAAGCAGTAGCAAGGGTGCGCTAAGATATCAATAGGATTATTTTTTATCGCGTTTATATAAATTTGAGTATCCCTTTTTATAAGTTCTTTAGGTGGTTTACGACTGATTTTACGTGCGACAAGATTTGCACCATATAACTTAAGCCACTCTTTCATTTTATCATACAATACGAATTTATGAATACCTGCTAAGTAGATATCCATATATTCGTAGTCTTCTATTTTCATATCAGTTTTGCCACTTAAACCTAAAATATTACTCTCAACGCCTAAATGAACTTTAACACCCGTTTCCTTTTCGGCTTCTTTACAAAGAGTTTTCATTAAAGGTATTTTCTTTTGCTTAATGCCAAAAGCGTGATGAGCATAACCGTGGTCGGTAATAGCAATCTCTTTAAGCCCTTTTTCTTTTGCGACTTTAACATTGTCTAAAATACTGCCTTTACCGTGGCTAAATACCGTATGAGTATGATAATCTGTCGTCAATATCATTTAAAATCTCCAAGATACACCAATTCTTCTACTAAAGTTATCCCCTTTTTATGGTATACCTTATCTTTTATAGTTTTTATTAAATCGTATATATTTTGAGAAGTACAGTCACTATCTGCTATTATAAAATTAGCGTGTTCGTTTGAGACCTTAGCCCCGCCTATACTATAACCTTTAAGCCCAACTTCGTCAATTATTTTGCCGGCAAAATAACCTTCGTTTTTAAAAACTGAGCCACAGTTTTTTCCTTTAGGATTTTTTCGTATAGCCTTATAGTTTTTAATTCTTTCTTCAATGACGTCTTCTTCAGTCGGCTCTAAAGAAAAACAAACGCTAAGTATAGTGTCGCCGTTTAAAAATCTGCTCGTTCTATACCCAAACCCGCACTCGCTACAAGGATACACCCCACTATCTGAAACGACGTATTTAACAACTTCTGAAATAGTTTTACCATAGCAACCTGCGTTCATAGCAACCGCTCCGCCAACCGTTGCGGGAATACCTATTGCAAACTCTAACCCGCCAAAGCAATTATATCTCATATCTTCTATTACGTTTGATAGCCTTTCGCCTGAATCTACTAGCAATAAATTGCTTTTAAAGGTCTTACTGTTAACCTTTAAGGTAGATATGATAACGCCGTCAAAACCGCTATCGGATATTAGCAAATTAGTTCCCCCGCCTATAACGTAATAAGGGTAATAGCCTTTTACTTTTTTAAGAACAAAAGCCAACTCTTTAACGTCTTTAGGAAAAACCACTATTTTAGCATTTCCACCCGTTCCGTACCTGTTCAAACTCTTTAAAGAATAATCTAGTTTAAAATCAAAATCCTTTAACTCATCTAAAAGTGCTAAATAGTTTTTGCCATCTACCATTTACCATCTCCTTAATTTTACAACATTTATTACATTTTTACAAGTGTTTGAGTAGTTTTATTAAACTATCTAAGTTTTCTTTATCTAATAACACGTCTTTTGCAACTTCTTTTATTTTATTTATGTCTTCTTGTTTACTAAAAGGCGATATAGTATATTTGATTTTTGCGTTTTCTAAACTAGAATAAACGTCGTCAGCCGCATATAAATTGGTGTAATTTGTTGGAAAGAGTAATAACTCAGTTAATTTAGACTGCACTTCACTACTTACTAAATACTCGCAAAAATCTTTAGCGTAAAGATAATTTATATGGTCTTGCGAAGTAATTAGAGCGTACTCATATAAGTCGGAATATCCTTCTAGTGCCTGCGCAGTAAATTCTACACCTTTATTTCTTAGCCTTACAATTTCTCTTTGAGTTGCAATAAGCGAACTTTTACCGTCAAAAATAAAACCGTTTAGACCGTCTTCGGCGTTTACTATAATGGGGTTTACTACCTTTTTATCGCTAAGTAAAAAAGCAATTACCCCCGAATTATATTCCCCTTCAACGATAAAAGTTTTATCGGCTTTCACGTTTTGTCTACTAATTAAAAAGTATCCGCCTTTAACCCAACTAGTAAAATATCTTTTTTTGTTTATAACCCCGTCACCCTCAACGTCAACTCTTGCCATTTGTCGTTGCAAGGAAGAAAAGTCTATTCCCGATGGGCCTATTGAAATTATATCTGGATACTCGCCTTTTGTAATTGACGTAGTTAAACTTTGAACAGTATGCTTGCTAACCAGCATTAAAACGCCCGTGTTTTTCTTTGAATATTGAGTTGCAACGTCACGTAAAAAAGATGCCCTATTGCCAGTACCACCGCTAAACGAATCTATTTGCCAAACAGTTAAAACTGTTTGATAGTTTTTTTCTTGACCTAACGTAGCATTGTAATTTTTGGAAATAAAAGGGCTTATAATAAGCACGATTATACACAATACGCCTACTATAAGCCTAGATAATCTTAGCATAATTTATTATATGCAAGACCTTTTATTACTATGAAAATTATACGTTTAATTTTTCTTTAATTTTAGATATGTTATTTTTGACTAAAGTATAGCCTATATCAAACAAAACGTCGCTTTTAGAAACGCTTGCTAAATGAAATTTAGTTAAGTCTGGAGCGATAATAATATCGGCGTACTTGTACCCATTATAACTTCTACTACACTTTTTAACGCTATGATTTACCTTTAACCCTTTAAGAACTTTTAGAGCCGAAAAGTTCATAGGTCTATCCGCGCTTAAATCAATACCCAAAACGTAGTTTGCACCCATATTTTTGCATACGTCTGCAGGTATAGAGTTTAAAAACGCTCCGTCTACAAGCCTTTTACCATCTATAATTACAGGGTTAAACGCGGGTGGAATTGCCGAAGACGCTGCCATTGCCAAACACAAATCGCCCTTGTTTATAATTTCTTCTTTACCCGTATCTAAATTTGTCGCAACGGCAGAATACGGCACTAGTAAATCATTAAAAGTCACTTCGCCTAATAGATTTTTTAAAACGTCTTGTAAAGGTTGGTTTTTAAATTTTACGCCTAAAATAAACTTTAACTTATTAAGCCCCATTTCGTTTATTAGACCAATCATTTCTCTTGAAGAATAACCTAAGGCGTACATACCCGCAATAATACTGCCTATACTACTCCCCGTCACTACTTTAAACTTTATATTTTCTTCTTCAAGGGCTTGCAAAGCACCTATATGAACAATACCCTTTGCCCCACCGCTACCAAGGGCCAAGCCTAAAACTTTTTTCATACTAAAAAGTATGTGCGTTTTAAATAAAAATAAAAGACCAAATTTTGGTCTTTTAAATAAGTTTTAGATTAAATTTTCCGCATTGGTATAAAAAACTTTTAAAGCGTGTTTTTCGCCTAGTTTTTTCTTAACAAGTTCATAGGCCTTGCGCATATAGTTTTTACGCGTATCGTGAATATCGCTAGCGACAAAACTAATAAGCCCGTCTTTAATGCCTAAAAGGGCTAGTTTTTGCATTTTTTTGCCATACTCACCAACTATGCAAGAAGCATTTACTTGCATAAGCGCCCCTGCCATTTTAAATTCAATAAGCATATTCCAATCAAGATAAGAGTACCTTTCTATATGTGCAATTATAGGAATATACCCAAGCGAAACAATTTTAAAAATATGTTCTAATATATCGGTATCGTCAAAATAAGCAAATTCAACTAATACGTATTTAGTATTGTTAAGGGTGACTAAAGGGGTTTTAGCAACCATGTTATAAAATTCGTTATCAATATAATATTCTTGCCCTAGGTAAAACGAAACCTCTAAATTTTCTTCTTTTACCTTTTTAAGTAATTGGTCGTACTTTTTAGTAATAACGTCTAAAGTATTAACTCCGTTACCATTATCATAGTGCGGGGTTAAAAATATTTTACTAACGCCGTTTTTAATTTGCTCTTTAATAAGGTCAATAGACTTTTCAATAGAAGAAGAACCGTCGTCAACCGAGTGTAAAATGTGCGAGTGTATATCTATCATTGTACGTTTTCTTCACTATAATTATTTTTCATATAACGATAGTATTTACCACCGTAGTAATAGCCACTATATTTTGCCCCTAATTTTTTAGAGTGGGTATAAGTTAAAACAGTACCTAAAATATTAACGTTGTTGCGCCTTAATAACTCTATTGCGTCAGTTAATTGAGAACGACGAGTCACCCCAGCCGATACAACGAATATCGTAGCATCAGAGAATTTAGAAATGTGTATATAGTCTGACACTAAAAGTACAGGTGGACAGTCAAGTAAAATAATGTCGTATTGTTGTTTTAAAGTCTCAATTAAGTTTTTAAATTTGTCAGACGTAAAGATAAGTGCAGAGTTTTGTGCTTTTTTACCACGATTTATAACGTCAACGCCGTATTCCGTCTTTTTAACAAGTTTATCTAAACCGCATTCGTCAATCATATATTCAGAAATACCGTCTACGTTTAATAAACCAAATGCACGGTGTAATTTTGGACGGCGTAAGTCAATATCTATCGCCAACACCTTTTTACCACTTCTTGCTAATGCAGCCGCTAAATTGATAAGTACGGTTGACTTGCCTTCGCCGGCAACTGAACTTTCTACGTTAAACACTTTATTTCTACCATTGTCAGAATAGTAGATAATATTATCTTTAAGCCTGTAATAGTTATTGCTACCGCTAACGCCCCTACCAATTATAATTTTAGGGATTTCAGTATCAATAGAAGAGTTCTTTTTACGTTTTAATTTAAACATCTAAGTTTACCCCCTTCTTAGCAGTATATTCTTCGTTTGTAATCGTTTGGTTGGCAGAAATATCAATCAAAGCAAGGTTGGCAACGTTAGTGAGCCTTTCAATATCTTCTTTACTAGTGACTGTATCGTTTACTAAAAAGAGCATTATTATAAATATTGCAGAGAGTAAAATACCCGCCATAAACGCTAAAATAATAATCTTTAAAGTACCTTTGCTTGCTGAAATGCCACTAGTTTCGGCAATAGAGTAAACTAGCAACTTATCTTTTAAATATTCAGGGAATTTGCCTTCAGGGTCGTTTATAGCATCAATGCTAATTTTAATATATTCGTTGAGTGCGCTTGCCATATTCGCTTTAATTTCGCTAGCGTCGCCACCGTGTTGTGAGTATGTGTAAGTTATAGTAAAGAACGCAGAATCTTCGGTATACGAAAAGCCTATTGCACCAACGTTGATATTTATTTTTTCTTTAGCGATAATTTTTGCAATTTCGTTACTTTTTAACACCTTTTCATATTCAGGAGCAATAAGTGCGGAATATTGGTAAAGAGTATGCTCGGCAACGTTTGCTTTTTCTTTGATAATGTTGCCGTACTCGTCTTCCATTGTGTTCCCAAACTCGTCTTTTTTCTCAACGTAATATTGGGCTTGAACGCAAACGCCTGTGACTGCAGTATAAGTAGTTTTTTGCACAAGTGCAACGTATGCAACGCCACAACCTAAGCAAAAAATCACTATGAGCATTATCCAAACAATTTTAGTTCTTATTAAAATCATTATTTCGTTTAGCGACAATAACTTGCCACTTTCTTTAACTTCTTCCATTAAATCCTCCGTTTAACCTAAAAGTAAGTTATTTTAAGTATATACTATATTTTATTCGTTATCAAGTATTTAACTAAATTTTGACTAATTTTGTCAAATATTTAAAATTTTTCGTACGTTTTCAATCTCTGCAACCCTATTTGCGTCTACGTTTTTTATAGTGTTGTAGTGATTTTTTATGTCTTTAGGTCTTTTAATAATAAGGGTAAACAACCTAACTAGCCACGCTATAGGATATAAAATAGGAGTTTTATACCAACCGTATTTGCCCTTTAACTCTTTACTAGACGGAAATACTTTTTTTAAGAAAACCTTTTTCTTTAACCCCTTATCTTTACTTGTCAAGTCGTTTTTAAAAACTACTAAATTACTCATTTCGCCAAATAATGAGTTTTTAGCAATAAAGGTATTTAAAGCGTAAGATTCGCTATCTTCAACTTCATTATCAAACCAAACTTTTAAAAGTTTTTTTATTTGATATTCAAACGTCTTTAAGTTTAGTTTTTCTAAACAGTCGTCAACGTAATTATTATCGTAATTAACAAACTTATTAAACACGTAAAAATCAACAATCGTTCTTATAGAAAGTGCGCTGTCAAGCATATGTTTATATGCGTGATAAACCATATACAAATAGTAATCTTCATTTGTAAACGAATACTCTGTACCGTCTACAACATTTAATTTTTCAAAAGACGTTTCTATAAAGTCGCTAAATCTATAATCTTCTTTACCTAAGAGTTTAAAGTGTGGCTCAATAGTTATAGTATTTAATTTCCACACGTCGTGCGATTGACCTTTATGACTAAACGTAAAGCCTAAATCTTTTATAATTTTATCAACTTCTTTTTTAAATTTAACGTCAAAATAAAAGTCAATATCGCAAGAATTTCTCATTTCTTTTTTAGGGTATAAATTCCTTAACAAGTACCCCTTTAAAGGCATAAATTTAATACCCTTTTCTTTTAATAAAGAAAAGATTTTTTCAGCGTAATATTCTTGAGTGGATAATTGCAAAGTCTCTAAGTTATAGGTTTTATCAACTAACATTTTTAGTTCTTCGCTAATAAACTTATCCTCTTTAATACCCAAACTAAATAAAGATTGTACTCCGTGATTTTTTGAAACGGCGTATGCTAAACTGTAATTGTCAACTTTAGGATATTCCGTTCCGTTTAAGGCTTTATTTATAATGGAAACGCAATCTTTAAGTGCTTGATAGATTTTTAAGTTTTCCATTATTTCATACCTTTTTTAATTCTATTTTCTTTTACCGTTTTTTCATATCCGTTATCAGTTGGAAGGTAATATACGGCATCTTTTAATTTGTCAGGCATATATTGTTGCTCTACGTAGCCACCGTAATTATGCGGATACTTATACTCTGCACTTTTTTTCTTACCGTCTTCACTTAAATATACAGGATTTATTAAATGCGCTGGCACAGAACTGTCAATTAAGTCCGTAGCGTCTTTAGAAGCCTTGCTTAAAGCGTTTACAACGCTATTTGACTTAGGCGCTTCACAAACGTAAATTATGGCTTGTGAAAGGGGTATAAGCCCTTCTGGATAACCTATGTTTTGCATAGCGGTTAAAGCACTAGTCGCTATAACTAAAGCGTTAGGGTCTGCCATGCCGACGTCTTCTGCGGAGTGAACGACTAATCTTCTTGCGATTAGCATAGGGTCGTACCCTGCATTTATGAGCCTTTGGCTATAATATAGAGCGGCATTACTATCACTACCCCTTAAACTTTTACAAAATGCACTTAGTATATGGTAATACTCGTTTTCGTCAATAGATAAAGCCTTTCTTTGCATAGACTGTTCGGCATCTTTTAATGTCACCCTTAAAAGACCGTCTTCGCCAACTGGGGTTGTCATTACGGCTAGTTCTAATCCATTATACGCCGTTCTTAAATCGCCCCCTGCAGTAGTCGCTAAATATTTTATAGCCTTATCTTCTACTTGAGCGTTCATTTCGCCAAGACCTTTCTTTTTGTCGTTAAGGGCGGTTATCAAAGCCTTTTCAACGGTATCGTCGCTTAATTTTTTAAACTCAAAAATTCTACACCTAGACACGATAGCAGGCGTCATTGCAACGTAAGGATTTTCCGTTGTAGAACCTATAAATATTATAGTGCCGTCTTCTATTGACGGTAGCAAACTGTCTTGTTGAGACTTATTAAACCTATGACATTCGTCAAGCAATAAATACGTCTTTTTATTTTTAGTTTTTAAGTTAAAAGAGGCTTCTTCTACCGCCTTTTTAACGTCGGCAACTCCGCTAGTCACGGCGTTTAACTGTACGAAATTTGCGCTAGTAGAGTTTGCAATAATTCTAGCAAGAGTAGTCTTACCCGTTCCCGGTGGACCGTAAAAAATACAACTGCCAAGCCTATCTAAAGTAATTGCCCTACGAAGCAAACTGCCTTCGCCTGCAATTTCGGCTTGACCTAAAAAACCCCTTAAACTTTCAGGACGCATTCTGTCGGCAAGCGGAGCGCTTGACTTAACGTTATTTTCAATGGTGTCAAATAAAGTGTACATATTTTAACCTTTTTAATACTATATTTTACTATGATATTTTTAAACTTTAAAAAAAGAAATTTTAACTATAAAAAAACGATATTTTTACTAGTCGTTTTATTTTTTATGTTTACACTAGTTATCTTTCCAGATAAATATATAAAAAGTTGTTTTGACGGCTTAATACTCTATACAACTACCGTAATGCCGTCGCTACTACCCTTTTTCTTTCTAACTCAACTACTCACTCTAACAGGGGTATTAAATAGCGTGTCTACACGTTCTAGCAAACTAACTTTACCTTTACTAAACTGTGGCGGACTATCTTTATACGCCTACCTTATGAGCATAATATCGGGCTATCCTATCGGCAGTAGAATTGTTTACGACTTATATAAAAGCGGTTTAATATCTAAAGGCGAAAGCACTAAAATAGGACTTTTAGCGTCTACTTCAGGCCCGCTGTTTATTATAGGTGCTGTAGGAATTGGTATGTTTAACAATAAAATATACGGCTTTATAATGTATTTAAGCCATATACTATCGGCAATTATAGTTGCGATAATTTTTAAAAATTACGGCGAAGCGCCTAAAAATTATAACCATTTTACAAAAACTAGCGTTAGCCCTACTTTTTTATACGACTCAATTTACAACGCCGTTATTTCTGTTTTAATAGTGGGTGGGTTTGTTAGTATTTTTTACGTGTTTGCTCAAATTTTAAACGACTTTAAAATAATTTATCCACTAGAAAAACTATTTAATATAATTCTCACTCCATTTAAAAGCGATGCCATGACGGCAAAATTTATTTCAATAGGAGTTATTGAAACGACTACTGGTATAAAAGGGTTATCAACCCTAAAGAGCGGTATTTTAAACCCGTCGCTTGCGACGGCAATTATTTCCTTTGGTGGAATTTCAGTTTTAATGCAATCGCTTGTTTATCTACAAAGGGCGGCAGTTAAACCGCTAACTTTTATCTTTGGCAAAATTCTTCACGCTGTAATTTCTTTTTTTATATGCTTTATTGCTTTAAAATTTCTTCCTTTATAACTTCAATTACTGGGCTAGACAAATATTTATCTAAATCTTCGCCCTTTTGAACGGCGTTTCTAACCGCGGTTGAACTTACGTTAACGTACTCTTTTTCGCAAGGTATAAACAACGTTATCATGCCTGGATAAAGCGTTTCGTTAAGAAAGTGCATATCGTTTTCGTAGGCGTAGTCGGTATCGTTTCTAACGCCCCTAACGTTATATAAAATATTTTCTTTTTTCATAAGGTCAACAAGTAAACCGTCGTTATAAACAACTTTTACATTGGAGTATTTTTGACAAACCAACTTTAACATTTTAAGCCTTAATTCAAGACTAAAAATAGGAGTTTTATCAGGGTTTACACCTATTGAAACGTAAACTTCGTCAAACAGTTTACTCATTTTTTCTATAACTTTTTCGTGACCTATCGTTACAGGGTCAAACGTACCTGCAAATAACGCTTTTTTCATAATTAACCTTTTATTTTATAAAAATCTACAACTGCTATACCGTATTTTCTAGTGTCGCTTAAATAAAAACCGTCAATTTCTTGGCTTTTTTTATCACTCTTATGTTCGTATATAAAAACGCCGTCGGTTGCCAAAATTCCGTTTTTAATAACGGCGTTTAGCACACTCTCTATCTCACTAAACTCGTAAGGTGGGTCAAAATATATAAAGTCAAACTTCAAATTACAAGAATTTAGGTAAGTTATAGCGTCTTTATTTACCATTTGACCTTGTTTTTTTATGCTTTTTAAATTATATTCGCAAATTTGTAAACTAGACTTAGCCTTGTCCACAAATACGACGGTGCTAGCGCCCCTAGAAATCGCTTCTAAACCGACTGCACCCGTTCCGCAACAAAGGTCTAAAAATGTGCTTCCTATAATCTTTTGAGATAAAATATTAAAAAGGGCTTCACGAAGCCTATCCGACGTAGGTCTTACGTCGTAGCCGTCAAAAGTTTTTAGTTTTTTACCCTTGTGCTCTCCTGCTATAATTCTCATATTACTCCACGTATATCCTTTGCGCCCTAGTAGTCGTAGAAGTTAAAACGTCATAACTAATCGTTCCCCATTTTTTAGCCGTCAGTTCGGCGTTTTCCATAACAACCACGTAATCTTCTTCCGCTTTACCGTTTAATGCGCTTATATCCATACATAAATTGCTAGCGTAATCACTATTAAAAGTTCTATTAAAACCGTCGGCATAGCCTAGCCTTAAAATGCTAATGGAGTTTTCTTTACTTATTTCGCCACCGTATAATAGTCGTTTACCTAAAACGCCTTCCTTAACTAATAACTTTCTCGCCTTTATCTTCATAATAGGCTCAACGTCAATTACATTACTCTCAAAAGGTTTATAACCATAAAGTAGTATACCTATTCTAACCATTGAAAGTTGGTAGCAGTTTTCGCTAAGTAGCCCACCGCTTGCCGATATATGCAAGTTTGCGTTTTTGTTATACTTTTTAATGTTTTTAGTTAGTTTTATAAAGTTATTAAATGAACTTTTTGTGTAATTTTTATCTTCTACGCAACCAAAGTGCGACATCGCGCCGTCTAAAATAAGATATTTGTTTTTAGCGATGTATTCTATACATTTATCAATATCACTACAAGTATCAATACCTAGCCTGTTCATACCAGAATTAACTGCTAAATGTATAAGCGACTTAGTTTTATATTTTATAGAAGTTTTGTTTATAAGTTCTAATTCTTTTAGCGAATTTACAGTCATAGTAATACCTTTTAGTACCATACTATCAACTGTATTTTCAGTTATAGGGGTTAATAAAATTATGGGCTTATCTATTCCCGAAAACCTAAGTGCAACGGCTTCGCTGGCTAATGAAACAGCATAGGAATCGCAAATAGGATAGAGTTTTAGTGCAACTTCAGTTATTCCGTGCCCATAGGCGTTAGACTTTACCACTGCACAAAACTTAACGCCTTTATTTAGCAAACCTTTTACATTTAAAGCGTTAGAATATAGTTTATTTAAAGAAATTTCTGCAATAATAGGTTCAGACATATATAAGCCCCTAACTATTATATGCAAAATAACAGTTATTGTATATAACTAAAAGTCATTCTTATCCATACTAAAGTATATTATACAATAATATAAACCTAAAGTCAATCGTAAAATTTAATACAAATTGCTTGCAAAAGTTTAAAACTATGGTAAAATAGTTGTATGAGTTATAATATTTCAACAATGTACATATGGCGATACTTTAATGGCGAGTGTGACTGCCCTATGTGTAAAATTAAACAAATAGTAGAACGTGACCTTGCCGATAGTTATTTGGGCGAAGCCGTTATGGAAGACGCTGAGCGTGAAAAAGTAAACAAACTAGGCTTTTGCGAAAAGCATTACGACTTACTTTATTTAGGTAAAAGCAAACTTGGTCTTGCCCTACAAATAAGCACAAGACTTAACACCCTTTTAAAGAATACACAACCTATTAAAAAGGGTAAAGACTGCGCTAAGGAAGCACTTAAATTAAAAGAAAATACTTGTAGTTGTATTATTTGTAGTAAAATGGAATTCCATCTAAAGCGCTATTTTGAGACCGTGCCAAAACTTTATAGAGACGATAGTAAGTTTAGAGAACAAACTTTCCCTACAATAAAAGGTTTTTGCTATCCACACTTTGTAAGACTTGTTGAAAACGCTAAACACGCTGGAAAATATACGGAAGACTTTTTAAAGATAGTTTACGAAAAAGAAATTGAACACCTTACAAATTTGAAAAAGGACGTTGACGATTTTACTATAGCATTTGACTACCGTTCAAAAGGTCTACCGACAGAGTCTAGTAAAATTGCCCTTAAAAGCGCAAGAGTTAGGCTTTACGGCGAACTATCACTACCACCTGAAAGGAAATAATTTATGCCTATAATTGATTACGTAATTACAAAAATTGACGGAGAATACGCATATCTTCGCGAAATAGATAAAGGCGAAGAAAGTGAGATATTTATCGCTTTATATTTGCTTCCATTAGGGGTTAATATAGGCACAAAACTTAGGTTTGAAAACTTTGAATACACTTTAATAGATTAAAAAAAGTCGCATTTTTATGCGACTTTTTATTTATTCTTCTTCATATTCTTCAGGTTCAGGCTCTTTAAAAAACTCGTCGTTATAGATAGACAAAACGTCGTCTATTTTAGAGAGTAATTTATCTTTGCCATAACCTGTTTCACTAGATACAGCCATTACTTTTTCGGCGCCAATGGTTAGGTAATTACCTATTGATTTTACCCTATCATAAATTCTTGTTTTACCAATTTTATCCGCCTTTGTTGCAACTATCGTAAACGGAAGTGCGTAGTGATGAAGATAGTTTATCATACTTTCGTCGTCACTTGTTGGATCGTGCCTTATATCAACAAGTGAAAATACGTGGGTAATAATTTCTTTATTAGCAAAAAAATCTTCAAGCATTTTAGACCATTTTAACTTTTCTTGCATTGATACCTTAGCAAATCCGTAGCCTGGTAAATCAGCAAGAACAAACTCGCCGAAATCAAAGTAGTTAACAAGCCTAGTTCTACCCGGTGTCACCGACGTTCTAGCCAAACCCTTTTTATTAGCCAAAGCGTTTATTAAAGAACTTTTACCGACGTTTGATTTTCCGCAAATGGCAATTAAGGGTTTATTTGGAACTATAAACCCCTTTTTATCAACTGCTGAAGTTATAAATTTTGCATTTTTTATAACCATACTAATCCTCTAAAACAACCTTAAATACCTCTTTAACGTTGTCCACTGCAATAAATTCTATATCTTTTGAAATTTCACTTGGAATTTCTTCTAAATCTTTAACATTTTTCTTAGGAATAATAATTTGCCTTATCCCTAACCTATATGCCGCTAAAGACTTTTCTTTAAGCCCGCCTATTGGTAAAACGTTGCCCCTTAAAGTAATTTCGCCTGTCATAGCAATACTGCGTTTAACTTTTCTACCTGTAAATGCAGACGCTATTGCCGTTGCCATAGTAATACCAGCGCTAGGACCGTCTTTTGGCGTTGCGCCCTCAGGTACGTGGATATGAACGTCGGTATTTTCAAACACCGTGCTATCAATACCGTACTCGTTAGCGTTAGCCCTTATATAACTAATTGCGGTTTTTGCACTTTCTTGCATTACTTCGCCAAGTTTACCTGTAAGCATTAAATTGCCTTTACCTTTCATAGTCACAACTTCAATAGTTAAAGTCGTACCACCAATACTTGTCCAAGCAAGACCAGTTGCAGAACCCACTTGATTAAATTCTAACTTATCGTCTTTTGAGTATTTTTTAGCACCTAAAAACTCGCAAACGTTAGTCTTTGAAACGTTTATTTTTTTCTCAAAGCCAAACTCGGCAACTTTTGTAGCAATTTTTCTAATTACGGAATTTACTTGTTGTTCTAACTTTCTAACGCCCGCTTCACCAGTGTAGCCTGTTATAATTTCTCTAATACCTTCGTCGGTAAACTTAACCATTTTACTTGTTAAGCCGTTTGCTTCAAGCCCTTTTGGTATTAAATATTTTTTGGCAATTTGAATTTTCTCTTCTTCGGTATAACCCGCAATATCTATAACTTCCATTCTATCAAGTAATGGCGCAGGAATAGTATCTAAACTATTTGCAGTAGTTATAAACATAACTTTTGATAAATCGTAAGGAATTTCTAAATACCTATCTCTAAACGTTGCGTTTTGCTCAGGGTCTAATACTTCAAGTAGAGCACTTGCAGGGTCGCCACGTAAATCGCAAGAGAGTTTATCTATCTCGTCAAGTAAAAATACAGGGTTTATAGTCTTAGACTCTTTCATACCGTAGATTATTCTACCAGGCATAGCGCCGATATAAGTTTTTCTATGTCCCCTAATTTCCGCTTCGTCTTTAACGCCGCCTAAACTCATACGAACAAGTTTACGGTTAAGCGCCCTAGCAACTGACTTTGCAACCGACGTTTTACCTACGCCCGGTGGGCCTACTAAACAAAGTATTGGACCTTTTAAAGACCTTGTAAGTTTAAGTACCGACAAATACTCTATAATTCTCTCTTTTACCTTTTCTAAGCCAAAATGGTCGGCTTCTAGGATATTTCGTACTTCGGTTATAGTTTCGGTATCTTTACTTTCTTCGCTAAACGGCAAGTCTAAAATCCAATCTACGTACGAACGTAATACCGTATAATCTGGAGACGACGGCATCATTTTAGACATTCTATTTATTTCGCCTAAAACCTTTTCGGTAGACTCAGGGCTTAAACCCTTATTAGAAACCTTTTCTCTTAAACGGTCTAACTCGTTAACGTCATCGCCAAGTTCTTCGTGAATTGCCTTTAATTGCTCGCGAAGATAAAATTCTTTTTGATTTTTATCAATGTTTACCTTAACTTTTTCGGCAATAGACTTTTCTATCTTAATAATCTCGGTCTCATACTTTAAAATTTCAACAAAACTAAAAAGTCTATCTTTTACGTTGGTTATTTCTAAAAGTTTTTGCTTTTCGCTTTCCTTTATAGGCAACACGAAAGCCCCTGCATCTATAAATTCGTCTGGCGTTTCAAATTTAAAAGCAGAGTTAAGAGCATCTCTACTCACTCTTGGCAAAAGGTCTATCGCTTCGCGATAACTTTCTTTAACCACCCTAAAAGCCGCTTCAAGTTCTTGAGCGTCTTCTTTTATAGTTTCTAGTTTTTTTACGTTAAAGCAAAAATAATCGCTATCATCTTTACTTGTAAGTATTCTTGCGCGGTATAATCCTTCTAACGATAGTTTAAAATTATCGTTCCCTATCTTAGATAAATTACCAACACGGCATACCGTACCAATCGTATAAAGGTCACTTTCAGTAGGCTCGTCAACTTCTTTTGACTTTTGCGCAACGGCAAACACTAACTTGTCGCCCCCAAGCGCTACCTTTACGGCACTTAAAGTTTTAATACGGCCAACGTCAATAGTAGTTATAACGTTAGGAAATAATACCTTGCCCCTTAACGCTATTGACGGAATTCCGTAAATTATATCATCTTTTTTATCAATTGCTGTTTCGTTTACGTTCTTATTTTCCATTATTCTTCCTAAAAATTAGTTAATTATATAATATTGCACTATATTGTAATATATTTTTTGTAAATTATCAAGTATTTTTTAATAAAGTATGATACAATAAAGGTATGAAAAGATTTAATTATTATAATAAAACAATTATTATTACGGGCGCATCGTCTGGAATAGGTAAAGAAATTAGCAAAATTTTAATTAACAAATATAATGCTAAAGTAATTGCGGTATCTAAAACTGAAGAAAAGTTGCAAAGAGTTAAAAGAGAACTTAATAGCGATAGTTATATTCCTGTTTCTATTGACGTATCTATAAAAAGTGAGTGGGATAGGCTTTTAAGTTATATAGCGGACACGGCCTACACTATTGACGGCATTATAAACTGTGCGGGGGTATTGCCTAAATTTTCTAAATTTCAAAATTATAGTTGTGACGACGTAGATAAGGTAATATCTACAAACTTTTATTCAATTATATATTCCGCTCAAACTATATTGCCTATTTTAAGAAAAAATAAAGGAGTTTTCGTTAGCGTGACTAGTTCTTCCGCCCTATGCCCTTTTAGCGGGGTATCTACTTATTCTTCGTCAAAAGCAGGGGCTGAACAGTTTTTAGAATGCTTGACAAACGAAGAAAAAAACGTGCTTGTATGCTCGGCAATGCCGGGTTATACAAAAAGCGATATAATGCGCTCAAACGACCTTAACGAAAAGGAAAAGAAGTTTATTGATAAAATTTCTTCTAGCACTGAAAAGGTCGCAAATAAAATTATTAAAAAATCATCTAAGGGAAAGAAAAGAATTATCGTAGGATTAGATGCGCATATGATGAATTTATTGTATAAATTCTTTCCTAAAAAAGCACCTAAAATAATAAATTTCGTGCTAAAAAAATCTAAATTTAAACTATTTGAAAACGTATTTGACAAAGAGTAAAAAATATAGTATTCTATTTGTATAAAGGGGTAAATTATGAGTAATATTGATACAAACACTACTAAAAAAATAAGTTATGGATTATTTGTTTTAACGGCAAATACAAACAAGCAAAACGGTTGCATTATCAACACGGCTATTCAAGTCACTAGCGAACCATATCAAATTTCAATAGCAGTAAACAAATCAAACTACACGGCTCAAATGATTTTAGAAAGTAAAGAGTTTAACATATCAGTACTTTCTCAAAACGCTAAGTTTGACGTGTTTACACGTTTTGGCTTCCAAAGTGGTAGAGACGTTGATAAGTTTGACGGTTTTTCTTGCCCTAAGGCTGAAAACGGAATTTACTATATTGATAGCCCAATTTGTAACGCTTTTATGTCAGTAAAAGTTAAAAGCGTAGTTGAACTTTCAACACATTACGTATTTATTGGCGAAGTTAGTGAAGCAAAGGTTTTAAGCGACGCAAAATCAGCAACTTACGAGTATTATTTTGAGCATATTAAACCTAAAAAACAAGCGCCACAAGAACCTAAAAAAGCAAAGGTTTACGTTTGCCAAATTTGTGGATACGAATATGACGAAAGCCGTGAAAAAGTTCCATTTGACGAATTGCCTGACAGTTGGACTTGCCCGCTTTGCACTCACCCAAAATCTGATTTTGAATTACAATAACAATACAAAAAAAATGCGATTAAATCGCATTTTTTTATTTTAAAAGCGATAGCAGTTATGCTATCGCTTTTGTTATGATTTGTGGTTTTTTGTTGCCTTTAACAACGTCACTATCAATTACAACCTTTACTGCGTTTTTAGTAGTAGGAATATCGTACATACAGTCAAGCATCAAGTTTTCAAAAATAGTTCTTAAGCCCCTTGCGCCAGTTTTTAATTCTATTGCCTTTTTAGCAATTTCTAAAACGGCGTCGTCAGTCACTTCAAGTTCGCAATCATCCATATAAATAAGTTTTTTGTATTGTTTAACAAGTGCGTTTTTAGGCTCGGTCATAATTTTAATGAGTGCTTCTTCGTTGAGTTGTTCAAGAGTGACTGTTATTGGCACTCTACCAACGAATTCAGGGATAAGACCGTATTTTGTAAGGTCTTGCGGTTGAACGTCTTTAAGTGTTAAACTGCTATCAGTTTTAGTACTTTTAACGCTAGAGCCAAATCCAAGTCCAGAAACGTCTTTACGCTTTTCAACAATCTTATCAAGACCGACGAAAGCACCACCGCAAATGAATAAAATATTAGTAGTATCTATTCTTAAAAGTTCTTGTTGCGGGTGTTTTCTTCCGCCTTGTGGTGGAACTGAAGCAACGGTTGACTCAATAATTTTTAGTAGTGCTTGTTGTACACCTTCGCCAGAAACGTCACGAGTGATTGAAACGTTTTCGCCTTTACGTGCAATTTTATCAATCTCGTCAATATAAACGATACCGCGTTCTGCCCTTTCAATATCATAGTCGGCGTTTTGAATAAGTTTGAGTAAAATATTCTCAACGTCTTCACCTACGTAGCCAGCTTCTGTTAAAGTAGTAGCATCGGCAACGGCAAAAGGTACGTTTAATATTTTTGCTAAAGTTCTTGCAAGCAAGGTTTTTCCACAGCCAGTTGGACCTAAAAGTAAAATATTGCTTTTTTCAAGTTCAGTATCGTCATCGCTAAACGCTTGCTTTTTAGCACTATTTATTCTTTTGTAATGATTATAAACGGCAACTGAAAGTACCTTTTTAGCACTGTCTTGCCCTACGATATATTTGTCAAGTTCAGCCTTTATTTCTTGTGGCTTTTTAAGTTCAACTTCACCAAGCGAATTTTCAGAATTTTCTTCTTCTAAAATCATATTGCAAAGTTCTAAACACTCGTCACAAATATACAACCCGTTTGGACCTGCCACTAAGCGCTTGGCATGTTCCTTTGGCTTATCGCAAAAGGCGCAAACAAGTCCGTTATTATTTTCATTATTCATAGCCATAACGCTCCTTAAAAATTTTATTTTCGCCTAAAAGTTTAGAAATTTATTATCTTGATTTATAAATTTTATCAATAATGCCGTAGGCTAACGCGTCTTCAGCAGACAAGTAGTTATCTCTATCAGTATCTTTTTCTACAACTTCAATAGGCTTATTAGTATTTTCGGCTAAAATTCTATTAAGTTTGTCTTTAATTTTGATAATGTGGTCCGCTTGAATTTTAATATCGCTTGCTTGACCTTGAGCACCGCCTAAAGGTTGATGTATCATAATTTCGCTATTAGGGAGAGAAAATCTTTTACCCTTAGCGCCACTTGATAATAAAAACGCACCCATTGACGCTGCCATACCTATACAAATAGTAGACACGTCACACTTAATATAGTTCATAGTGTCGTAGATTGCAAGACCTGACGTCACAGAGCCACCTGGGCTGTTGATATAAAGATAAATATCTTTATCAGCGTCTTTACCTTCTAAGTAAAGCAATTGGGCTACGATAGTATTTGCAACGGCATCGTTAATCTCGCCAGATAGCATAATAATTCTATCTTCAAGTAATCTAGAATATATATCGTAAGACCTTTCGCCTTTATTCGTTTGTTCAACGACCATAGGAATTAAAGCCATAATAAACCTACCCTTTTAATTAGTCAATAATATTGTTTTCAGTTAAGAAAGCAAACACTTTGTCAATTACAACGTTGTTTTCAAAGTATGCTAATTGACGTTCGTTTAAAGTCTTTTTAAACTCTTCGCCGTCTTTATTCATAGACTTTGCTTGTTCTAAAATCTTAGCGTCAATTTCTTCTTCAGTTGCTTTAATACCTTCAACTGCAACGATTTTTTCAATAACTAATTGAATTTTAACTTGCTCTTTTGCTTGTGCTTCAAAGCCCTTTCTATAAGCGTCCATAGTTTGACCTGTGTACTTAAGATAGTCTTCAAGTTTTAAGCCTTGATACATCATTCTGTATTCCATATCTTGAACCATAGAGTCAATTTGCTTTTGAACTAAAACTTCAGGAACTTCAACTTCGCTCTTATCAGCGATAGCCTTAATCATTTTATCTTCAGTTTCGTATTTAGCCTTTTTATCGTTAGCGTCTTGAAGTTTTTTCTTAGTTGCTTCTTTAAACGCTTCAACAGATTCTTCACCTGCTGCTTCCTTAATAAAGTCGTCGTTAACTTCTGGATATTCTTTAGTTTTAATTTCGTGAAGTTTAACTGCGAAAACAGCGTCTTTACCTTTTAAGTCTTCAGCGTGATATTCTTCAGGGAATTTAACTGTAATATCCTTTTCTTCACCAATGTTCATACCTTCAACTTGTTCTTCAAAACCAGGGATAAATTGACCAGAGCCAAGTTCTAAAGTTTGCTTTTCAGCAGTGCCACCGGCAAACTTAACACCGTCAATGCTACCGCTATAATCAATTACAGTGATATCGCCTTTTTGTGCTGCTCTATCAGTCACTGCAACTTCTCTAGCATTTCTCTTAACTAAACGGTCAAGTTCTTCATCAATTTCTTTATCAGTTACATTATACTCAACTTTATCAAATTTTATACCTTTATACTCGCCAAGTTTAACTTCAGGCTTAACTGGTACGATAGCGATTAAAGTAATGCCCTTTTCAGTAATTTTATCAATTTCAATTTCAGGTCTATCAATCGCTTCAATAGTTGGTTCTTTATCTAATACTTCAAAGTAGTATTTAGGGAAACAATCGTTAATAGCATCTTCAAAGAAAATGCCTGCGCCGTACATTTTTTCAATAATGTGTTTAGGTGCGTGACCCTTTCTAAAGCCAGGAATAGAAAATCTGCCTTTAGTTTTGTTGTAGGCAGCAGTTTGCGCTTCTGCCCATTCGCTTGCAGTTAAAGTCATTTTGATTTTAACAGTGCTATTTTTTAGTGCTTCAAAAGTGTATTTCATATATAAATTTCTCCTTAACTATTTGACTTGTTATACTATTTTATCAAAGTTTACAAATATTGTAAAGTTTTTAAAATAGAAATTATTATTTTAATTTACAAATTAAGCGTAAAATTGTATAATAACTAATATAAAAGTCGTTTTTATTAGGAGCAAGTATGCCTAAAGATTTATTTACTCTAAAAAAGACTATCCCCCTATACAATGAGTTTTTGTCGGAGGCAAAAGTCAATAAAATTATAGAGCCTACAAAAGACACTGTTGTTTTTACTTTGTATAACAAAAAAGTGTTTAACTTAATACTCTCAACTAGCGCTAGGTATAATAGAATTTCGCTTACTGACGATAATCATACAAGCCCTAAAGTTGCACCTAATTTTTGTATGCTTTTAAGAAAATATTTGCTAGGCGCAACTATTACGTCGGTCAGCGTTGCTAACGATGATAGAATAGTTTTAATAACGCTTGTTAACGAAAACGATTTTAAAGAGTATAAAGAGTATAATTTATACCTTGAACTTATGGGTAAATACTCAAACTTATTTTTAACGGCAAACGGCGTCATTTTAGGTTCGCTAAAGTCTACGCCACAAAATTTAGAAAACGTAAGGCTTTGCCTTACAGGTGCAAAATACAACTACCCGCCAAAGCAAAATAAAATTAGCGTTTTTGATAAAGATAAGGCTTTACAAGCCATAATCAATACTACCTATCCTTTAACTTGCGATTTTATTTTACAAACCTTTTTAGACTTTGCGCCGATTACGGCAAAAGAATTAGAGTATTTTTTGTCAAATTACCCTATAAAAACTTTTGTTGCTAGCGACGTTTATAACGCAATTTTAGACTTTATAAACACGCCTATTTGCCCAACTATAATAAGTAGCAAAAATTTAAGCGACGTTCTACCTTTTGATTATAAAAGCCTACAAGGTGAAAAACAAAGTTTTTCAAACTATATTTTAGCCGAACAAGAGTTTTATACTACGCTTGAAAATAGCGATAAAATTAAAGAGTTTAAAAACCTATTAACTCAAAAAGTTTTAGCCTTTAAAAAGAAAGAAGATAAAAAGCGTTTAGTGCTTTTAGAAAGAATTGAAAAGGCTAAAAATTACGAACTTAATAAACTTTACGGTGAACTTATAACCGCTAATATTTACAAGGTAAAAAAAGGCGATAAAACGCTAAATGCGGTCAATTATTACGACGAAAATTTAGGTACAATTACTATAATTTTAGACGAAAATTTATCCCCGCAAGAAAATGCTCAAAGGTACTACAAAAAGTATTCTAAAGAGAAAAAAACCATTGACTTTTCAAAAGAGCAAATAGAAAAAGTAAACGGCGAAATTTTGTACGCTAACAACCTATTATACGATATTGTAAACGCCCAAACTATTATGGAATTGACCGAAATTGAAAAAGAGTTGATTTCGCAAGGCTTTATTGTTAAACAAGTTGAAAATAAAAGTCAAAAAAAGAGTGAACCGGTTAAATTTTTAACGTACGAAGTTGACGGTTTTTCAATACTTGTTGGCAAAAACAACTTGCAAAACGAAGCCCTTTTATCAAGCGCAAGTAGGCACGACTTATGGCTACACGTTAAAGATTATCATTCGTCTTTCGTAATTATTAAAAGTGACGGTAAGTCCCCTAGCGACAAGGTTATTTTAACAGGCGCTGAAATTTGTGCATACTACTCGGAAGCAAAAAACTCAACTAAACTAAGTGTTGATTGTACTTTTAGAAAGTTTGTTAAAAAACAACCAAACTCTCGCCCTGGTAGTGTTTTTTATACTGATTATAAAACTTACGTTGTCAACCCTAATAATCATTTAGATAAATTAAAATAAAATTAAAATCGCCCTGTCGTTTAGATAGAGCGATTTTTATTATTGTTGTTTTTATAAACAGTTTTATTTATATAAAATTGGAGTATCTATAATTTCAACTTGTGGCTTTTCGTAGCACTCTTGTTCAAATACGATAATTTCGTTATCGCCATCATTTAACCAACAACCAGGCAAGTATAAAGTTTGTTGTGGTCCTACTGCCCAATATCTACCAAGATTTTTACCGTTAACCGTCACAAAACCTTTTGTAAAACCGTCAAGTTTAACAAAACAGTCTTTCTTTTCAGCCTTAAAAGTTCCTTTCATAAAGCAAGGTACTTGTTTTTTGCCATCGTAGTTAAGTTTTTCAAGATTGTCCATAGGTAAAGCCCAGTTTTTCCAATGGTATGCAAAATGTCTAAACATTCTAAGTGCGCCAAGACCTTTTTGCTCACCAAAGAACGGACCGAAATTTACGCCACCCATACCTTCAACAAACACGTCTACTTTCATTTTGCCGTTAACGTTTTCGCATACGTATTCGTGCATTGCAAGGTTGTGCATTTGTTTTGCGTCGTTACGATAATATCTGCCTTTGTACTTTCCGTCAAGGTATAAATAACCTAAATCGTTAAGATTACAAAGGGTAATTACCGTACTAGTCACGTCTTCTTCATACGCTTTTGTATACACGCCGTCAATTTCTACACTATAATATGCATAACCATTAGTCATGTCCATATCAGCAAATGAAATCGGACAAGTAGACTCAACCATATTAGATAAATTGTCAAGATTGTCAAATAAACTTGCAAAGTTTGTAAGTTCTACCTTGCCTACGTTTTGAGTAATTGGCGCGCTAGGTAATGGTAAGTCGTCTTCCGTTAAGCCTTGCCTTTTTAACAATTCTTTACGTATTGCCATATATAACGGAGTATAATTACCGTATTCGCCCATAGGAGCGCCGTAGTCGTAAGAAGTGACGGTAGGCTCGTAATTAGCGTTCATATTTGCACCCGCCGTGAAAGCAAAGTTAGTACCGCCGTGGAACATATATATGTTAAAACTTGTATTTTCGTCAAGAAAATCGTTTATTTCTTTCATTATATCTTCTACGGGACGTTCGTGGTGCTTTTCAGTCCAATGGTCAAACCAACCAAGCCAAAATTCCATACAGCATTTAGGGCCGAAGTTTCTTCCTTCAATATATTCAAAAGATTCTTTTGCTCTTGAGCCGAAAGTAAGAGTTTTGTAAACCCCGTCTAATCCGCCGCCCGAAACGTAGCCATAACTACCGCCGCCGTCTGCAGTAAAGAGTAGACAGTTCGCCCCAAGTTCTTCCATTATATTTTTGAGTTCTAAAAGATACTTTTTATCGTTGCCGTAAGAGCCGTATTCGTTTTCAATTTGCATAGCAATAATATTGCCACCACTAGAAATTTGTAGGTCAACAAACTCTTTAAATAAACGTGTAAACCACTTTTTAACGTAGCCTAAATACTTTTCGTCTGAAGTGCGCAAATTGATATTTCTATCTTTATACAAATATGCAGGGAAACCACCGGAATCAAACTCAGCACAAATGTAAGGACCCGGTCTAACTATTACGTAAAGACCAAGTTCTTTTGCAAGTAATATAAACTCACGAATATCAAGCATATCTGTAAAATCATACTCGCCTTGTTTTTTTTCATGCAAGTTCCAACTAACGTAAGTTTCAACGGTGTTTAAACCGCACGCTTTTAATTTTTCAAGCCTGTCTTTCCAATATTCTCTTGGTACGCGAAAATAATGAATTGCGCCAGACATAATGATAAACGGCTTATCGTTTAAATAAAATTGATTACCTCTTATTTCAAGCATATTATTCACCTATGTTTTTTGTTGATATTTTAAAATATATAATATTTTAAACTATAACCTTCCTAAGCCACTCTAAAGTGCAGTTAACCATATGTTTGCCAGTTTCTTCGCTCGCTTCAGTAGCGCTTTTTGCAAACCACTCGGTATTTCTTTCACAACGGCTAAGGTCAACAAGTTCTGGGTAAGTTCCCATCATAAGGCTAGTTTCCCATTTACCAGCGTGGTCAAAGCCACCACACTTAATTTGAGCGTCTGCACCGATAAGCGGAATAACTTTTATGTATGAGAACGGGTCGTCTTCACTACCCATATCTTCATAGTAAGTAGCGTAAGAATCACTACCCCACCAACCTTTACCAAGTTTTTGCTCCATGTATTCCATAGTCACTTTCTTAGCGGCTTTATGGCAAGCAATAGTCATAGGCATTAAGCCTGCGCCCTCAGTTTGGTGGTGCGCTACGAGATATATATTTTTATGTCCTGCGTCTATCATAGATTTAAGTACGTAATACAAGTAATTTACGTACGCATCTTCATCAACGTGGAAATGGCTTGGCTTTGGCTCGCATACAGCGTATGACGCTACGCCATACCAAATTGGTGGACATACGACGATTTCTTTTTCCTTTTCAAGTTCTCTTAAGCAACCTGTAATAACAAGCGTATCAGTTCCGCACGAAGCGTGGCGAGCGTGGTACTCAAGTGTGCCAATAGGGATAATGAAAGGGACTTTGCGGTCCACAGCATCTTTAATTTCATCATATAACATTTCAAGCATTTGCATAGTTTTTACTCTCCTAAGTTAGAAAATTTTAAAGTTCAATTTCAAAGATATCTTCTTCGTTAAAGTCTTTTACTATACAGTCGTTAATGTAAGTACAAGCAGGAAGAATAATTAAAGCGTAAAGTTCGTCTTTCTTTTTAGGAAGTGGGGCTAAGTGCCAAATACACTCTTTTAATTTTACTAAAGTGTTTTTTGGAACGACAAACGCCTTTGTCTCCCTTGGAATAGGAACGCCTGCAGATGGCTCTGCAACGTGAATAATCATATCATCGTTAAGAGGCATAATAAGTTCGCAAGTAGTTGTATGATATTCCGCTTGCTTAATTATCATTTTTTCTGGTTTTTTAACAACTAAAGTTGAATATGCAACGTTATTGCCTTGACTTGCAACAATTCTATCAGGGTAAAACGCGTGAATTTCACCTTTTAAAGAATAACCCTTTGGGTTATCCATACTATAATATTCGCCGTATGGGCTAAACGCTTCTTTTGTTAATTTTTGTGCTTTTATTTTAAACATAAAACTCTCCTTATAGTTTTTTATAAATTATATCATACGTTTTTTACTTTTTCAATAGGTAAAACTAATTTTTAGAATATAAAAAAGACTTACTAACGTAAGCCTTTCCGTTGTATAATTTTTTATGAAATTTTTTCAGTTGTATAAGCATTAACTTTTGTAAATGAAACTGATTTTACATTTTTAATTAGTTTATAATCTATTAATATAGTAGCACTAACATTGCAAGACGGATTTCCAAAATTTAATTCTTTATCAAAAGTACAAATAGTATTCCCTTCTTTATCTAATAAAACCCCTGCATATTCAATTTTTTCAACTGTATAGTCTGACTTAAAATTTAAAAATACTGCTTGTTTACCATCTTGTATTACGTTTCCAATTTCTATATGACTATATTTTATATTTTGTTCTGGTATCAAATTCATTTTTTGGCTATTACCGTCTTGACAAGCAGAACAAAAAGTTAACGAAAAAATAGCAAACGTCATTAAAACAACAAGTTTAATAATCTTTTTCATATAATCTCCTATTATTTATTGCATTTATATTTTATTTTTATATTTTTAAAATAAATAACGTTTTGAATATTATCAGTTGAGAAAGTTAAAACTAATCTTGTATCTTTTAAATCTACAAGTTGTGCAGTTGAAGTAAACGTTTTAGATTGAGAAGCGCTAGTTGTTTCTAAATTTGCTTCAATATTCCCTAGCCCGTCAGAATTAACTAAAGAAATTTCGTATTTAGGAGAACCTAAATAACCAAAGCCTAAACTCCAATCTTTTTCATAGTAAACGTCGTAAGAAACGGTTATAGTCATAGACTTATAACCACTTTTTTCTAATTTATCATAATCAAAACCTTCAGGTGTTACGTAATAAGTACCCGCCATACTTTCACTAGTAGAAAGTTTTATAGAACAGTCTTCACATTTTTTAGTGTCTTGTGTTTTTAAACTAAGCCCGTCCAATAAACCTGAACAAGAAACAAAACCTATAATTATCGCTACGATTATTAAAAAAGTAATAATTTTTTTCATATGTATACTCCCTTATATTATTTAGTATTATTTTTATGTTTGTTAACAAGGTATTCAAGCGAATTTAATAATTCCTTATAGATATTACTTTGACTACAATCAGGGCTATTTAATTTTAAAATCTCATTTTTTTCTTTAAGTTGCTTGTTCTCGTCTTTTAAAATTTTAATATCATTTTTTAAGTCGTTTATAACTGCACGAATACGAAGAACAACTACAAAAGCAATAATTAAAGTTATTAAAATTATACTAAACAACGCAATTCCCCCATCACAAGAAACACTTGTTGTCCAATAATCATCTGGTGCACTAACACCGCCTGCAACAGTTGCCAAAAGATTATATGCCAATAATTTCATGCTTTACCCCCATTTTTAAAACTCAAGAATATTTTAATATAGAATATTCTATATGTCAAGTATTTGTATAGAAAATTCTATATACTATAATTATGGAAAACGAATTCAAAGAAATATTAAAAGAATTTTTAGTAGAAAACAACTTAACCCAGGTTGCTTTTGCAAAAATAGTAGGTGTTAAGCAAAGCCAAGTAAGTGAGTGGCTAAAAGGAAAATCAAAGCCAGGGTATGACATATTAAAAAGTATGTCGCTTGCCTTTAACGTTTCTGCCGACTATTTTTTAGGAATAAATGAACAATATTAAAACCTAAGCCATTGCTTAGGTTTTTTAGTTTATTTAAGTAATGGCTTTAATTTTGCTACCCATTTAAGATAACCGTCGTGGTTAAAGTGTATACCGTCAGGAGAAAGGTCTGTTGACAAATATCCGTTTTCATCACAAAGGTCACTGTGAATATCTACAAATACGTACCCGTACCCTGCTACTAACTCTTCAATTTTAGCGTTTACTTCTAAAACCTTGGCGTTAGACTCGTCAACGTTAATTTGTGTATAACTTTCTAAAAGTTTATTCATTGGCGGGATAGATATACAATAAACTTCGGTATTAGGTAATTTTTCAGATATTCTTTTTAAAATATCGTCATAATTTTTTACAATGCTAGACGCAAGCCTTTTTCCGTTTATATCGTTTGTTCCGATAAGCAACACAACTTTTGACGGCTCTAGTTCTATAAGCGAACTGTCAAGCCTATCTAAAACGCCAAGAGTCGTATCCCCACCAATACCCCTATTGTATACCGATAAAGTTAGGTCGTTATAATAATTGTCAAGTTGACACCCGTCGGTAATAGAGTCGCCAATAAAGACTATTTGACCACGAGAAAAGTTTGTATTTTCAACTGAAAAGGTGTTGGATTTCTTTTCGTAATAAGATAACTCTTTATCTTTTTTAACGTCAGCAAGCATAACTGCAAGAGAAATAGCAAACGATAACAATAATAAAATAATGCAAATATAAATAAAATCTTTTTTAGATACTTTAATAAGTTTCATAAAACACCTTTATAATTTATTATAAAAACATATTACCACAATATGCAAATAAAGTCAATTAAAAGTGAGCGAAGCAAATTATATATGTACGCAATAAATTAGTTTATGCAAAGCATTATATCGTTGCGAAGCACGTCGTATACTACAAATAGTAATATCGTTTTGTGCCTAACTATAACGACGTTGACTACGTCAAATGACGTTATCACTGCCGTGATAAATGACGTTGCTCTTAATTATATAAACCAAAAAAAAAGAACGAAGTAGGCACTTCGTTCTTTTTTTGGTGGACTTGGGCGTGTGAAATACGCACCGAGAACACCAAGTATAATTAGGGCTCCCGAAAATATTTTGCTTGTCAAAAGATTTTTGGGAAAAAGGAAGAGCAGGCTCATCGGTCAAGACGCTGCAATAGCAACATTGGACAAAATAGCCTTGCTCTGACGTGGTGGAGATGGGCGGAGTCGAACCGCCGTCTTGCAACGTTCTTTTGCGCTTTCTACATACTTATTTCGCTTTTATCCCTTACTAAATATTCAAGCGAACCAACTTATTTAGTCGTGGACTTAATTAATTGTGCTAAAAAAGGCAAAGTCAAACCTTTAAAAACACGTCCGTCTAAGATTATGCCCTTTATGAACCGACGGCGCTTTCATATCAGACAACTGCTTTAATTAAGCAGCAAATGCGTAATTGTTATTATCAGCATTTAAATTTAAAATTCCCTTTTTAACGAAGGCTTGGGAGACTTCGGTATGCTTACGACAACGCCCCGACACAATCAAATCCGGTGCATCCCCATATTAAATTAACGCTATTACACGCTAATTTTGCTTATTAAAAATAGTTTTTAAGTTGTCTATCTAACGACTTTTTAATATCTCTTTCCTTGATAGTTTCCTTTTTGTCATAGGTATGTTTACCTTTACAAACACCTAATCCAACCTTAACTAAACTACCTTCAAAAAACAACGAAAGTGGAACTAAAGTATAGCCCTTTTCATTGATTTTTCCTACAATTTTATTAATTTCTGCCCTGTTTAATAAAAGTTTTCTATCCCTTTTACTGTCTTTAGAGTTAAACGCCCCAGACTTATCGTATACGGCGATATGCATATTTTTAATAAACATTTCGCCTTTATAAAGTGAGCAAAAACTATCTTTTAAATTGACACTACCCGCTCTTATAGACTTAACTTCTGCACCCTCAAGAACAATGCCTGCGGTGTAAGTTTCTTCTATAAAATACTCGTGCCTTGCTTGTCTGTTTTCAGTAATTAGTTTCATAATACTCTTTTATTTTATCAATTTTTTTTATTTATTGCAACAAATTATCTATAATAATTAGTTATGCCAAATTCTACACGCCTAGAACCCGTATCAACACCAAGAACTATTACACCTATTTTATCGCCTAAACTAAACTGCCATTTGCCGCCTTTTAGGGTAAAGGTTTTTTCATCTAACTCATAACTAGCCCTTGGCATAGTGTCTAACTTAACTAGACCTTCTATAGTATTTTCTAGTTCAACGAAAATACCAAAACTAGTCACGCCACTAATAACGCCCTCAAACTCTCTACCTATATAAGAGCGCATATAACGGCATTTGTAATAATCGTCCATTTCCCTTTCTACGTCGTCGGCTTTTCTTTCCTTTTCAGAAGATATATTGCTTGCGATAGACACGTAGTCGCCGTAAAGTGAATTGACGTCTTTCCCCTTTAAAATAGCCTTTAAAACGGAGTGTACAACAAGGTCAGGGTATCTTCTAATTGGCGACGTAAAATGGCAATAACACTTACTAGAAAGACCAAAGTGCCCTAAATTCTCAGGGGAATATTTAGCCTTTTGCATAGAGCGTAGCATAACTTTATTTACAACGCTATAATATGGCATTTCTTTTATTTTTTGTAATATTGATTGAAAGTCTTTAGGGTGGCAAGTTTCACTATTCCATTTTGTGGTAATGCCAAGCGTATTTAAAAAGTTTTTAAATACTTCTAACTTTTCTTCCGAAGGTTTTTCGTGAATACGATAAACAAAAGGCAATTCCATATAATATACGTATTCGGCAACCGTTTCATTAGCGACAATCATAAACTCTTCAATGATTTTATACGCTTCTTTACTCTTTCTTGCGCTAACGTTAATTTTGCCGTTTTCTACCGTTATATGACTTTCCTTTACGTCTAAGTCAATATTGCCACGACTATTTCTTTTTTTAGAAAGAATTTCTTTAAGTTCGTTTGCTAAACTAATAGTCGTTAAGAGTTCCTTATCATTTTCAAAACCATTAATATCGCCGTTTAAAATGCTTTGAACAGCCGTGTAAGTCATACGCTTTTTAGATTTTATAACGCCTTCAGTTAAATCGTAAGAAACAACTTCTCCAGCCGTGTTTATTAGCATAACAAGTGACATTGTAAGCCTATCAACGTTTTCGTTTAAAGAGCATATTCCGTTAGAGAGTTTTTCTGGGAGCATTGGAATAACACGCTCAGGAAAATACACGCTTGTGGCACGGTTTAACGCTTCTTTATCAATCTTAGAGCCTTTTTTTACGTAATGAGAAACGTCGGCAATATGTACGCCAAGTTCGTAGTTATTGCCTACTTTTTTAACGCTAATAGCGTCGTCAAAGTCCCTAGAGTCTTCTCCGTCAATGGTTATAATAAACTCATTTCTAAAATCGGTACGTGAGTTTATTTCACTCTCTAAAACGCTAGTTGGTATGGCGTTTGTTTCAGACAAAACTTCACTAGGAAATTCAAGTGGTAAATCAGCGTTTTTTATAATAGAAATCTCTTCAGTTCTAAGGTCAAAACGCTTGCCGATAATTTCTAAAATTTTACCCTCAGGGTTCTTGCGGTTTTCAGGATAGTCAACTATTTGAACGTAAACTTTATCACCGGTTTTTGCGCCACGGGTAAACTTTGCAGGAATATAAATATCAACGTGGAAAGATTTATTATCGGGAATAACGAAACCAAAACCGTTTTCACCTTGGAAAGTTCCAACTAGTTTTTTAATTCCCCTTTCTAATATTTTAACGACTTCGCCTTCGTCGGTACTACCGCGGGTAGTTAACGCCTTTTTAATAATTACGGTGTCACCGTCAAATGCACCGTTTAGGCTTTTATGCGGTATAAAATAATCGCCGTTATCGGTAAGTAAAAAGGCAAAACCTCTTTCGTTGCCTTTTAATATGCCTTTTATAAACTTAGAATGTTCAAGTAAAAGGAATTTGCCGTTATCGTAAACGATTTTACCGTCGTCTTCAAGGGCGCAAATAACCTTTCTAACCTCGTCTTTATCAAAGTTAGATTTAACGCCTAAGACTTCAAAAATTCGCTTATAACCCAAATTTTCTATCTCACCACTATTAAATTTTTCAAGTAAAATATCTTTTAACGACATAATTCTCCTAAATGAATAAAAAAACGGCTTTTAGTAAAGCCGTTAGTTTAATAATTAAATAAGTGATATTATAAAGAAACCTAACATACAAACTGCTAAAACAGCAATTGCTATAATAGTTAACTTTCTCATTTTACTTTCTAAAGTTTTAGATTTGTTTTTACCATAGAAAGTTTCAGAGTGACCGCTAATCGCCCCGATACCGTCAGAGTTGCCTGGTTGCATTATTACTACTATAATAACGAATACTGCAGCAATTACTGAAAGTATAATAAACACTAAACTTAACGCTATACGTAATTCGTATGAAATTGCAAGTAAATTAAACATATTACCACCTTAATAATCAATTTTAATACTTAATTAAATTAAAAAAACTTATCAAGCCAAATAATTATAGCATAGTTTTTTATAATTTACAACTGTTTTTATTATATAAACGGGCTAATATTTTATTTTATAAGAGATTTTCCCGTCATTTCGCTTGGTTTTTCTTCGCCAAGAACTTGCAGTAGAGTTGGAGCAATATCTGCAAGAACACCGTCGTCACGAAGTGTTGCACCTTTATATTTATCACTTACTAATATAAACGGAACTTTATTAGTAGTATGAGCAGTAAACGGTTTTTCACCATTATAGTCTTCAAACATTCTATCAGCGTTGCCGTGGTCGGCAGTAATTAACACGCTACCGCCCTTTTTAAGTACGGCATTAGTAATTTTATCAACACACTCTTCAACCGTTTTAACAGCCTTTACAGCAGCGTCTAATACACCAGTGTGCCCAACCATATCGCAGTTTGCAAAGTTTAAAATAATAACGTCAAACTTATCTTCGCTTATTTCTTCTAAAACTTTATCAAGTACTAGATATGCGCTCATTTCAGGTTGCATATCGTAAGTTGCCACCTTTGGAGAAGGTATTAAATCTCTAAATTCGTTTTTCTCTGGCGCTTCAACACCACCGTTAAAGAAGAAAGTCACGTGGGCGTATTTTTCAGTTTCGGCAATACGGAGTTGAGTATAACCCTTGTCGGCAAGATATTTACCTAAAGTATTGTCAAGAGAAATTTTTTCAAATGCAATTTTTGCATTTTCAAAAGTTGCGTCATACTTAGTAAAACCAACGTAATTAAGGTCTAAGTAGCCAGATTTTCTTTCAAAACCATCAAATTCTTTTACTGTCATAGCCCTTGTTATTTCTCTTGCTCTATCAGGACGGAAGTTAAAGAATATTACAGAGTCACCCTTTTCAATAAGACCGATAGGAGCGCCGTTTTTACAAACGTTAGTAGGTAAAACAAACTCGTCGGTTATGCCGTTTTCATAACTATCTTCAATAGCCTTAACAGCGTTTTCAGCCTTTTCGCCATTACCGATAGTCATCATATCGTAAGCCTTTTCTACCCTGTCCCAACGATTATCTCTATCCATAACGTAATATCTACCGCCAACCGATGCGATTTGACCTACGCCAATTTCGTCAATTTTATCTTGTAAATCTTGTGCAAAACCTGCACCGCTTTTTGGCGGAACGTCTCTACCGTCTAAGAAACAGTGAACGAATACGTTATTAAAGTTTTTTTGCTTGCACATTTCAAGTAAAGCGTATACGTGCTCTAAATGACTGTGAACTCCTCCTGTTGAAAGTAAACCGTAAAGGTGGAGTTTTTTATTATTCTTAATTGCTTCGTCAATAGCAAAGTTTAAGTTTTTATTCTTAAAGAAATCGCCGTCTTGAATTTCTTTAGTGATACGAGTTAAGTCTTGATATACAATTCTACCTGCACCCATATTTAAGTGGCCAACTTCACTATTGCCCATTTGACCGTCAGGAAGACCAACCGACATACCGCTTGCACCAAGTTTTGTAGACGGATAGTTTTTTACTAAGTTGTCTATAACGCCTACGTTAGCAATTTCAATAGCGTTTCCGTATTCTTTACCTGCTATACCATAGCCGTCTAAAATCAATAAACAAATTGGTTGAGTTTTCATAAATCACCTTTTACCTTAATTATATTATCTTTGTAATTATATATTATTTTTCAAAAAAAAGCAAATAAAAAAGATTGCTTTGAAAAGCAATCTTTAATTATTGAAATTTTAATGCTATTAAAGTTTAATAAAACACTTTTTTTGTGGTCAACGAAGTCAAAAACTGAAGCAGTTAACGCAGTATTGCGCTCACTATGCCTACGCTAACTTTAATATAGCACTTTTTAAAGCACTAGAAACAAGCAAGACAAGGCTCGCAAAGTTTTTGGATGAGTTAGACCTTTGTGGTCAACGAAGTCAAAAACTGAAGCAGTTAACGCAGTATTGCGAAGTTTATAGGGCTTTAATTACTTGTTATAATTAACAATCTGAGAGAAATCAACTGCCTTTAATGCAGCACCGCCGATAAGGCCACCGTCAATTTCTTCCATAGCCATAAGTTCTTTAGCGTTAGATGGTTTCATTGAACCGCCGTATTGAATACGAACTTTTGCAGCGCACTCAGGACAGAAAGTTTTAGCAAGTGTTTTACGGATAAAGCCGATAGTTTCGTTTGCTTGTTCGCTAGTTGCAGTTTTACCTGTACCGATAGCCCATACAGGCTCGTAAGCGATAACAAGTTTAGTTAAATCTTCAACGCCCTTTAAGCCTTCAACGATTTGACGCTCTAAAACTTCTTCAGTTTTATTAGTTTCTCTTTCTTCTAAAGTTTCACCAACGCAAACGATAGGAATTAAGCCTTTGCTAAGAGCAGTTAAAGTTCTTTTGTTTACAGTTTCATCAGTTTCAGCAAAATATTGTCTTCTTTCGCTATGACCGATAATAACGTATTCAACGCCAAGTTCTAAAAGCATATTTGCAGAAATTTCGCCAGTATATGCACCGCTTTCAGCAAAGTGTACGTTTTCAGCACCAAGTTTAATGTTAGAGCCTTTAAGTGCTTCGCCTACGGCGTAAATATCAGTTGCAGGTACGCATACAACAACGTCACAATCAGCATTTGCTACAAGTGGTTTAAGTTCATTTACAAGCGCAACACCTTGTGATGGCGTTAAGTTCATTTTCCAGTTTCCAGCAATAATTGGTTTTCTCATAAAATTTACCTCTTTAAATTATTCAATTTCGTTTAAGCAAGCGATACCTGGTAATACTTTACCTTCAAAGAGTTCAAGTGATGCACCGCCACCTGTTGAAATGTGAGACATTTTGTCAGCAAAGCCAAGTTGAGCAACTGCCGCAGCACTATCGCCACCACCGATAATTGTAGTTGCATCGCCGTTTTCACTCATAGCCTTAGCGATTGCGATTGTACCTTTTGCAAGTGTTGGGTTTTCAAATACGCCCATAGGTCCGTTCCAAATAACAGTCTTACCTGCTTTTACTACGTTAGCAAAAAGTTCCATTGTCTTAGGACCGATATCTAAGCCCATTTTATCGCTAGGAATATCACTAGAATCAACAACTTCAACTTCAATTTCAGCATCTATTGGGTCAGGGAAAGAAGTTGTAATTGTAGTATCAATAGGAAGATATAAATTTTTGCCTAAGTCTTTAGCCTTTTTAATCATATCTTTACAGTAATCAATCTTTTCAAGATCAACAAGTGATGTACCTACCTCATAACCTTGTGCTTTTAAGAAAGTATAAGCCATACCACCGCCAATGATAAGTGAATCACATTTTTCAAGTAAGTTAGAAATAACGTTTAACTTATCGGCAACTTTTGCACCGCCAAGCACTGCAACGAAAGGTCTAACAGGATTTTCAAGTGAGTCAGCCATTACTGAAAGTTCTTTTTCAATAAGGAAACCACAAACTGCAGTTTCAACTAAACCGTATTCAACGATTGCAGCAGTAGATGCGTGTGAACGGTGTGCAGTACCGAAAGCATCGTTAACGTAAACGTCACAGAAGTTAGCAAGTTTTTTGCAGAACTCTAAATCTTTCTTTTCTTCACCCTTGTCAAAACGAAGGTTTTCAAGTAAAACGATTTCACCATCTTTTAAAGCGGCAACTTTTGCTTGAGCGTCTTCACCAACGGTATCGGTAGCAAAACTAACAATTCCGCCTAAAAGTTCGTTAAGTCTATCAGCAACTGGTTTTAAAGTATATTTTTTAACGTCCTTTTTAGCCTTTTCAATATACTCTAAAGTAGCGCTAGCACGCTCGCTTTCTGGTAATGCTTCAACTGCCTTTTTCTCTTTTTTGTTTAAACTAATTTCTGCGTTAAACACGTTGTGTGGCTTACCCATATGTGAACAAAGAACAACTTTTGCACCGTTTTCTACTAAATACTTAATAGTTGGAAGTGCACCGTTAATTCTATTTTCGTCAGTAATAACACCGTCTTTCATAGGTACGTTAAAGTCAACCCTAACAAGACATTTTTTACCTTTTACTTCTACGTCTCTAATAGTTTTTTTATTCATACTTAATTAAACTCCTTATAAAGTCAAATAATTATAAAATTATTTTATCCTTTTTAGCAAAAAAAGTCAAACTATTATTACGGTTTTTATTATGCTTTAACATAAATTTTTGCATTTTTAGTGGATTTTTTTATTTTTTGACCATTTTTATCTGTAATTAGTTTACTAATTAAATTTGTAAAAGGCTTGAGTATTGGCAATAAAATTATAGTCACCGATAAATTAAATAAAGTGTGAAAGTTTGCTATTTGCCTTTCAATGCTTCCCGAAAACACACTAAACGCCGTACTAATTTGACTTTTAAATATTGAAAGGGGCAGTAAAAATATTAGCGTTCCAAAAACGTTAAATGCCAAGTTAAAAAATGCTGTACGACGTGCTTCAACAGGTTTGCCAATGGCGGCTACAAGCACTGATAAACACGTACCTATATTTGCACCTAAAACTAAAAACATACTACTTTCAAAACTTACAAGACCATTAGACGCTAAAATTATAATAACGCTAGTCACTGCCGACGAACTTTGAATAATTGCAGTTATTAAAATGCCGTTTAGGAGTGATACAACATCGTTTTGGGCTAAAAATATATTTCTAAAACCTTCAATGGTCTTAAAAAAACTAACGGTATTACTCACTATATCTAACCCTAAAAACAACGTTCCAAAACCGAGCATTACCCCGCCTATCGCCTGATATTTATCATTTTTTAATAAAGAGAGTATAAAACCAACAAATGCAACGAAAGAGCCTATTGCCGTAATAGAAAAAACTTCTTTACCCGACAATGAGACGAGTTGAGCGGTCATAGTCGTTCCAATATTTGCGCCCATTATAACGGAAGTGGCGTTATAAAAAGTCATAACTCCGTTAGAAACGAAGCCGACTAATATTACGTTGGTGGCAATACTACTTTGAATAACCGCCGTTGTGAAAGTACCTGTTAGCACCCCTAAATATTTGTTTTTTGTGCAATTATACAGTAAAACTTTCATTTTTTTGCCGGCAAGCAGTTCCATATTATCGCTCATAAGTTTAAGACCTAATAAAAATAAAGTAATACCGCCAAGCGCCAATAATATTTGTTGAAATATATACATAATAAACCTCGTATTATGTATATTGTCACAATAGAATTTTATACCTTTAAAGTAAAATAAAAAGCGATTTAGCCTAAACTAAATCGCCTTATTTTAATCTTTTCTTCCTGTTAAATGACCTTCAGTATTAAGGGCTGGAAATCCGTTTTGCCTTAAACCTTCGTACACCGTAATCGCTACTGAATTAGATAGGTTTAAACTTCTAAGGTCGCCCCACATAGGTATTCTTAAAGTATTATCGTAATACTTTTCAAGTAGTGGCTCTGGTAGACCGTGAGACTCTTTGCCAAACACTAAAAAATCACCGTCGTTAAACTTGGCGTCACTATAAATTTTACTGCCTTTTGTTGACATAAAATGAAAGTTCGTTCCGTTATAATATTTTTCTAATAGTTCGCTTAAACTATCAACGTAATGTACGTCTAAATATTGCCAATAGTCTAAACCCGCCCTTTTTAAGTGCTTGTCCGTTATTTCAAAGCCTAAAGGCTTTACTAAATACAAAGAGCAACCGGTAGCCGCACAAGTTCTTGATATATTTCCTGTATTTTGCGGTATTTCAGGCTCTACTAAAACTACGTTGAATTTCATAACTTTTTCCTTTTTAAATTTTAACGCCACGTTTTTTTACTTGGCATAATCTATAATTTTTTTTCATAGGGACTATTATTCTAGACTCTTCATTTCTACTAGCCCCACAAATTTCACCGTGCATATCCCCTGCAATTACGCTATTTGACGATAAAATGACTATTGGCAACCCAAACAAAAAAGAATACGCCCTAACAAGAACGTTGTATTGAGACTTTTCTTCGGCATTTACCAAACAAATTATAATGTCGGCACCGCATTGTGCCATTGACTTTACACCGTCAATATCAATAAGGTCATCGTCAACGATAATGCCTACTCTACCTATTTTAGTTTGGTATACCCTATACCCAACGCCACTAGAAAAAGGCGATTTGTCTAGGCATAAATTCATATCGCTAATGCCTAAGAGTTTACCGTCTTCGGCAACTATTGCAGACTTTCTTATAATACCGTAATTATCGGTAATAGCGCCAGTTATTATAAGTTTTTTATCTTTTTTACTTAAACTAGCAATATTTGAAAGCAAATTGTCTTCCCCTGACAATTCTTTTTTATAATATATTTTTTTAACTCCGTTAAAGCCAAATATTAAAGTTTGCTCTTCAACTTTTGGTTTTTTAGAAAAAGAGAGTACGTCATCACGCCTATTAAAGTATAATTTTAGCATATAAAAGCCTCACTCTTTATTATACTTTAATTACGTAAAAAAGGTTAAACGTCTAGTGACAAAATAACGTCTTCAATCTCTTTTGTAGTGGTAGCCGAAAAGACCTTTTCTTTAAGCCTTTTGCTATCCCTTAACCCCTTTAAATAAAACGCCATTTGCTTTCTAAAAATAACGGCGGTTCGCTCGCCGTACCTATTAGTTAAAAGCCTTAGGTGTTTTAAAATTTCTTCCTTTAAGGTAAAAGATGGTTTTACACCTAAAATATCAGCAAAAATTTGCGGGTTATTCATAGCGCCACGAGCAATCATAACACCGTCTGCACCCGTATATTTTATCATATTATCAGCATCTTCAACGCTAAAAATTCCACCGTTTGCAATAACGGGAATTTTTACGGCGTTTTTAGCACTCGCTATCTCGTCGTAATTAGGCTCGCCAGAATATATTGCCGTTCTAACCCTACCGTGCACAGTTATCATATCCGCACCGCTATCTTCGCACATTTTGGCAAACGACTTTGTTATATATTCGTTCTCATTAAGTCCTATTCTAAACTTAACTGTGACGGCTTTACCACTCTTTTTAACTGAAGATATAATTTTTGATGCTAAAACAGGGTCTTTAAGTAAAGCACTACCTTCGCCGTTAGAGTAAATTTTAGGAACGGGGCAACCCATATTTATATCTATAATATCAAATTTTTCTAGGTAGTGAGACGACGCTATCTCGCCCATAATATCAGGGTCGTTACCAAAAATTTGAGCGGCTTTTATATCTTCTTCGTCATATGTAAATAAAAGTTCTAACGATGCTTTAGGCGAATATTTTAAACCTTTTGCGCTGACCATTTCAGTAAAGCATAAGCCCGCGCCGTAATCATTACAAATCACCCTTAAAGCAGCGTCGGAATACCCTGCAAGCGGGGCTAAAAAGACGTTATTTTTAGTCTTTACGCCACCTATATTTATGCTTTTAATTTCCATTATTTTACCTTATTATAATACTCGTCTAATTCTTTAGCAGTTAAACTACTAATATCTTTACCGTCTTTTAACACTTCGTCTTCTAACTTTTTAAAACGGCTTATAAACTTGTCGGTAGAGTGGTATAAACTAGTTTCGCCGTCAACGTCTAACTTTCTAACAACATTAACCGCGCTAAACAATAAGTCGCCACACTCTTCTTCAATTAACGCGCTATCTCCACTTTTAATTGCGTTTTTAATCTCTTCAATTTCTTCGTAAATTTTACTAAATACTTGCTCTACGTTATCAAAATCAAAGTTGCATTTACCTGCCCTAGAGCCTACTTTTTGCGCCCTTAGTACCGACGGCAAGTTTTTAGGAACGGCGTTTAAATAGTCGGCATTTGTCTCGTAGCCCTTTTCTATTATTTTGTTTTTATTCCAATTTGCTAAAGCGCTTTGGCTATCGCTAGCCTTGTCTTGCCCAAACACGTGGGTATGGCGTGATATAAGTTTTAAGCAAACGCCACTTAACACGTCGCTTACAGTATAACTGCCATCTTCTTCGCCAAAGAGTACGTAAAATGCGGTTTGAAGTAAAACGTCGCCAATTTCTTCAATAATTTGCTCGGTATCGTTATTTTCAATAGCGTCAATAAGTTCGTAGCACTCTTCAATTAAATTCTTTTCTATACTAGTTGGAGTTTGAACTTTATCCCATGGGCAACCATTTTCTCCCCTTAACACTTTTAAAATTTCAAGTAAATCTAAGTAGTTAAACCTTTGTTTGTTTACTAAGGGCAAATTTTTAACGTATAGACACGTAGAGTAATCGTAATTAGAAAGCCTATCAAGTTCGTAAATTTTAACGTTTTCTACTTTTCCACCGTTTATAATTTTACAGTCACACTCTTCGCCGACAATATCGGATAAAATTAGTTTAATTTCGCTAGCAAGCCCGCTATCGTCAATAGCGTAAACTATTGCAGGTAAAGAAAATTGCTCTTTAAAAAGAACGTCGTAAGCGGAAATGGTGGTCACGTTAGTAGTAGACTCGCCTAACTTTGCAAGGCAAGACGAAGATATAGATACACCGCTTATAATTTCAACCTTTGCTTTGCTATTTAAAATTTCTTTAACGGAACTGTCTTCCGTAGCAGAGCCGTCAACTAAATAAACCACCTTTTCAGTTTTGCTAAGTCTTAAAATCTCTTTCGCTAGGTTTTTGTTTAACGTGTTAAAATTTTTGCTTTTTTCGTACACGAAATCAAGGCTTACAATCTCGCCTTTATAATCTTTAAGACAACTAAAAGATTTTGTTTTATTAGTTCTAACGACTACCTTTTCACTCTCGTTTATAAGGTTTTTTGCTTTAATAGTTAAGTCTCCGTCTTCAAAGCCTAAACCTATAATGGTAATTACGTTCATATTACTCCTTAATTACAAAACGCTTAATTTTTCTCTAGATATAATATATACCATATTTAAAAAACAAGCAAGTATATACGAGATAATATCCGTGAGTATTATTGCGAAAATATTCAAACCTTCAAAGTTTAATAAAATTATAGATAGTATTATTTTTATACTAGAAGATATTGTTGACGTAGTGACGGGAACGTAAAAATAACCAAGCGCTATTAAAATTGAACTTAAAGTTTGCATAAGTGGTAAAAATATGACTGACACACAAGCAAGCCTTAACATATTTATCGCTATACTTTGTTCGCTTTTTAATAATTTACCGTAAAGAACTTTAACTATTATCGGGCAAAATAGTAAAGTGCCTACTGCAAAAAACACCCCGACTATAAAGGTTAGTTTTATTGATTTTTTTGCTTTTTTATACCTTGTAGCCAAGTCGTTTTCCTTTGACGATATGACGGGAATAGACGTCACCGCAACGCTGTATAGTATCGCGACGGGAACGCCGATAAGCGATTCTACTACCCCTGAATATAAACCGTATAAATTCGTGGCGTTAGCAAGGTACCCGTTTAAAATATTTATTATAAAAAAGCCTTCAATCGTTCTTGTTAACGGGATAACTACCGTTGATAACATTACGGGGAAAACTACTTTTATAAAGCCTTTTATGTTAGATTTTGCCTTTAAAACTTCTTTAAAATTAACTTTTGTGCGAATTAAAAACAATAAAAATATCAATGCGAAAATTTCAGATATAGTGACTGAAAGGGTCGCTAGCGATGCTTTGAGTGCAACGCTACCCTTTACAAAATAACATAAGGTTAACCCAAAGAGTATTTTTATAAACTGCTCTAATATTTGAGATATAGCAGTCGGTTTCATATTAGTAAAGCCTTGAAAATACCCTCTAAAACAACTAATTATACTAACCACTAATACTGACGGTGCTAAAAAAAGATAACTATTTTTAGCAAGCACGTTGCCTTGTATTAAAGATATTTTATATGAAAAAACAGCCATAACTAAAGTGCCAATAAGCCCTATTGGTATAAATAATTTCAAAGAAGATTTTAAAACGGCGTTCGGCTCGTTCCCCTCTGCTATAAGTTTTGCTATGCCGTTTGGCACACCCGTTGAAGACGACGTTAATAATAAACAGTATAACGGAAATACCATTTGATAAATGCCAATGCCCTCTGCCCCTAGTAAGTTTGTTAAAGGTATTCTATAAAATACACCTATTACCTTAGTCAAAAAGCCACCTATCGCAAGTATTAGCGCACCCGATATCAGTTTGTCTTTTTTAATCATAGTTAAAATTTATTAGCAACTAATTTACTTGTTAGCCTTAAAAGTTTTATCTCGGCAGGAGTGAAATTATAGTTGTCGTCATTATCAAGCATAGCAATAATGCCAAACGAATCGTTCTCGCTACCAATAATTGGAACAATTAATTGATTTTTATAGTTTTCGCTATCGCAAATAGTTAGTTTTATTGCGCTTATCTTTTCAGTTGCATTTATTATCAAACTTTTTTTATCGCTTACAATTTTGACTGCGTCTTTTGTTAAATAACTACCTATACACCCCTTTAACCTACTAGACGCACTAATGACCTTTTCGGTATCTGTAATTAAAACGTCTTTTTCAGCAACGGAAGAAAGTATTTGACAAATGCCGTCAATCTCTTTTTCGCTAATTGTGAGCGGTGAGTATTTTTTAAGGCAAATTTCATTTTCTATAACGCTAATTTCAATAGGCTCTCCGCTTTTAATTTTTAAAGTCTTTCGTATCTCTTTAGGAATAACTATTCTTCCTAGTTCGTCTATTCTTCTAATAATTCCCGTAGTTTTCATAATTTTCTCCTTACCTATAAGGTGCGATATTTTTAAAAGAATATACAAACCATATAGCCAAAATAAAACAAAAAAAATGACTGAGCGCGATACTCAGCCATTTTAATTTTTTTTAATTTTAGCCTTCCCAACTAGAATCTAATTTTTGAACTTCTTCAAACAACTCTACAACTTCTTTACTTGGTGCTTTAGTTAAAAGTGAAACAACGATTGTCACTATTAAACTACAAATAAAGCCTGGAATAATTTCATATAAGTAAGAGTTTGCAATTACGCTTGTGAAGCCGTAGTATTCAAAGTTGAATAAAATCATCCATAATACTGAAACTGCAAAGCCTGCGATAATACCTGCAACCGCACCTTTATAATTAAGCCTTTTCCAAATAAGTGAAAGTAAAATTACCGCACCAAACGCTGCACCAAAGATTGACCAAGCGGCAGAAACTAAACTCATAATATCTTGTGAGCCGAATAATGCTATGAAAATTGCTATAACTAAAATTACGCCTACTGCAACTCTACCTATCCAAAGCATTTCTTTATCGCTTGCTTTTTTGTTGATTACAGTTTTGTAAATATCTGAAGAGAAAGCAGATGAAGATGCAAGTAATTGACTGTCAGCAGTACTCATTGATGCAGCAACAATAGCAGTCAAGAATAAACCACCAATAAGTGCTAACGCACCCTTGTCAAAGATTGCTTCAATCATTTTGATAAACACGAGTGATTTATCGCCACTAGCAACTGAATTGCCTAAGAATTCGTGTGCAACAAGTGCCGCAACTGTAGCCATAGTTAAGATGATAACAATCCAAACTGAACCGATAACTTGAGATTTTTTCATTTCCTTTTCAGATTTAATTGACATATATCTAACTAAGATATGTGGCATACCTAAGTAACCAATACCCCAACCAAGACCAGTTAAGATAGTACCAATGCTTTGCCAAGTAGTTGCACCACACTTAAATAAATTGTAATAATTATCTGGCGTACTAACTACTGCACCCGCAATTGTTCCGTTAGATAAAAATGTTAAGTATGCGATAATTGGAACTAACATAAGTGCCATAAGCATTAACATGCCTTGGAAGAAGTCAGTCCAGCAAACTGCGTTAAAGCCACCTAATAAAGTGTAAGATAAAATGATTATACCTGCAATAATTTCTACTAAAATCTTGTAGTCTTTAGCGGCAGGGATAATAGCAACGAAAACGTCACCACAAGCAACGATACTTGACGCTGCATATAAACAATAACCTACAACGAAAATAACTGCACAAGAAATTCTAAGAACAGGACTACTCTCTTTAAAACGATTAGTTAAATATTCAGGAATAGTAATAGAGTCGTTAGCCTTGATTGCATATCTTCTAAGTTTTGGAGCAACAAACACCCAAGCAAAAACAGTACCGATAAGTAAACCGATAGATATCCATACTTGACCTAAACCAGACAAGAATATTGCACCTGGAAGACCCATAAGTACCCAAGCAGACATATCTGACGCACCTGCAGAAAAGGCTGCGATAAGACCGTTCATATTTCTTCCGCCTAAGAAGTAATCTTTTTCACTTTTATCTTTACTCTTAACAAAAAAGTATATACCGATAAGTAGCATTGCTACCATGTATAAAATAAACATAGCAAGTTTGTAGTAATTCATACCATATCTCCTTTATGTTATATGAAAAAAATTCATATAACTTGTTTAATACTTTTACAGTATATTATAATTTTTACAATTTTGCAACTAAAATAAGGGTATTTTTAAATTTTTTATCAATTTACTTGCATTATTTTTTAAGTTATGATAAAATAGTATGAAAATAATTCATATTAAAGGTGACGTATGACTTTAAAGGAATATCAAGCGTTTATTCGCTCAGTTGAACTAGGCAGTATATCTAAAGCGGCGGTGGAACTCAACTCTACTCAATCTGCCCTAACCCACTTAATTATTAACTTAGAAAGCGAACTTGGGTTTAAGGTAATGAAACGAAACAAAGGTGGAATAACTCTAACCGAAGAAGGCTCTAGAATATTTCAAACGGTTAAAGATATAGTTGACGGCAACAAAAAAGTAGAAACTTTGGCTTCTAAAATAAGGGGCGAAAGTTCTACAAAAATAAACATTGGTGCATTTTCTTCAGTTGCAGTTAATTGGCTACCTAGCATTATGAGTGGTTTTAAAAAACTACACCCTGAAGTTGAGTTTACCCTAACGAACGGCAACTACGACGATATTTCTAAGGCGCTTGAAGACGGCGTTGCCGATATTGGTTTTATAACTTTGCCATCTCATAGTAATTTAAAGTGCTATCCGCTTGTTAAAGATAGAATTTTAGCCTTATTACCTAAAAATCACCACTTGTCTAAATTAGATAGAGTACCCGTTCAAGAGTTTTCTACCGAGCCTGTTATAAGCCTTGTTGAAAAGACGGACTTAGACTCACGTGCGGTATTTGAAAAGGCAAACGTTAAACCTAATATTATATATAGAACAAGTGACGACTACGCAATGATATCAATGGTAGAAAATAACCTTGGAATATGCTTAGCCCCCGAACTTATTTTAAACAAACGAACTGAAAACGTAGAAGTTTTAGAAACAAACCCTCCATCTTATAGAACGATAGCAATTGCCGTACCTTACGAAAAATACGCTAATCCGCTAACGTTAGAACTTGCAGATTATATCTCAAAATGGGTTAAAGAAAACTGTGAAAACTGTATATAAAAAAAGATAATAGCGACTGCGCTATTATCTTTTTAATTGTCACTGTATAAGCGTTTTTATTATGCTAAATCTTTACTCAATAAAAACTCTATAACCTTTGTTGATTGAACGGCGTACGACGCTAAAAATTTGCCAGTTTCTTTATCTCTTGACGCAGCAAAGTTTATAGCAACTATATTAAAATTGTAGTCAAGTACAACCCCGCCAGATGAACCACCGTTTATAGGAGCGTCGTGCTTAATAACTTCAAACTCTACTTGAGACCCGCCGTTATCTAAAGATAACGAACCACCGTCAACGTCAACTTTAGTATATTCAACTACTCTACCTAAAGTGACGGTGTTTTGTATGCCGTTAGGCTCGCCTAAGCATATAATCTTTTCATTTTCATTAACGTTAGACTGTAATAGGTTTGGAACAAAATATGTCTTTTCAGACATAAATTTTAATACCGCCAAATCATAGGTGCTATCTTTAGCAATTACCGCCGCCCTATATTTTTCACCGTACGCATCACGGACTTCAAAATTTGCAAGATTATGCACTACGTGATTATTCGTAAGTACGTAATAATAACTAAAATCAGTATAACTTTCTTTAAAATACGCTACTCCGCTGCCAATTGCCGTAGGTACGTTAAGTTGATTATAAGAAATAACCGAAAAATTAGCCGTCATTACGCCGTTTTCGGCAATAGTGTTTATTATTTCTTTATCATCACCGTCGCCACCTTTTATTATAGTGCAACCGTTTATAAATAATATGGATATTATAAGTATTAAAATTGTCAATGATTTTTTAAAAGTTTTCATTATTTTATTATACACAATAATTATATAAAGTGCAATAAAAAAATCCCGTTTGGGATTTTTTTAAGCCTTTTTATTTTTTGTCTTAACAAGTAATAAGTCAATTACCATAGCAACAACGTAAAGTGCTAAAGTAAAGTAAAGAACGTTTTGATAACCTATAATATTACTTGAACTATTGCTTACTATAAGTTGAGCAACTTGGTTGCCTGTAAGACCTGCAAAAGCCCAAGCAGAAAGCGCTATGCCGTGTAATGAAGAAATGTTGCCCATACCGTAAACGTCTGAAAGTAAGGTTGGCAAGTTGCTAAATCCACCGCCATAGCCTGCATTTACTGTAAAGAGTAATGCTAAAATTACGATTATAGAAAGAAGTGAATTATCAATGCCCCTAGTAATACCTAAAACTATTGCAAGTGCTGAAATTATAATTTCAGTTGACAATATAATTTTATACATTGTATTTCTGTCTTTCATACCATCGGCAATAGCGGAATAACCAAGCCTACCGCCCGCGTTAAATATAGCGCAAATAGTACCTATAATAGCAGGTGCTAAACCTATAATTTTAATAAGGTTTTTCTCATTAGAAATAATTGCTAAACCGCAAGTAATATTTATATAGAATACAAGCCAAATGCCAATAAACTTTTTATCGCCGAATATTTTAAATCTTGATAAGAAATCTTTTACTGGGTGAGCGCTCTTTTCATTTTGAATTTCTTTCCAGTCACTTGGTTTTTTAAGTAATAAATGACCAACGAACATCATAACAAAGTATACGCCTGCTAAGATATAGAACATTGTATATAATTCTACACCACTATTCATCATACCTTCCATAATAGGCGTTGCTATCGCTTTAGCCGCACCAAAGCCCGCAACCGCTAAACCAGTTGCTAAACCTTTATTATCTTTAAACCAAAGCATTAAAGTCTTTACAGGTGAAAGATAGCCCAAGCCTAAGCCTATACCCATAATACAACCATAGCAAACTAAAATACCAATTAGGCTTTTGATTTGTATAAAAAACGCCGTTCCCGCAAGACCTAAAGCAAAACAAATAGTTGCTATAAGCGAAGACTTATGTATATTTTTTTCAACTACGTTGCCCATAAACGCTGCCGACATACCTAAAAAGAATATTGCCAAACTAAACGCCCATTCAACGCTTGCAGTGCTTTGACCGATATAGGTTGCTATTTGAGTTTTAAACGTACTCCAGCAATATACCGTACCAATACTAGCGTGTAATAATAATGCAGGAATTGCCGCTCTAGTCCATTTATTTGATAAGTTTTTCATTAGTATTCTCCTTAATACTTAACTTCACACAATTATGTATTATATTCCTTTAGATTTTATAAGTCAAATAAATAAGACCTAAGATACAAAAAAGACTGAGTAAAATCTCAGTCTTTTTAAGTTTAATCATTATCTTCGTCGTTTTTATCCAACTTATTAACAATAACTTTTATTTCTAAAACCTTTTTCCTTGTAGTTTTTGTGACTATAACGGTTAAGTTTTTATACTCAAAAGTTTTGCCGGTTATAGGAAGTTCGCCTAAATGCTCGGTCACCCAACCGCCAACAGAATTAGCGTCAAACTCTTCTTCGTCGTCTAAAAGTTCAAATTTTTCAAAGAATTCATCAACTTCAGTAGCACAGTTTATCATGAACGAACCGTCTTTGTTTTCTTTAATTTTAACAAACTCTTCATCATGCTCGTCGTAAATTTCGCCAACTAATTCTTCAATAATATCTTCTACTGTGACAATACCTAAAGTTCCGCCGTACTCGTCTAAAACGATAGCCATATGTACCTTTTTGGCTTGTAGTTTTTTAAGCAAGTCAGAAATTTTAGTATGCTCTACAACGTAGATTACTTCTTGCATTATATCTTTAAGATTAAAGTCTTTTTTAGAGTAGTTCCTATAAAAATCTTTTTCGTGAATTATGCCGACTATACTGTCAATATTGTCTTTGTATACAGGTAAACGTGAATAACGCTCTTTACCAAATACACGCTTTACTTCGCCCTTTTCACTGTCTATTGAAATTGCAACTACGTTTATTCTTGGAATTAAAATATCTTTAACTTCAAGGTCGTCAAACTCAATCGCACTCTTTATAAGGTTAGACTCTTCTTCTTTTAAAGTACCGTCTTCTTCGGCTTCGTTTACTATTGTAATAAGTTCATCGTCAGTAATAGAATTGTCTTCACTAATTTTAAACACTTTTCCAATTAGTATTTTTAACCCGCCAAAAATAAAATTAAGCGGACTTAACACGTAATAAAATACGATTATAAACGGATAAAAGACAAGAGCACTTTTTTCCGGATTAATTTTTGCTATAAATTTAGGCGTAATTTCACCAAAAATTAAAACGGTGACAGTCATTACGACGGTTGATACTACCGTGTAGTCAATATTAGCCGTTATTATTTTTGCAAAGAAAAGCACGGCTAAAGAAGACGCCGTAATATTTACAATATTATTACCTATTAAAATTGCTGATAATAATTTATCGTATCTATCATATAAAAATAAAACTTTTTTATATTTGCTTTCTTTTTGCGCTAAACTTTTAAGTTTAATGCTATTTATTGAAGTATACGCTGTTTCGGTTGCTGAAAAGAAACTAGAAAGTACTACAAGTACTATAATCGCTATGAGCAGCGACGGTGCGCCATCAGGCATTTTGTTTAATTTTACTCCTTTGTATTCCGTTTATATTCTGCTAAATCAGTATCGGAATTCTATTTTTTTATATTCGGCATATCTTTGATATGCTTTTTTATTGTAATAAAAATTACCTTGTTTTTCTAAAGTTAAACCCTTGTCTAAGATATAACTATCAAAAAACTCTTTAGTCACGTTTTTCTTTTTTAAGAAGTTATATAAATATTCTTCCATAAAAGATTGAAGTTCTAAAGGCTCGTTATAATTAAATTTGTTAACTTCTGCCTTTATGTTGTTTATAAAAGTATTACGCTCTTTATCGCTATTAAAACTACTAGCAAAATCTTCTACGTATTCGTCAATAGTTTCTTTAACTACCTTTTTAATTTGGTTTGCTATATAGCCTTGTGGACGCTTAACGTCAGAATATTTGCCGTTTAATATAACCGCATAGTATCCTTTATCATCTTTAAATAACGCATTATATGGATTTGTAAAATACGCCTTTAACTCGTCACTTTCATAAGTTAAGTTAACAAACTCGTTCTCTAACCTATTTAAAGCACTAACCAAGTCTTCGTCATTAGATATTTTATTTTCTATATCGCTAATATAAGAATATTCTTCTTTAGACGCGTTATTTAGTATTAAATATTTTTTAAAAATAAAGTGTATGAATTTTAAAGCCTTAGCATTATCAAAATATTTCTTTTGCATTTGCTTTTCGTCAAATTCTATACTAGAAAGATAGTCTACGACGATTTTAGTATTTTGACTATTTTCTTCTTTGTCGTCAAAGGAATATTTAATCTCTTTAAAAGAAACTTGCATATGAGATGCTTCTTTTTTCTCTTTTTCTAAGATTTCTTCTATTTCTTTGTACATTTTTTCAATACAATTCATACGCCACCATTATAATTTTATTATATTTTAGCACATTTATTATTTATTTACAATTAAATTTATTAAAATTTACGCTTTTAAATCAAAAAAAACGCCTAAGCCGAGTCCCTACAAGGGATTCGGCAACTAAATAAATCCTTACGGATTTGTGATATTCGTCTAATGACGAGTGAGATTGCCTTACGGCAGTTATATTCGCCTTACGGCGAGTTAAGG
>JAZRNF010000041.1:0-12135 GCA_045648085.1 Christensenellaceae bacterium | reverse complement strand
TCTTTCCCTAGAGTGCGGCGTTTTAATATTCGTGAAACTTTTAAAAATTTGTCAATTCTCATAAAAAAACCTCGTAATTTGTAAAAACTTTTTTTATTTTTTTAAAACAATTACCTTTAAACTGTTGACTTATTTTTTTTGATAATCTATAATAGATAAATGCTAAAATGTAATAATAGGACCTTTTTGCGCCTTTTTTTAGAAAATTGGCAAAAATTTAAGGAACTATAAATTATATTTATAAGCAAAATTTCAACTGAAAACCAATCAGTTCGCGTTTATTATATCGCAAACTGAAAAAATAATCAAGTTGTTTTACAATTTTTATAAAGGAGTGTAAATAATGCGAAATTTACAAACGGTAAAATGCGGTAACGTGGAAAGAAAGACCTTTGCAAGTATTAGAGAGATTCAACCAATCCCTTATCTTGTTGAAGTTCAAAAAGATTCTTACAACGCCTTTATTGAAGAAGGTATTGAAGAAGTTTTAGAAGATTTTTCTCCTATAACCGATTTTGGCGACCACTATGAGTTGTATTTCTTAGACCATAATTTAGATGGCAATCCTAAATACAACGAAAAAGAGTGTAGGGATAGAGATGCGACTTACGCAGTTCCCCTTGAAGTTAAGGTAAGGCTTGTTAACAAAGTGACGGGTGAAATTATTGACCAAAACGTATTTATGGGTGATTTGCCTAAAATGACGGATAGCGGTTCGTTTATCATTAACGGTGCAGAGCGTGTAGTTGTATCACAATTAGTACGTTCTCCTGGTGTTTACAATAATTACGAGCAAGATAAATCTGGTAAAAAGATTTATTCTACTACAGTTATGCCTAACCGTGGTGCTTGGCTTGAGTTTGAACAAGATTCTCAAGGCGTTTTATGGGTACACGTTGATAGAACTCGTAAAATTGCAGCAACTACTCTTTTACGTGCTTTAGGTTTTGGTAAAGACGAAAGTTTCTTTGAAATTTTTGGCGAAAACCCAATTATCAAGGCTACTGCTGAAAAGGATACTGCTAAGAGTGAAAGTGAAGGTCTTTTTGAACTATACAGAAGATTAAGGCCAGGCGAACTTCCTACTGAAGACGCTGTTAAGCAACACCTTAAAAATCTTTTCTTTGATTCTAGAAGATACGACCTTGCAAAAGTTGGTAGATACAAATTTAACAAACGTCTTTGTTTGTCTAATCGTATCGTTGGTTGCGTTGCTTTTGAAGACGTATGCAACGACGATGGTGAAGTTATCATTTGTAAAGGTGACGTTATAACTAAAGAACAAGCAATTGACGTTCAAAATAACGGCATTAACACTATTACGGTTAAAACTGAAGACGGTACTGCTCATAAGATTATTGCAAACAATACTGCAAGTTTCAAAGCGCTCACTGGTGCTAGAGCAAAATCTTTCGGTTTATTAGATACCGTTTACTATCCAAACCTTTCTTTCGCTAAGTCTATTTATGAAATGACTAAAGAAAAAGCAGTAGAAGATATCGCTGAAGAAATGAAAACTCAAATCAACGACCTTTTCTACGTGGAAGAAATCTCTTTAGAAAAACTTGCTGAAGAAAGACCAGAAGATAGAAAGAACGAAGAAGTTAGAAAAGAACTTAGAAGAAAATTCGTTGAGGCTTGTAAAGAGTTCTTCTCAATTTTAGAAAGCGGTTCTATTCCATCTAAACTTAGTGCAGAACAAAAGAAGACTGTTAAGCCTTTAATTGAAAAACTCAATCATAAACACATTACCGTTGACGATATTATCGCATCAATCTCTTTAAATACCGACCTTATTTACGGTATCGGTACGATTGATAATATTGACCACCTTGGCAACCGTAGAGTTAGAAGCGTTGGCGAACTTTTACAAAACCAATTCCGTATCGGTATTGCAAGGCTTGAAAGAGTTATTAAAGAGCGTATGTCAACTCAAGACAGTAAAGACGTAAATCCTAAGAGCCTTATTAACGTTCGTCCTGTAAGTGCGGCGATAAGAGAGTTCTTCGGTTCTTCACAACTTTCACAATTTATGGACCAAACAAACCCAATTGCAGAACTTACTCATAAGAGAAAACTTTCTGCCTTAGGTCCTGGTGGTCTTAATAGAGAAAGGGCAACCTTTGAAGTGAGAGATATTCACTATACTCACTACGGCCGTATGTGTCCTATTGAAACACCTGAAGGTCAAAACATCGGTCTTATCACTTCTCTTTCTACTTATGCAAAAGTAAACGAATTCGGTTTCATTGAATCTGCTTATAGAAGAGTAGACAAGGCTACCGGCGTAGTGACTGAAGAAGTTGATTACCTTACTGCAGACGAAGAAGATAAGTACGTAGTTGCTCAAGCAAACGAACCACTTGACGAAGAAGGTCGTTTCGTTAACGAACGTGTATCTGCAAGAAGAAGAGATGAAATAGCAGAAGTTTTAAGAGAAGAAGTTGATTATATGGACGTATCTCCTAAACAACTTGTATCAGTTGCTACTGCTCTTATTCCTTTCCTTGAAAACAGCGATACAAACCGAGCGCTCATGGGCTCTAACATGCAAAGACAAGCAGTTCCATTATTAAAGCCTGAAAACGCTATCGTTTGTACGGGTATTGAAGCAAAAATAGCAGAAGACTCTGGCGTTATGATTATCGCTAAAGAAGACGGTATTATAAAAGCGGTTTCTGCAAGAGAAATAGTAGTAGAAGAAACTGACGGCAACGTTAGAACTTATACTCTTAAGAAATTTGAAAGGTCTAACCAAAGTACCTGTCTTAACCAAAAACCAATAGTTTCTACTGGCGACAAAGTAGTTAAAGGTCAAACTTTAGCAGACGGTCCTGCTACTGCAAACGGCGAACTTGCTCTTGGTAGAAATATATTAATCGGTTATATGACTTGGGAAGGTTATAACTACGAAGACGCTATCTTACTTTCAGAAAAACTTGTTCAAAACGACGTGTTTACTTCAATCCACATTGAAGAGTATGAAACTGAAGCACGTGATACTAAACTCGGCCAAGAAGAAATCACTCGTGATATTCCTAACCTTAGCGAAGAAGTTCTTAAAGACCTTGACGAAGATGGTATTGTAAGAATAGGTGCTGAAGTGACTAGCGGCGATATATTAGTAGGTAAAGTTTCACCTAAGGGTGAAGTTGAACTTACTCCTGAAGAAAGGCTTTTAAGGGCTATCTTCGGTGAAAAAGCAAGAGAAGTTAAAGACACGTCTTTAAAAGTTCCACACGGCGAAGGTGGTATTGTTGTAGACGTTAAAATCTTTACAAGAGAAAATAAAGACGAACTTGACCCAGGCGTTAGCAAACTCGTTAGAGTATATATTGCTCAAAAGAGAAAAATTAGCGTCGGTGATAAAATGGCGGGTAGATACGGTAATAAGGGCGTTATTTCTAGAATTTTACCAGAAAGCGATATGCCTTTCCTTGCGGACGGTACTCCACTTCAAATAGTACTTAACCCACTTGGCGTTCCATCACGTATGAACATTGGTCAAGTACTTGAAGTTCACTTAGGTTTAGTATGTAAGCAACTTGGTTGGAAAGTTGCAACGCCTGTATTTGACGGTGCTAGAGAAAAAGATATAAGAGAACTTTTACAAGAAAACAACATAGTTAACCCAGACGGCGAAGTTGATGGTAAAATTCAACTTTACGACGGAAGAACTGGTGAACCTTTTGAAAATAGGGTGACAGTTGGTTCTATGTATATGATTAAACTTCACCACTTAGTTGACGATAAAATCCACGCACGTTCAACTGGACCATACTCACTTGTCACTCAACAACCACTTGGCGGTAAAGCCCAATTCGGTGGTCAAAGATTCGGTGAAATGGAAGTTTGGGCGCTTGAAGCGTACGGTGCTGCGCATATCTTACAAGAAATGCTCACAGTTAAGTCAGACGACGTAAACGGAAGACTTAAAACTTACGACTCTATCGTAAACGGTGAAGATATTAGTAAGCCTGGTATTCCTGAATCTTTCAAAGTTCTTTTAAAAGAACTTCAAGCGTGTGCTCTTGATATGAAAGTTCTTACGGAAAACAACGAAGAAATTTCTCTTAAAGACCTTACTGAAGAAGTTGACGATATTCCTGTTGACGATTCAAGTAAGAAAGAAACTATTGAAGAAGTTGAAATTGACTTTGATAGTGATTTTGACGAAGAAATTGAAGAAACAGACAGCATATTCGGTGACCTTGAAGAGTTTGACAACGACGGCAAATATGAATTTAACTCTAAAGAAATGTTTGACGACTTTGACGACCTTGAAGATTTCGGCGATTTTGATGATGATAATGAGTGAGGTGTTTAAATGTTTGAACTTAACAATTTTGATTCAATACAAATAGGATTAGCGTCTCCTGAAAAGATTAGACAATGGTCTTACGGTGAAGTCACTAAACCAGAAACAATAAACTATAGAACGCAAAAGCCTGAAAGAGACGGTCTTTACTGTGAAAGGATATTTGGACCATCTAAAGACTACGAATGTCACTGTGGTAAATACAAAAGAATAAGGTATGCTGGTATCGTTTGTGACAAGTGTGGCGTTGAAGTGACTAAGTCTAAAGTTAGACGTGAAAGAATGGGTCACATTGAACTTGCCGCTCCTGTATCTCACATTTGGTATTTTAGGGGTGTATCTTCTAAAATTGGACTTGTACTTGATATGAGTCCAAAGCCACTTGAACAAGTATTATACTTCGTAAGTTTCGTAGTTTTAGACCCAGGTACTACCGACCTTGCTTATAAGCAAGTTATCTCTGACAAGACTTATAGCGAATACGTTGAAAAATACGGCGAAGGTTCTTTCAAAGTAGGTATGGGTGCCGAAGCGATTAAAGAACTTTTAATGGCAGTTGACCTTGATAAAGAAGCGGCTGAATTAAAAGCAATAATCACTGATAACCAATCTAATCAAAAGAAAGTAAAGGCTATTAAACGTCTTGAAATCGTTGAAGCGTTTAGAATGGGTAATACCCGTCCTGAATGGATGATTTTAGACGTTCTTCCAGTAATGCCACCAGAACTTAGACCAATGGTACAACTTGACGGTGGTAGGTTTGCTACTTCTGACCTTAACGATTTATATAGAAGAGTTATAAATAGAAATAACAGACTTAGAAAACTTATGGACCTTGGTGCTCCTGATATTATTATTAGGAACGAAAAGAGAATGCTTCAAGAAGCGGTAGACGCTTTAATTGACAACGGTAAAAGGGGTAAAGCAGTCACTGGTGCAGGTTCAAGGGAACTTAAGTCGCTCTCTGCCTTCTTACGTGGTAAACAAGGTCGTTTCCGTATGAACTTATTAGGTAAACGTGTTGACTATTCAGGTCGTTCGGTTATCGTAGTAGGTCCAGAACTTAAAATTTATCAATGCGGTCTTCCTAAGGAAATGGCTATTGAACTTTTCAAGCCTTTCGTTATGAAGAAACTCGTTGAAAACGGTACTTGCCACAATATTAAGAGTGCTAAGCGTACGGTTGAAAGAATGAAGCCTTGTGTTTGGGATATCTTAGAAGATATTATCAAAGACCACCCAGTACTTTTAAACCGTGCTCCAACACTTCACAGATTATCTATTCAAGCGTTTGAACCTGTTTTAATTGAAGGTAGAGCAATCAAACTTCACCCACTCGTTTGTGGCGCGTTTAACGCCGACTTTGACGGTGACCAAATGGCTGTTCACGTTCCACTTTCATTAGAAGCGCAAGCAGAAGCAAGGTTCTTAATGCTTTCTTCTAACAATATCTTAAAACTTTCTGACGGTAAGCCTGTTATGTCGCCTACTCAAGATATGGTTTTAGGTTGTTATTATTTAACTATCGCTAGACGTGTTGAAGGCAACTACTACGGCGATAACGCATATATAGAATTTATATATAAGGATAATAAGTTTATCGGTAAAGATAACGTAGAATTTACAGCGTCTAACGTTGAAATGATTGAAGACGGTGTTATCGGCTCATGTACTTTAACAAGCACTAAAGACGGTAAAGTTTACGAAAACGTTAAAAGATATTATCCACAATACTTTATTTCTGAAAACGAAGCCATAATGGCATACCAAACTAAACAACTTTCACTTCAAGACGAAATCGTTGTTAGAAGAGAAGTTGTATTAGAAGACGGTAGAAAAATTAAAGGCAACGTTAAAACTACTTGCGGTAGAATTATCTTCAATGAAAAAATTCCACAAGACTTAGGCTTTACTAAGAGAGTGAAAGATGAAGACTACCTTAAGTACGAAATAAGCAAACTCGTAGGAAAGGGTGACCTTAAAAAGATAGTTGAAGCATGCTTTAAAATGAAGTCTGCTAAATGTGCTGCTGATACTTTAGACTATATTAAAGAACTTGGTTATAAATATTCAACCGTAGGTTGTATTACAACTTCTATCTTTGATATGCACGTTCCTGAGAAGAAAAAACAAATCTTAGATGATGCTCAAAACGACGTTATTAAGATTGAAAAGAGATTTAACCGTGGTCAACTTACCGACGATGAAAGATATAAACAAGTAGTTGACGTATGGACTAAGGCAACTAACGACGTGACTAACGAACTCAAGAAAACTCTTGATAAGTTCAATCCAATTTGGATGATGGCTGACTCTGGTGCCCGTGGTTCTATTGACCAAATTAAGCAACTTTCTGGTATGCGTGGTCTTATGACTGACCCTAGTGGTAGAGTCATTGAAATCCCAGTTAAATCATGTTTCCGTGAAGGTCTTACAGTACTTGAATACTTCACTTCATCACACGGTGGTAGAAAAGGTCTTACAGATACAGCGTTAAAGACTGCCGACTCTGGTTATCTTACTAGAAGACTTGTAGACGTTTCGCACTCTGTAATAGTTAAAGAAGAAGACTGTTTTGCTACTCTTGGCGAATCGCCAAAGGGTATAGAAGTTTCTGCTATTAAAGTTGAAGGCGAAGATAAGCCTATTGAGTCATTAGAAGATAGACTTTCTGGTAGATTTACTATAAACGACGTCGTTCATCCAGTGACAGGCGAAGTTATCGTTCCTGGTGACACTATGATTTCTGAAGAAAAAGCAAAAGAAATCGTAAACGCAGGTATTGAAAAAGTTCTTATTAGAAGCATTTTCTCTTGCCGTTCAAAAATCGGCGTATGTGCTAAGTGTTATGGTAAGAACATGAGCAACCTTGCTCCTGTACAAATCGGTGAAGCAGTTGGTACTATTGCCGCTCAATCAATCGGTGAGCCTGGTACACAACTTACAATGAGAACGTTCCACACCGGTGGTATTGCGTCAACAGGCGATATCACAATGGGTCTTCCAAGAATAGAAGAACTCTTTGAAGCAAGAAGACCAAACGGTCAAGCAGTTCTTTGCGACGTAGGTGGCACGGTTTCTATCGTTGTTAAAGACGGGTTAAGACATATCGTTATCAAAAACGATAAAACTCAAAAAGATTATCAAATTCCATTTAGCGCTGAAATCAAAGTTAAAGACGGTGAAGTGGTTGAGCCAGGTACCGTACTTACTAGCGGTTCTGTATATCCACAAGAAATACTTACTACTAGGGGCGTTAAAGGCGTTGAAGACTATATCTTAAGAGAAGTTCAAAGAGTATACCGTTCACAAGGCGTTGATATCAACGATAAACACGTTGAAATTATCGTTAGACAAATGCTTAGAAAAGTTCTTATTCAAGCAAGTGGTGACACTTCGTTCTTACCAGGTGATTACGTAGACGAGTTTGTAGTACGTGAAGAGAATAAGAGAATTATTGAAAACGGTGGTAGACCTGCAATGGTTGAAAGAGTGCTCTTAGGTATCACTAAAGCATCTTTAGCAACTGAAAGTTTCTTATCTGCTGCATCGTTCCAAGAAACTACAAGAGTTCTTACCGACGCTGCTATTAAGAATAAGATTGACCACTTACAAGGTCTTAAAGAGAATATCATTATCGGTAAACTCATACCTGCAGGTACAGGCGCAAAAGAATATAAAAATTTGTTGCCACAGGCAAATACATTAGTAAAATCATTTGACATTGACGTCAAATAAATGTTAAAATTATTATAATTGCATAAATTCGTGCTTTTTTAGGCGAAATAGCCTGAAAAGCCGTTTTATGCTGTTAAAGAAAAAATTCGCTTTCTTTAAGTGGGTTTCCACTTTTTGAATATTTCCGAAATTTTACAAGGAGGTAAAAGTATGCCAACAATTAACCAGCTTATCAAACAAGGAAGAGTGACTGCTGCTGAAAAGAGTAAATCTCCAATTCTTTCTTCTTGTCCACAAAGAAGAGGCGTTTGTCTTTCAGTGACAACAACTTCTCCTAAGAAGCCTAACACAGCGCTTAGAAAAATTGCGAGAGTTCGTTTGACAAATAAGCAAGAAGGTACTGTTTATATTCCAGGCGAAGGTCACAACCTTCAAGAGCACAGTTCAGTACTTATCCGTGGTGGAAGGGTTAGAGACCTTCCAGGTGTTCGTTATCATATTATCCGTGGTACTTTAGATACTGCAGGCGTTGCAAAACGTAAGCAAGCAAGAAGTAAATACGGCGCTAAAAAGCCTAAATAATATTATTTAACGAATTAAAATCCTACTTGTCGGAAATATTTAAAACCCGATATTGTAGGCAGTATGTCGCCAAGTAGCGACAGAAGGTTCACAGCGTATGCTTGTGATAGCTGTACAAGGGTTAAACCCTATAAAAATTTAAAGGAGGAAAATTTTATGCCAAGAAGAGGTAACGTTCCTAAGAGAGACGTATTACCAGACCCAATTTATGGTAGTAAGGTAGTAACGAAACTCGTTAACCAAATCATGTTAGATGGTAAAAAGGGAATAGCACAAAGTATCGTATACGATGCTTTTAATAAAATGCAAGAAAAAACCGGTCAATCTGCTATGGACGTATTTAATCAAGCAATGGAAAACGTAATGCCAGTACTTGAAGTTAAAGCAAGAAGAGTCGGAGGTTCTAACTATCAAGTTCCAATTGAAATTAGACCTGAAAGAAGACAAACTCTCGCTATCCGTTGGATTGTGCTTAATGCAAGAAAGAGAAGTGAAAGAGAAATGAGCGACAGACTCGCTAACGAACTTTTAGACGCAATGAACAACACCGGTGGTTCAGTTAAGAAGAAAGAAGATACACACAGAATGGCAGAGGCTAACAAAGCGTGTGCACATTATCGTTGGTAGGAGTAAAAAAGTATGCCTAGACAATACGATTTATTACACACTAGAAACATTGGTATTATGGCGCACATTGACGCTGGTAAAACCACTACGACTGAGCGTATTCTTTTCTATACAGGAAAGACTCACAAACTCGGTGAAACTCACGACGGTGAAGCAACAATGGACTTCATGGTTCAAGAGCAAGAACGTGGTATTACTATTTGTTCTGCTGCGACAACTTGTTTCTGGAAAGGAAACAGAATTAACATCATTGACACACCTGGTCACGTAGACTTCACAGTAGAAGTAGAGCGTTCGTTAAGAGTACTTGACGGCGCAGTTGCAACTTTCTGTGCTAAGGGTGGTGTTGAGCCTCAATCTGAAACTGTATGGCGTCAAGCAGACAAATACAAGGTTCCAAGAATTGCCTACGTTAACAAAATGGATATTAACGGTGCTAGTTTCTTTAACGCTGTTGATATGATGAAGGAAAGACTTCACACTAACGCAGTTCCAATTTGTTTACCTATTGGTAAAGAAGATACTTTCAAAGGTATCATTGACCTTGTGACTAACGACGCTATCATTTATCACGACGATTTAGGTAAAGACTTTACTCAAGGTCCAATCCCAGAAGATTTAGTTGATATTGCTGCTGATTACAGAAACCAACTTATGGAAGTATGTGCTGAGCAAGAAGACGAACTTATGGAAAAATACTTTGAAACGGGCGAACTTTCAGTAGAAGAAATGAAAAGGGCTATTAGAAAGGCTACTATTTCAATGCAAATTACACCTGTACTTTGCGGTTCTTCTTACAAAAACAGGGGTGTTCAACATCTTATTGATGCTATTATTGACTATCTCCCAAGCCCAATAGACGTAGACCACGTATCTGGTACTAACCCAAATACTGGTGAAACTGAAGTTAGAAAGACTTCTGACGACGAGCCATTTGCTGGTTTAGCGTTCAAGATTGTTGCTGACCCATTCGTTGGTAAACTTGCTTTCTTTAGAGCATATTCAGGTTCTATTACTTCAGGTTCTTACGTATACAACAGTTCTAAAGGCAAAAAGGAAAGAGTTGGTCGTTTAGTATTAATGCACGCTAACCACAGAGAAGAAATTGAAGAAGTTTACTCTGGTGATATTTGTGCTATCGTAGGTCTTAAAGACACTACTACTGGTGATACACTTTGTGACGACGCTCATCCAATAGTATTAGAACAAATGGAATTCCCAGAACCAGTTATTAAAGTAGCAATTGAGCCAAAGACTAAACAAGGTCAAGAAAAAATGACTCTTGCTCTTTTAAAACTTGCTGAAGAAGACCCAACTTTCAAATTCTACACTGATAAAGAAACAGGACAAACTATCATCGCTGGTATGGGTGAATTACACCTTGAAATTATCGTTGATAGATTACTTCGTGAATTTAAAGTAGAAGCAACAGTTGGTAAACCACAAGTTGCTTACAGAGAAACGTTTAGAAGAGAAGTTGAAGCACAAGGTTTCTACAAGAGACAATCTGGTGGTAAAGGTCAATACGGTGACTGTCGTGTTAGATTTACACCACTTGAACCAGGTAAAGGCTTTGAATGGGCTGACGAAACTGTTGGTGGTTCTATTCCTAAGGAATATATTGAACCAGTTAGAAAGGGTATTGAAGAAGCGGCTAAGAACGGTACTTTAGCGGGCTACGAAGTTGTTGACTTCAAGGCAACCGTATACGACGGTTCTTACCACGAAGTTGACTCATCTGAAATGGCGTTCAAGATTGCAGGTTCTCTTGCATTCAAAGAGGCTATGAAGACTGCTAACCCTGTAATATTAGAACCTATTATGAAAGTTGAAATTGTCACTCCTGAAGATTACTTCGGTGACCTTATGGGCAACGTTTCATCACGTCGTGGTACTATTCAAGGTACTGAAGATAGAAATGGTTCTAAAGTTATTAACGCTCATATCCCACTTTCTGATATGTTCGGTTATGCAACTGACCTTCGTTCACGTACTCAAGGTCGTGGTCAATACACAATGCAATTTGACCACTATGAAGAAGTACCTAAGTCAGTATCTGAAAAGATTATTGGCGAACGCGCTGTTAAAAATAACGACTAATTTTTAATAAGTGCTTGACATAATAATTATATTATTATATACTTTAATTATTAAAATAAAAAATTTTAAAAATAAAAAACAATCATAATTTTTGGAGGAAACAAAAAACTATGGCAAAGGCAAAATTTGACAGAAGTAAACCACACGTAAACATTGGTACTATCGGTCACGTTGACCACGGTAAAACTACTTTAACTGCGGCAATCACAATGGTTCTTGCATCTAAGAACGGTGCAGAAAAAATGAGATATGACCAAATCGATAAGGCACCAGAAGAAAAGGCAAGAGGTATCACAATTAATACTTCTCACGTTGAGTATCAAACTGAAGCACGTCACTACGCACACGTTGACTGCCCAGGCCACGCAGACTACGTAAAGAACATGATTACTGGTGCTGCACAAATGGACGGAGCAATCTTAGTAGTTGCTGCTACTGATGGTCCAATGCCTCAAACTAGAGAACACATTCTTCTTGGTAGACAAGTAGGTGTTCCATACATCGTTGTATTCTTAAACAAATGTGACCAAGTTGACGACGAAGAACTTTTAGAACTCGTTGAAATGGAAGTTAGAGAACTTCTTTCTGAGTATGGCTTCCCAGGCGACGATACTCCTATCGTTAAGGGTTCTGCTCTTAAGGCTCTTGAATTCGCTGCTAACGCTGAAGCTGCTGCTGTTGCAGACGCTCCAGAATGCAAATGTATTTTTGAACTTATGGATGCTGTTGATAGTTATATCCCAACTCCTGAACGTGAATCTAACAAGCCTTTCCTTCTTCCTGTAGAAGACGTATTCACTATCTCTGGTCGTGGTACAGTTGCTACTGGT
>JAZRNF010000040.1:0-5727 GCA_045648085.1 Christensenellaceae bacterium | reverse complement strand
CGAATACAAAATTTCAATAAAATAACAAAAAAACTCTTGTAAATGAAATGCACCCCAAAAGCCTGACATTCTTTTGGAGCACATTTGTTTTAGTTAATCTTTTTGATTATATAAGGTTTTTAACATTAGATTTCAAGTGATAATTTCTTTAAAGCACTAGCCAATTCTTTTTTTAAGTCTTCTTTGCTTTCTGAATAAGAATTAAACGAACCACTTACGTTTACAACAAATTCGTAGTAATCAGAATAAGCACTCATAACCTCTTTAATTTCAGTTGATAATTTTGAATCTTTTACCTTTTTATATAGGCTCTTAATTAAAAGGTCGTTCTCTTCTATTTTTTCTAAATTCTCTTCATTTGCTTCTTGAGCTAGAGCAATAGCATAATCTATATTACCCAAATGCTTATCCTTATATATAGCATCATACCAATATCTATAAATATCGTCTGCAACCTCATCTAAACAAATTTGAGACTCTACTACTTTGTCATAAAATTCTTGTATCTTTTCAGTGTCGCCACTTTTTGAACTTTCAACAAGTTCACAGCCACCACTAACTGCAATTACAGATAAACTTAAAATAGCAATTAGTATAAATTTAACGTTTTTTAATAATTTTTTCATAAGTAATCTCCTTTTTATTTATTATATCCTACGTTTTGTAGGAAGTCAAGCATTTTCCCTACATTTTGTAGTAATATATTTTTATGGATAAAAACATATTTGGGAAGAATTTAAAAGAACTCCGCTTAGAAAAAGGGCTTTCACAAGATAAATTGGGAAAGCAATTGGGCTTTTGTAATCAAACTATAAGTTTTTGGGAATCTGGCAGTCGCGAGCCAGATTTAGACACTCTTGTAAAAATTACTCACTTTTTTAACGTTTCCTATGAAGATTTACTAGACGAAAAAATTTAAAATTTAATTTACAAAATCAAAGTAAATATAAAATTGAAATGCACCTTAAAAGTTGGTTTAACTTTTAAGGTGCATTTTATCTGCAAATTTTTATATTAGGCTATGACGCTATGTTTTACGCGTTATAATATTAGGCATACGTTGTGACAGAGCGTTATATTACTTTTGTAATAAGTTATTGTCAAACATCCATTTAACTGCACGTTCAACAGACTCTTCACAAGAATATTTAGGCTTGTAGCCGAGTAATTTTTCTCCTTTAGAAATGTCTGGACACATATGTGAATAGAAATGCCACCAATAACCGATGCCTGGAGAAATTTCGTTTTTATACTTTTCCCAAGAAACGTATTCAATAGGAATATTAGAATTATAAATTTTACCGTATAATCTAATAAATTCTGAACTAGTTAAAGAATTTGCCGCGCCAACGTTAAATATTTGACCTGCCGCTTTATCTGGTTGTTCCGCTGCTAAAGCGAACATCATAGCAATATCGTACGCGTCGCAAGGAGCGATTAAGTTTTGTGGGCCGTCTGGTAAATATACCTTTTCTCCACGCATATGCGCTTTGTGTACGTCAAGACTTCTACCACCTAAACCGTCAAGTGGGATTTTACCAGGACCGCAAATGTTTGGTGGGAATATTGCAGTCACTTTACACTTGTCTTCCCCAAGCATTTTTAAAATGTTTTCATAACGCCTTTTATAACCTGCGTCAACTAAACACTCACCTTGAGTAATTGCAGGTGTTGGAACTACGTTTGGAATACCAAGCATCCAAAGTGAACCACATGCGATAAAGTGGTTAACGCTTTCAGCAAGTGCTTGATATACTAAATATTCAGTACCTGGAAAAACTGCAACGGTATCAAAATTTTCGCTTCTTAATTTTGCTAAGGAGTCCATATCCCTACTATCTAAAATAACGCTTCTATAACCGTCTACACTACCCGTTTTACCACGTGAAGCAATAACGACTTCGTGACCCCTTTCTTTCATAATTTGGCTTAAAAACGCGCCTACGTGACCCGTTCCACCAACGATTAAAATCTTCATTAGAATTCTCCTTATTTTTAACTTTTTATAAGTATAACAGTAATTTAGGTTTAAGTCAAACGTAAAAAACTAATTTATTTATTTTCTTCCAGTAGAACCGAAACCGCCTTCGCCACGAAGTGTTTTGTCAAGTTCAGTACACTCTATATAAGCGCAAGGGTAGAAGTTTGTTATAACCATTTGTGCAACTCTTTCACCTTTAAGTACCGTTTGTGGCTCTTTGCTATGGTTGTGAAGTGCAACTTTAATTTCGCCACGATAGTCGCTATCTATAACACCTACTTTGTTTGCAGGCGCTAAGCCTTTTTTGCACGCTAAACCACTTCTTGCAAATACTAGTCCAACTGCATTTTTAGGAATAGCGCACGCAATACCCGTACCGATAAACGCCGTTTCGCCTGGGTTTATTGTAAGTTCTTCTTCTGCGCTATAAAGGTCTGCTCCTGCAGAATATTTTGAGCCAAAAGTTGGAGTTATAGCATTTTCGTTTAATTTTTTAAATTTAATTTTTCTTTTGAAAGTAAACATAAATCCCCTTTTAATAACTAAGTAAAATAATTTTATTTTCATTAAGCGTTCTTTGAACGTCAATAATTCTTTGGTTTAGAGAGCCCCTAAATACTAGCATTATATTTTTCTGCTCTTCAATAAACTTGCCGTCAACAAGCACGTCTATAAGGCTAAGCATTTTTAAAGTGTATTCCGTTTTTGCCCTACTTTCGCCTAAAAGTTCTTCTAAAGTAAAGCCCGTATAACACCATATTTTTTTGTTTGGTTGACGTTTTTTTACTTCTTGTAAGAACGGTAATAAGCCCTTTTGATTTTCTACTTCAAAAGGCTCGCCACCAAGTAAAGATAGCCCGTCACACCACTCGCTATCTAAAGACTTTAATATCTTTTCTTTTATTTCGTCGTCAAACGGTTTGCCGTAATTAAAGTCCCACGCTTCGCTATTGAAACACCCCTTGCAGTAGTGTTTGCAACCCGAAACAAATAGAGACGTTCTTATTCCTTCACCGTTTGCAATGTCGTTAAATTTTACAGTTGCGTAATTCATAATTTTTATTAAAAAAGCCTTTTAGTTGGTGCTAAAAGGCTTTATGCTTCTTTAAACTATGGTTATAAGTGTAAAACCCTTTCTTTAATTTCTTGTGTTCTACCTTGATTCCAGTATTGTGTACCAATATAACCACAGGTACGACGTGCTACGTTCATTTTAGTTTGGTCGGTATTGTCACAGTTAGGACATTTCCAAACAAGTTTACCACTTTCGTCGGTAACTATTTGAATTTCGCCATTATAGCCACAAACTTGACAGTAGTCGCTCTTAGTATTAAGTTCGGCGTACATAATATTTTCGTAAATAAACTTCATAACCTTTAATACCGCAGGTATGTTGTTTTGCATATTAGGCACTTCTACATAACTTATAGCACCACCTGGAGAAAGTTGTTGGAACTCACTTTCAAGTTGAAGTTTAGAAAACGCGTCAATATCTTCAGTTACGTGGATATGATAACTGTTTGTGATATAGTTTTTATCAGTGACGCCTTTTACTATGCCAAAACGTTTTTGCAATGCTTTAGCAAATTTATAAGTAGTGCTTTCAAGTGGAGTGCCGTATAACGAATAGTCAATATTCTCTGCCTTTTTCCATTTATTAGTATACTCATTTAACTTTCTCATAACTTCTAAGCCAAATTCTTTACCTTCTGGCTCAGTGAGTTTTTTACCAGTCATATAGTAAACCATTTCCCATAAACCAGCGTAGCCTAAAGAAATAGTAGAGTAGCCACCGTGTAAAAGTTTGTCAATAGTTTCGCCTGCTTTAAGCCTTGCTAAAGCACCGTATTGCCAAAGTATTGGAGCGGCATCAGATAAAGTACCTGTCAATCTTTCGTGCCTGCATTGAAGTGCTTTGTGGCAAAGTTCCATTCTCTCGTCAAAAATACGCCAAAAATCAGTCAAGTTTTTACGAGAAGTAAGTGCTATATCAACAAGGTTTACAGTCACTACGCCTTGGTTAAATCTTCCGTAATACTTAGGCTTACCATCTTCATCAACGTATGGTGTTAAGAAAGAACGGCAACCCATACAAGTATAACAATGACCGTCGCCATTTTTATCTTTTTTAAGATTGAGCATAACCTTTTCAGAAATATAGTCTGGTACCATACGCTTAGCAGTACACTCTGCAGCGAGTTTAGTTAAGTAATAGTATGGGCTATCTTCTTTGATATTTTGCTCTTCTAATACGTAGATAAGTTTAGGGAAAGCAGGAGTAATATATACGCCCTTTTCGTTCTTAACGCCCTTGATACGTTGTTTAAGAGTTTCTTCTATCATTATAGCAAGGTCGTCTTTTTCCCTTTTATTTTTAGCTTCGCCAAGGTACATAAATACTGTAATAAAAGGCGCTTGGCCATTAGTAGTCATAAGGGTGACAACTTGATATTGTATAGTTTGTATACCCCTTTTAATTTCGTCACGAACACGCTTTTCAACAATGTCAACAAGTCTATCTTCAGCAATTTCAACACCTGCTGACTTAAACTCTTCCTTAACTTCGTTAGTGATTTTTTCTCTTGAAACTTGTACAAATGGCGCTAAGTGTGTAAGAGAAATACTTTGACCGCCGTATTGTGAAGACGCTACTTGCGCAATAATTTGAGTTGCTATATTACAAGCAGTAGAAAAACTGTGTGGTTTTTCTATCATTGTGCCCGAAATAACAGTTCCGTTTTGTAGCATATCTTCTAAGTTTACAAGGTCACAGTTATGCATATGTTGTGCATAATAATCGGCATCGTGGAAATGTATAACGCCACTATCGTGAGCAGAAACGATATCCTGTGGCAATAAAATACGCCTAGTAATATCTTTACTAACTTCACCTGCGATATAGTCACGTTGAACGCTGTTTACAGTTGGGTTTTTATTAGAGTTTTCTTGCTTAACTTCTTCGTTATTACACTCTATAAGCGTTAAAATTTGGTCGTCTGTCGTATTAGATTGTCTTAAAAGTTGTCTTTTATAACGATAAGTAATATACGTTCTTGCTAAGTTGTGCGCACCAAAACGCATAATCTCGTTCTCTACAAGGTCTTGAATTTCTTCAACGTTAAGAGCACGAGTCTTTTTTGAACATATATATTCTACTGTATTTGCTAAACAAGCAATTTGTTCTTCAGAAAGCCTATCGGCTTCAATTACTTCATTATTAGCCTTTTTTACCGCACCAATTATCTTGTCTAAATCAAATTCAGTTTCTTTACCGCTTCTTTTAATAATTTTCATACTTTTATCCTCTTTTGAAAACCCCAAAATTTATCGTAGAAGTAGTATATCACAGTTTGCCCCTTTTTACTGTTGCAAATGCAACATTTCGTAAAAATTTTTTAAAAAAACACAATATATTGTGGTGGCTAAAAATTTACACCACATTATACGGAATATCAAAAAACGGCAAAATTACTGATATTTCCTTAAATTTTGCAATAAAAAACCTTGCCTTTTTAGCGTAAAAACTAACGTAGGCAAGGGTTTATAATTTTTGCAAGTCAAGGCGTAAAGACAATAAAAAAGGCTAGGAGACAAGGCGACGGCACGATATAAGGTTGATAAAAAAAGGACTAAGCAAATGCGAGTTAGACAAGGCAAACCCCGAAGTTAATACTTGCTGTATTAACGAGTGGGTTTAACATAGTATAACGATGCATTTCATTAGTCCTTTATCAACCGTTATCGTG
>JAZRNF010000039.1:0-13760 GCA_045648085.1 Christensenellaceae bacterium | reverse complement strand
TAAAAAAGACTAAAATTTCAAAATAAATAGTGTAATTTAATAGGAAATTCAACTGTTAAAAGTTGACAAGAAAGGGGTGTAAATGTTATGATAAAAAGTGAGTTTTATATCGTTGACAGTACCGTCTTGCCAGAGTGTTTTTATCAAGTAGTACAGGCAGTTAGATTGACTGAACAAGAAGGTAAAAGCGTATCCGAAGCATGCAAGGCGTTAAACATAAGTCGCTCAACTTTTTATAAGTATAAAGACAAGGTTTTTGAACTCCCAAAGGGTTATGGTAGAAAAGCGATAATCTCATTAAGGGCAGAAAACGAAAAGGGCGTGCTTTCAAACGTGCTTAATGCAATAGCAAATTATGGTGGCAATATTTTAACGATAAATCAAGAAATGCCAATACACAATATGGCGTATATAACCGTCACTATTGATGCTACTGACTTAACCGTTTCAGTTTACGAATTAACGTCGCAAATAAAAACGGTTGCTAAAGTTAAAGAAGTTTCGCTTTTAGCATTTGAATAATTAAAGGAGAAAGTTATGAATATAGGTTTACTTGGTTGTGGAACTATCGGCAGCGGTGTACTTGAAATGCTAGATAGAACTAACGAATTTAAGGTATTAAAAGTTTTAGATTTACCATCTAAAAAAGATATATTAGGCGAAAGGTATGCAAGCACTAAAGAAGAAGTTTGTCAAAATCCTGAAATTGAAACAGTTATTGAAGCGATGGGTGGCGATAAATTTGCTTACGAGTGTATTAAAATGGCACTTTTAAACGGTAAAAACGTTGTGACTTCTAATAAAGAAGTCGTAAGTTTGCATATGGAAGAGTTTTATTCGCTTGCAAAACAAAAAGGAGTATATTTCTTATGTGAAGCGTCGGTAGGCGGCGGTATTCCGCTTATATGCTCATTAATTGACAGTACTAAGATAAATAAAGTTGATAGAATTTACGGTATTATAAACGGAACTACTAACTTTATTTTAACAAAAATGCAAAAAGAAAATATGTCGCTTGAAGATGCTTTAGCCGAAGCAAAAAGGCTTGGATTTGCAGAGTTTGATGCTACTGCCGACCTTGAGGGGTTAGATATGACGCGTAAAATTTGCATATTATCTAGTATTGCATATGGTGGTGAAGTTAGTTATTCTAAAATACACCACTGCGGCATAACTAAGTTTAGCGATGCTATTTTAAACGACGTTAAGTCTAAAGGCTACATAATTAAGTTTGTTGCCGAAAGTAGGCTTGTAGGCGGTAAGGTTATTGCGAGTGTTGAGCCTGTACTTATCACTAACGATAATTCTTTATCAGGTGTTAATTATGAGTTTAACGCAGTATATTATAATTGTGAATTTAACGATACCTTAGGCTTCTATGGTAAGGGCGCTGGTAAATTCCCAACGGCTTCTGCAATGGTTCAAGACGTTATGAGAATTTATACTAATGCACCTAAATATTATTTTGAAAACAATAAAGAATATGAAGTTTCTAACTTCTTAGATAAGTCTAAATACTACGTATTTAAAGACGGTGAAAGTAAGTTCGTTGACGGCATTAGCAGTGTAGACGATTATGATTTTATAGCAAGAGTTTTATAAGGAGAAATTATGAGAAAGTATAACGTGGCAGTAGTAGGCGCAACAGGTCTTGTTGGTTCTACGTTCTTAAAAGTTTTAAAGGAATACAATTTTCCTATTGAAAATTTAACATTATTTGCTTCTGAAAGAAGCGTTGGTAAAGTAGTTGAGTACGACGGTAAAGAATACGTACTTCAAAAACTTGAAAAAGGTTGCTTTAAGGGTATTGAAATCGCACTTTTCAGTGCAGGTGGTTCAGTAAGTTTAGAGTGGGCTGAAGAAGCGGAATCTTCTGGCGCAGTAGTTATTGATAACTCTAGTGCTTGGCGTATGGCTAACGATTGCGCACTTATCGTTCCTGAAATCAATCTTGACGCTTTTGACAATGCAAGAAACATAGTTGCTAACCCAAATTGCAGTACTATTCAATCAGTTCTTCCACTTAAACCATTACATGAACGTTTTGGTCTTAAAAGAGTAAACTATTCTACATACCAAGCAGTTTCAGGTAGTGGTCAAAAGGGTAAAAACGACCTAATTCGTACTCTTAACGGCGAAGAACCTCAATTTTATCCATACAACATATCTAAAACTTGTATTCCACAAATTGACTCGTTTACAGATAACGGATACACTAAAGAAGAACTTAAAATGGTGAACGAAACACGTAAGATTTTAAATTTACCAAATCTTCCTGTATCAGCAACTTGTGTAAGAGTACCTGTACTTAACGCACACGCAGTCACTATTATGGTTGAACTTGAAAAACCTTTCACTTTAGAAGAAGTTAGAAAGGCATTTGCAGGTCAAAAAGGTATAGTTGTAGTTGATGACCCATATAATTCAATATATCCAGTTTCAACTATTGCAAACGATAACGATGCTGTATACGTTGGCCGTATTAGAAAAGATTTATCTTGCGAAAACGGTATTATTTTCTACGTAGTTAGCGACAATATAAGAAAGGGTGCTGCGGCAAACGCAGTTCAAATTGCGGAGGCGCTTGTAAAAGCAGATAAAATATAATATGATAACAGTTGCAAAATTTGGTGGCTCATCAGTAGCAAATGCGGAACAATTTAAAAAGATTAAAAATATAGTAGAAAGCGATGATAAAAGACGTATAGTCGTTGTGTCAGCGCCAGGTAAAAGAAACTCTAACGACAGTAAAGTGACCGACTTATTGTATTTACTTTCTTATCACGTAAAATACAACGTAGATAACACTCTTATCTTTACTCAAATTGAGAATAGATATGAAGAAATCAATAGAGATTTAGGTTTAAATTTTGACGTTAAAGGTGAAATTGAAACTATTAAAGAAAATATTTTAAACGGTGCTAGTGAAGACTATTTAGTAAGTAGAGGCGAATATTTATGCGCTAAACTTATGGCTAAATTCATAGGCTTTACTTTCGTTGACGCTAAAGACCTTATTTTCTTTAATTACGACGGTACTTTAAACTATCAAAAAATTACTGAAGCGGTATCTAACAAGGTTGCTGAATTTGGTAAAATAGTAGTACCAGGTTTCTACGGCACTTATCCTAGTGGTGAAGTTAAACTCTTTAGCCGTGGTGGTTCGGATATTACAGGTTCACTTATGGCTATGGGTATTAAGTCGGAAGTTTACGAAAACTGGACTGACGTTAGCGGTTTATTAATGGCTGACCCAAGAATTGTTCAAAATCCTTTATCAATTGCCGAAATTACTTACGACGAACTTCGTGAACTTTCTTATATGGGTGCAAGCGTTCTTCACGAAGAAACTATTTTCCCTGTAAGAGAACTCAATATTCCTATTCATATACTAAATACTAATATTCCTACCGATGCAGGTACTATAATTTGTAAAGAGTCTACTAAAAACAGTTTTCCTATAACTGGTATTTCAGGTAAAAAGAACTTTACTGCATTTACTATTGTAAAATCAGTTTCAGCGGATAAACTTACGGTTATAAGAGACGCTCTTAACGTTCTTGACAAATTTCACGTTTCAGTTGAGCATATTCCAACGTCTATTGACTCTTTTAACATTATAGTTGAGAATAAAAAGATTGAAAAGGTGTTGCACGACGTTGTTGTTGAACTTAAAAAGATTAAAGGCGTGTTATCTGTTGATATTGACGACGATATTGCTCTTGTTGCAGTCGTTGGTAAAAATATGGTATATAAACCAGGTATTTCAGGTAAAATCTTCTCTATTTTTGGTAAGAACAATATTAATATTAAAACTATTGCTCAAGGTACTCACGAAATCAATATTATTGTTGGCATATCAAATGCGGAATTTGAAAATTCCATCCGCGCTATATATAAAGGCATAGTATTTGGTGAGTAATAATGCAAAAAATTATTCTTGATTTTTTAAACAGTTTAAGAGGTTTTGATAACGCTATTATAAATGGTATTAGCACTATCCATTGTGGGTTTTTAACCTTTATTACTAAAGCCGTTTCTTTTTTAGGCGAAATGGGTATGATTTTTATAGTGCTTAGTATATTGTTTATGCTTTTTAAAAACACTCGTGCTTTAGGTTTTATGATGATAGGTGCAATAATTATAGGCGCACTCTTTACTAACGTTTTACTCAAAGGCTACGTAATGCGCCCACGTCCGTTTGAAAGTGGCGATTATAATTACTTTGAACTTTGGTCAAGGGTTGGTGCTCCTACTGAAAGCGGGTATTCTTTCCCGTCAGGACACGCAACGTGTACTGCCGCCGCAATGACTGCACTTTGCATAAGGCTTAATAAACGTTATATTCCAGTATTTGTCTTTATAATGCTTTTTATGTCGTTCTCAAGAGTATATTTGCTAGTTCATTACCCAACCGACGTGATTGCAGGTATGATTGTTGGTACGATATCTGCAATAATCGCAAGATATATCGTTCGTCTTATTTACCTTATTTGCTATAAAAATAAAGACAAAAAATTCTTTAATTTTATTATAGAATTTGATATAAGAAAATAAGTTTTAAATCACTCACTAAATTGTGAGTGATTTTTTAATATCGGTCTTTACAACTTGTTTAAAATATGCTAAAATAATATATATTATTTTAGGGGAGTATTTATGGAAGATAAAAAATATTTTGGCGTACTGCTAGATATGTCTAGGCACGGCGTAATGAAAGTTGAAAAGGTTAAAGAATACGTAGACTATGTGTCAAAAATGGGCTACAATATGCTCCAAATTTACACTGAAGACGTTTATGAAGTTAAAAACGAGCCGTATTTTGGTTATATGCGCGGTAGGTATTCTACTAGCGACTTAAAAGAACTTGATAGATACTGTCAAACTAGGGGTGTAGAACTTGTTCCTTGTATACAAACGCTTGCACACCTTAATTGTATTTTTAAATGGAACACTTATAAGCCTATTTTAGACTGTAACGACATTTTGCTTGCCGAAGACGAAAGAACGTATAATCTTATTGAAAATATGTTCGCAACCTTAAGCGAGTGCTATACGTCAAGGCTTGTCAATATAGGTATGGACGAGGCCCACTTTATAGGTCTTGGTAAATATTTAAACGAGCACGGCTTCCAAAACCGTTTTGACGTTATTAAAAGGCATTTAGAAAAGGTGATAGAAATAGCAAGTAAGTATGGTTTTAAAGTCACTATGTGGTCGGATATGTTCTTCCGTTTAAGCAACAAGGGCGATTATTACGGTACAAACCCCGTATCTAAAGAAGCGATTGACGCCGTACCTTCTAGCGTTGACCTTGTTTATTGGGATTATTACCATAAAAAAGAAAGTGAGTATGATACTTATTTAAAACTTCATAAAGCCTTTAATAACGAGATTTGGTTTGCCGGCGGTGCGTGGACTTGGTGTGGGTTTTCTCCTGCTAACAAGTTCTCGTTAGACACTATGAAGCCTGCAATGAAACAATGCAAAAAACACGGCATAAACAAAGTTTTAATGACTGTATGGGGCGATGACGGCTCAGAAGCGTCATATTTTAGCATTTTACCAGTTTTATATCACGTTAAATGCGTATACGACGGAATTGAAGACGTTAAAATTATTAAAGAGAATTTTAAGAGCATTACGGGCGAAGATTACGACGCTATGATGTCGCTAGAAAAACCAAATACGCTTTTCAAAACTAAAGATTGGGAGTGGATGACAAAATTTATAGTTTACTCTGATTTATTCAACTACGTTTATGACGACGTTTATAATGACGAGTTGAAATTTAAAGCCAAAAGGTGGGCAAACAAACTTAAAAAACTTGGCAAGGATAGTAAGTTTAGTTATATTTTTGAATATCAAAAAGACTTGCTTAACCTAATGGCAGTTAAATATAATTTACCTATAAAAATACGTAAAGCGTATAAGTCTAATGATAAAGAAACTTTAAAAGAGTTGGTAAAGCAAATAACGTTAACTGAAAAGTTATTAGATAAGTTCTACTATTCGTTTAGAGAGTTTTGGTATATTGAAAGGGGTGGCTACGGTTTTGACGTAGAGGACGTTAGACTTGGTGGATTAAAACAACGCTTAAAGTCTTGTAAAGAGCGTTTAAATGATTATTTAGACGGTAAAATTGATAAGATAGACGAATTAGAGATAGAGTTTTTAAAGTCTAATATAAGCGATAGTAATTTTATGGTGTGGAGGCAAATTGTAACCGTTAATACAATTTTGTAAAATAATATGTTAAAATTTAATTTATATCCTAATTTTAAGAAAAAAGCCGTCACTTTTAGTTATGACGACGGTAGAACGTTTGATATAAGGCTTGCCGAAATTTTTGATAAATACGGCGCAAAGTGTACCTTTAACTTGTGTTCAGGTATTCCTTGGAAAAACCCTATATATTATATGCAAGATAGTGATATATTAAAAATTTCTAAAAATCACGAAATTGCACTTCATACAGTAGACCACGATTATCCTGATTCGCTACCAAACGATAAAGTCTTAACTCAATTATATGAAAATAGGCTTAGCCTAGAAAAAATAATAGGCAAACCTGTTGTTGGTATGGCATATCCTTACGGCGTTTGTACCGATTCAGTTATAGAAATTATGAAAGGTTTAGGCATTAAGTATTCTAGGGTGACTGAAACTGCTAAAAACTTTAGACCCGAATACGATTTTTATAAATGGAAAGCGTCTTGCCACCATAATCAAGCAATGCCTAAAGTTGAAGCCTTTATAAAAGGGAATTACTCTAACTTAGAACTTTTGTATATTTGGGGGCACTCTTATGAGTTTGATACCAACAATAATTGGGAACTAATTGAAGAAATTTTACAAAAGTTATCAACTGATAATAATATTTGGTATGCAACTAATATTGAAGTTTACGACTACTTAAATGCGGTTAAAAACTTACGTGTTGCACTTGACGAAAAATCTATATATAACCCGTCAGCAGTTAGTGTTTTTGCTACTTATAACGATACTCCAATAGAGTTAAAACCAGGTCTTACAATACTTTAATTTATGACAAACGCAAACTTAAAACAACTAAAAAACAACTTCGGTTTTATAAACAAATGCGGTGTTTTAGCACCGGTATTTTCTTTGCCAACTAATTATTTAGTCGGCTCGTTTGGCAAGCCTTGTTTTGAGTTTGTTGACTTTTTAAAGGAAGCAAATCAAACGTGTTGGCAGGTATTGCCGCTCAATCCAACGTCTTATGGCGACTCTCCGTATCAAGCCGTTTCAACTTTTGCGGGCAACCCTTATTTTATTGATTTAGAAGTGTTGTATTCTAAAGGTTTAATAACAAAAAAGCAACTTTTAGAAAATAAAAAAATCGCTAAATTTGTTGATTATTCCGAACTTTTTAACTCTCGTTATAATTTGTTAAGAAAGGCTTTTTCTAAGTTTAATAAGACGGAAGATTACAAAAATTTTATAAAGAAAAATTCTAAGTGGCTTAACCCATACGCTTTATTTATGGCAATAAAAGTTAAAAATAATTATGCACCTTGGTGGGATTGGAGCGATAATTTTAAGTATTATAAAAACGCCTTAAAATATAAAAGCCAGTTAAAAAAAGAGATTGACTTTTGGAAATTTATTCAGTTTGAATTTTTTAGCGAATGGAACGAAGTTAAAAAATACGCTAATAGTAAAAATATAAAAATTATTGGCGACTTGCCAATTTACGTTGCCTACGATAGCGTTGACGTTTGGCAAAATACCGATATGTTTTTACTTGATAAAAACTTAACCCCAAAACTCGTTGCCGGCGTTCCGCCCGATGCTTTTTCTAGTGACGGTCAACTTTGGGGCAATCCTATTTACGATTGGGAATATCTCAAAAAAAACGACTTCTCTTGGTGGGTTGATAGGGTAAATCAAAATAAAAAATTATACGACCTTATAAGGATAGATCATTTTAGGGGCTTTGTCGGTTATTACGTTGTTCCTTATGGTGACTCTACTGCAAGAAACGGTTATTGGGTAAAAGGCGTTGCCGATGAACTTTTTGACGCTATCAATAAAAGGTGTAAAGGCGTAAAAATTATCGCCGAAGATTTAGGCGTTATAACAGACGACGTAAAAGCAGTTTTACAAAAAACAGGTTTTCCTGGTATGAAAGTTTTACAGTTCGCATTTTATGAAGATAACTCTTTATACCTTCCTAAAAACTTTGATACTAAAAATTGTATTGCATACACAGGTACGCACGATAGCGATACTACTAAGTCTTGGCTTGAAACTCTTAACGAAAGCGAACTTAATAGAATTTTTGATGCAACAAAAGTAAAAACAAAAAATATAGACGTTTATACCATAATTAAACTAGCGTTATCATCTTCGGCTAATTTAGTTATTATTCCGCTTCAAGACTATCTTAATTTAGGTGGAGAAGCAAGAATAAATATGCCGTCAAAGGCTCAAGGCAATTGGACTTATATATTTGATAAATCGTATAAAAACAAGAAAAATATAGAAAAAATTAAAAATTTAACCCAAAATCATAAAAGATAAACGCTCTTAACTCGGCTTTTAAAGTCGATTTTTGTTTTTTAAACAATTTTGTTGCAATTTATATAAGTTAGTTGTATAATATAAAATATACTTTAATATTAATATTAAAGTTTTAGATTTTCGGTATGAAAATGGAGGTTATATTATGAAAAAGATATTTTCAATAATAATAACGTTAATGGTAATAAGTTTAACTACTGTGTTTACGGGATGTGAACTCTTAACGAACGGATTCAACAATACGGAAGTAGTAGTAGACGAAGAAGAAATGAAATCGGTGTATAACCTATATACTGTATACGCAAAAGATAAGGGTGAGATACCGTTATCGTACGAAGAGTGGTTAAGCACTGTAAAAGGACAAGACGGTGTAACGCCAACTATTGAAATAAGCAATGACGGATATTGGGTAATCAACGGCGTTAAGACAGACGTTAAGGCAAAAGGTAAAGACGGTGACACTCCAACGATTGAAATCAGTGACGATGGATACTGGGTAATCAATGGTAAAAAGAGTAAGTATAAAGCCGTAATAGAAGGTGATATGCCAACGATTGAAGTTAGTGAAGACGGATATTGGGTAATTAACGGCGAAAAGACGGAGTATAAAGTATTCGGTCAAGACGGTCAAGACGGAAAAACTCCTGTTATAGAAATAAATGAAGACGGCTATTGGGTAATAGACGGCGTAGTCACCGCGCATAAAGCAGTTGGTAAAGACGGTAAAGACGGCGCAACTCCTACAATTGAAATAAGTGAAGACGGATATTGGATAATTAACGGTGTTAAGACTGAATATAAAGCAATTGGTCAAGACGGCGCTCCAGGACAAGACGGCGCACCAGGACAAAACGGCGCAACTCCTACAATTGAAATAAGTGACGATGGTTATTGGGTAATTAACGGCGAAAAGACTGAGTATAAAGCCGTAGGACAAGACGGTGCACCAGGACAAAACGGTGAAACTCCTACAATTGAAATAAGTGACGATGGCTATTGGGTAATTAACGGCGAAAAAACTGAATACAAAGTATATGGAAAAGACGGTAAAGACGGAATAACTCCACAAATAAGGATAAATAGTGATAGTGGAATGTGGGAAGTATCGTACGACGAAGGCGAAACTTGGATATCGCTAAACGTAAGTGCAACCCCAGAAAGTGGAAACGTAACTTGTATAATACCAAAATTACGTATAAACGGCGAAACAAATTATTGGGAAGTATCGTATGACGGAGGAAATACTTGGGAATCGTTAGGCGTAAAAGCAACGGGTGATAAGGGCGAAGACGGAGCAAACGGCGAAAACGGTACGACACCAACAATCGGGATAAGTGAAGATGGATATTGGGTAATTAACGGCGAAAAGACTGAATATAAAGCCGTAGGTCAAGACGGTGCTCCAGGACAAGACGGTGCACCAGGTCAAGATGGTCAAGACGGAGTTACTCCTACAATTGAAATAAGTGAAGACGGTTATTGGGTAATCAACGGCGTTAAGTCTGACGTAAAAGCAGTAGGTCAAGACGGCACTATTGGTACTCCAGGTCAAGACGGTGCTCCAGGTCAAGACGGCGCAACTATAGAAAAGGTTGAGTTTGATGATGAAGGTAGGCTTGTAATAACGTTGACAAACGGAACGGTTTTACCACCTATTGAAATGCCTGAAAAAGACGAGCACGTACATAATTATAGTGATTGGATAGTGTTTGGTAGCGAAGGTAATACTTGTGACAAAAAAACGTACTATCGCTATTGCTTAGACTGTAATATAATGCAACTTAAAAAAGGCTCAGCAGACGACCACGATTGGAACGTAATAGTTATAGAGCCAACTTGCCAAGCACAAGGTTATACTCATAAAACTTGTAAAAACTGTGATGCAGAGGTAAAAGAAAATTATACTGAAATTACCGGCCACGATTGGCAAAAAGACTATACTACAGATAATGATTACCACTGGTTCAAGTGTAATAATTGTGATGAAGTAAATGAAAAAGCCGAACACGTTTCAGGCGACGACGATACTTGTACAGTATGTGGAGAAGATTTAATAATTGGCACAGAAGGCCTTATTTATGAAATTTCTAACGGCCAAGTGACTGTTGTAGGTTACGAAGGCACTGAAACTAACGTTATAATTCCTTCTAAGTATCAAGGTTACCCTGTAACAAGTATAGGTAGTAGGGCGTTTAGCAGGTGTACTACTTTGACAAGTGTAGAAATTCCTAATACCGTACTTAAAATTTCAATATATGCCTTTGAAGGTTGTAGTTCTTTAATAGGTATTGATATTCCTACTAGTGTTACAATTATTGATGCTTGGGCATTTCAAGACTGTACATCTTTAAAAAATATTCAAATATCAAGTAATATAACAACAATAGGGGTATTGGCATTTGATGGTTGTAAATCACTTGAAAGTATAGCAGTTGATATTAATAATACAAAATATTCGTCTATTGATGGTAACTTATATACTAAGGACGGTAAAACTTTAATATTATATGCGATAGGAAAATCAAGTGAGATTTTCATTATTCCTAATACTGTTACTGCAATAGAACAATATGCTTTTGCAGATTGTTGTAATCTTTTAAATATTGAAATACCAAGCAGTGTAACTAGTATAGGTCAATATGCGTTTACTCATTGTGAATCTCTAAAGATAATAAATATTCCAAATTCTATATCAGAATTAGGTAGAAGTACTTTTAGTAGCTGTAAATCATTAACAAGTATTGTAATACCAAGCAGTATTACAAAAATGGCAACATCGGTGTTCTCATTCTGTGATTCCTTAACAATCTACTGCGAAGCGGAAAGTAAGCCTGATGGTTGGAGTGAAAGTTGGAATTCTACAAACTGCCCTGTAGTTTGGGATTGTACAAAAGGTACTGAAGGGCTTACCTATAGTATATCTAACGGCGAAGTAGCCGTTACTGGTTATATAGGCACTGAAACTAATGTTATTATTCCTTATACCTACCAAGGCTACATTGTAACAGAAATAAGATATTTAAATGCAAACACATTAAAATTAAAAGTTCCTTCAAGCATAACATCTATTTACGATATAAATGCTATCAATTTAATGATTTATTTTCCATCAACTGTAACTTTTGTTGGCGAAGGTGCACTTGATAGTGTTAATTCTTTAATTGCATATTGTGAACCACATGGTGAAAATTCCCATTGGGATGATGAATGGAATGGTTTAGGTGGCAATTGTAAGTATATAGAGTGTATATGGAATGATTGTTATATTGACTCTAATGGTTATATATATTCAATAGTTGATAATGAAGCAATATTCTGTGGTAACTGGAATGAAGTAGAAGATGTTGTAATTCCTAGTGCATATCAAGGCTATCCGGTAACGCGTATTGCTAGATTGGCGTTCTATCGTTTTGGTTTTACATCTGATTCTGGATATTTAGATTATAGTGTAACGAGCGTAGAAATACCTGATAGTGTGATAAGTGTAGATAGTGAGGCTTTCACATGGTGCTCTACATTAACAAGTATAGAAATACCTTCTAGCGTAACGAGTATAGGTTCTTCCGCGTTCAGTTGTTGCTTTTCCTTAACAATTTACTGCGAAGCTGAAAGTCAACCAGCGGGTTGGGATGAAAGGTGGAACTCTTCAAACTGCCCAGTTGTTTGGGGTTATAATGGCACGATTGGAAACGTAGATACCGTTGTTTCAAACGAAGTTTTTTCCTCAACTACTACAAATAGCTTTATGGTGGGCGATTATTTAGGCTCTCAAACGATTACAAAAGCCTATATTTTAATTGACGATATTACTACTGAACTTGAAGTTGACGGTGGTATTATATATGGCTTAAGCGACTACGTTGGTACAAACGTTATTTTATGCGTTAAAACGGAAAGTAAAACCTTTAAATTTACAAAAGTGTTTGTTTCTGAATACTTAATTACCTCTAGCCAAGACTTAGTTGACGCCGTTCAAATTGACGAAGACTATACGGGTACTGGCTACTACGCATTAGTTAGCAATATAGATTTAGCGGGTGTTGCTATCAACCATAGCGCTGGTGACGGTGTTAAAAATGGTGTTGCTAACATTAAAGACTTCACAAAATCATTTACCGGCGTATTAGACGGCCGTGGCTTTATTATTGATAATTTTGATGCTACGTTAGTCACTTCTCCAACAGGCTTCTTCTCTGCAGGTGTAAGACATGGCTTATTCTATATTATATCTGGCAACGCTCAAATCAAAAACGTAGCGTTTACAAACGTTCTTATGACAAGGTCTTACTTATTTGCAGTTCAAATTGCGCGTACTGGCGAAGATAAAATCTTCCTTGAAAACGTATATATTCATATAAGTGATAATACTGTTAACCCATACGGCTTCTCAAATACTGGTGATACTAATTCTTCATTTAAAAACCTTATCGTTGAGTATAATAGAGATTTAATGTACGAGCACGAATACGGTCGCTTTAATAGGGGTGCTTATGGTATATTCACTTTAAACTTTGGTGGTTTCTATCATAACAAATCAAGTAACGTTATAGTTATAACTCCTAACTATTTAAGGCAAAACCACGAAGGTTATACAGTTAACAATGGTCAATCATATTCTCCATACTACGATACTAGTTACGGTGTAAACGAAGTTTACGTAAACACCTATTTTGAAATTCCAACTATTGACGGTGTAGATTATGATAGAACGTCAGATAATGATGCAAGAATTTCTGAAATCAACGGTAGTAGAAGGGTAAAAATTTCTGACAACAAGAAATGGATGGTTGGTTCTAACGGCGTAGCGTTAACAGGTTTCTATAATGGAACTAAAGGTGACTTTACGTTTATTAACCCATTCGTAGGCGGCTCTCATAACTTTGGTGTTGAGTACTGCGCATATAGATTTAACACTTATGAAGAGTATATTGCAAATGCGGCTACTACTAGCGCAATAAGTACTTCTCAATTTGGTACTAAGTATTGGACGCTTATTAACGGTGTACCATACTTTAAAAACGCAAGCGTTCTTAAAAAGGCAATGCCAAAAGCAACTTTAAACGATGGTGAAACTACTCAATCTTATAACTATACTTTAGAGCAAAATAAAGAATATAGCGTTGAAATTGCTAACGCTACTGAAGTTAATTTAGAATCTTTAAACCCAAGCGTTGTTGCTGTTCAAAACGGCAAACTCGTTTTAGTAGGCGCAC
>JAZRNF010000038.1:0-9147 GCA_045648085.1 Christensenellaceae bacterium | reverse complement strand
GGGCAATATGTATGTAGGCGAAATCGACCTTATCCCTTGTTATATCGCACCAAGCGCAATTTGGGTAAGAGCAGGCGAATGGGCAGGCAACGCTACCGCATTTGACGGTGTAGAAGCAATGGTATGTTCTGCAAGCGCAACTGATAGGGGCATCTCTACACAAGACTACATTAAAATTATTGACAGTCCTGATGGCGCAGGTAAGAGATTACAACCTAAAACTCGTTGGGGTGTCAATGTTTGCTATCCAAAAGGCATTGTGCCTATTGTTAAAAACAAAACTGCAGTACCAAGTGCCGATATTACTGTATCTGCACCGGGTTCAAGAGCATAAACAGTTTTCTAGGGGGTTTGTACTTTAACAAGCCCTTTTCCATTCTTTTTACTTCATTTCTCACTTCCTTTGTAAAACGGTTTTTCGCGTTGTACCGTTAAACAACGCGAGTAATTTTTTAAGGAGAAATTATGTATCCAATTAACGATAACGAATTAATTTACGATTATAAAAAGCACCGCTACCTTCTTACACAAGATTATATTCAAAATGTGTTAGGCGTTAATTTAGAAGCACAAATAGGAACTAACGGCGGTGTATCGGCAACAGTAATTATAAACACTTTACTTGATAACATAAGTAGCGAAGTTTATAACTATGTGTATGCACACAATAACACACAAACATTACAATTTATTATTGCTAAATGTCCAAGTGCAAGGGATATTATCAAAGAAGCAATGAGCAAACAAGCCTTATATGTTTTATATAGTGGCGATTTAGGTTTTTCAACCATTAAAGATGAAAAAGAATTAGCGCTTAATAGATACGCTAAAGAAATTATAGATAATCAAGAAGTAACCGAAACGGGTACAACTTTAACATTTACGGGTAGATATAGGTTTAATACGCCTAACTACCAAGAAGGTAATTACTAATGGATATTTTAGATTTTTTAGAAAATAAAGATGGATATTTTTGTAAAGGTTATTACCGCAAATACAAAGATAGCGCACCGCAATTTTTTACTTATAAAATTATAACGAACGAAAACAAGCGTTTTGATAATCTTGTTGGTAATTTAATGAATGTAGCAAACACAATGGCTATACAAACACCGTTTAATATTGATTTTGAAGTAAACGGTTATGTTACAACACAAGACGGAAACTTATATCTTATAGAAACCGTACAAAAAGACACAAAAAACACAAGGGCATTAATGTATTTTAGAGAAAGTGCAAAAACCGAATATATTTTAGGGTTATTGAAACAAGAAAACCCTATGGGAATAAGATGACACAAGCGGAATTTGAAATCTTAGTAAAAAAGGCATTTAAAATCTTTCAAGACAATGTGCCTAACAAAAATACGCGTTATGTATCGTATTACATAAATCACTACGGAAACAAGCAACGCGGTAGCACGGGAAATATGGCGTATAACGCCTTGCAATCGCGTTTTAAGACACTTAAAACAAAGTACAAAGCCGAAATATATATTAATGATAAAATTGCCCCTTATGTCTATTATACAAACGAAAGGTGGTTATCGCCAAGATGGAAAGGACACCACAATCCAAACGAAGGTTGGGTAAAAAGGGGCGCAAATAGAGTTGCCTTGTTTGTAGCAAAAGAGTTAAACGGACAAAAAGGCAAATGGCAAAAGGAAAATAAAAATGGTAAGTTTAGCAAAGATAACTGAAAAATTAAATACATTGCTTAACGAAAAAGCAAGTGGTTATTCTTATAAGATATATAGCGATGCGGAATTGCATCACGAACCTGTAAGAAATGGTAATGAAGTTAAAACTGTTATTGAAGGTATATCAACGCTTATAAGTAGTAGCATTGTTCCTGTAACAGGCTTAAAAATAGGCACTCAAACCGTTGGCGTTAGTCTTGCTATTCCTGTTGATACAAGGGATATGCAAGATATAACGGAAGGTATAAGCAGTATTGTACAAAAGTATAAAGAAGATATTGACAATGTTGTTAGTGTACCGCAAACCTTTGAAATAGATAATACTTTATGCAATTTCATTGGTACTCTTGCCGAAGTAGGCGATGTAGAACAAAAAACTTCTATTGGTGTAATGGTAGAAATTTCATTTACAATTACGCTTAATTATTTTGCAAACGGTGTTAACTCAACAAATCAAAAACTTTATTACATAAACGGTAGCGGAAAGCAAGAAGAAATACCGTTTACAAGCCTTTCAATAGGCAGAAATGTAGTGCAAGACGGTGGCGCTTTTTCGAATACTAACGGAATTGCAAAAAACTATGTGCAAACAACCGCTTTAGCAATGGAATTTACAATGCCTGCGCTTAAGGATAATGAGTTTTGCGAATTATTTAGACAATGGCTTTTAAAGGGCAATTCAAATAAATTTACTGTTAAATACAACAATGGCTATGGCGAAGATAAAGTCGATAGTTGGGAAAAATACGAAATGATGTTTTTGACTTCAAATTTACAAGCACAAGGCGTAGATAATGTAGGTTATACAATAAGTTTAGCCGAAGCCTTATAAGGGGGAACTATGGCAGATGCTTATAAAATTGTTATAGAAACGGGGAACGGTGGCGGTGGCAATAAAAAAGCGCCTATTGCAGGCAACAACACCGAAAGCAAGCAAACAACACCAAGTACCGAACAACAACGCGATAAATCTTCTGTAGTTGGGTATATTGCTTATAAAAAATATGTTGCACCGTTTGTAAAGCAAGGTATTCAATATTCAATTAGTACCGTAGGACTTAGAACGGGCAATATGGAAAGACAACAACGCATACAATCGGCTTATGATATAGGTTCTCAAATAGTTGGTATAGGCGAAAGTATTGCTATGGGCGCAATGGTCGGTGGTTTACCGGGTGCAGTAGTGGGCGCGGTAATGAGTACCGCAACAACTTTAATTGGTGTAGCACAAAAACAAAACACTTTAAATATAAACCACGCCTTAGAAAATCAACAAATTAGTATGTTAAATGCGCGTTCAGGTGCGATAAATGGTAATAGGGGTAGATAATGAATAAAATTAAATTATATATAAATAACAAAGAATATTCTAACAATGTTCCTTTCCCGTTTAAATGGCAAGAATTACTTGATGAACAACTTGATGAAAGTAGTTTTAATTTATTACAAGTAGAAGAAAAAATATTTAAACCGCTTACCGATGTTAAAGTTATTATCACTAACGAAAACAACGAAACTTTAAAAGAAATAGATTTTTTAGTTTCTAACGATAAAGCCGAAGAAATCCCAAGTGGTAGCGGTAAATATAACCACGAAATTTATGTTATAGAACTTACTAAATGGCTTGAAGGCTTTATGTGCAGGTCGGTAGGGTTTACAAATTCACTTGGTAGAGAATATGGCGAAAGGCGTTGGGATGGCGCAATAGTCCAACAATCTTGACAACTTTATTTTTGTATGTTAATATAAAACAAAAATGAGGTGTGTAATGATAAAAAAAATTGTTGTTTGGTTAGTTTTAATAATTGCTTTAACTTTTACTATAATTAATTTAATTGAAGTTGTGAATTATCTTCAATTGCTATATAAATATTGGAATTTGCCTCATTTAGGGTTTAGCATACACGATAGCGAAGATTATTATAAATACTTAAATATGTTTGTGGTTTATTTGATAAATATTGTTGCTTTTATAAGTGTTGGAATAATAGTTTTCTTTTTCAAAGATAAAGGCACTACAATTGAAGAAATACGCCAAAGTATAGAAAAGTCAAAATCAAACAAAAAACTAAAAAAAGAAATTAAAATGCAAAACCAACTGAAAAAGTTACAAAATAAAATAAAGGAACTAAAGGAAGATTGATAATCTTTCTTTTTTTATGATTTAAAATGTATTCAATAATAGCAGAGGGTAATTTACAAGCAACTGAAAACGGTACAACAGATTTAGTTAATTTAAAAGCAGGGGCATATTACACAAACTCAAATAGTGGCACAGGGAAAATTAAATCTTTAGATGATGTGTGTGTGTTTCAAGATAGAAATATAGCATTAGAAAAACCAAACGATATAGCGTATAGTCAATCATATTTAAGTATAAGAATAGAATTAAATGGAATTGCTATTGTAATACAAGAAGCAAATACCGAAAGTGCAATAGACTCATTATTTTATCAAAGGTTTAAATATACTTTAAATGAGGGAGATTATACACTTATATATAAAGTAAGATATGTATTTGATTATCAAGGTAAAGAAAGAGTTAGGGACTTTACAATTACTTATGATTTACATATTCAAAATCAAAAAAATATAAAAGACGCTTTGACTGTTTGGAACGCTTTGACTGTTTGTAAAAGGTTGTTAAATATTGTAGAGCCATTAAGAAAAAATGAACAACCAAGATTTAAAATAGACCAAAATCAAACGGCGTGGCTTGAAAGTATTAAAACCCCTGAATTACAAATAACAAATAGCACATTAAGAGAAGCCTTACAAGTTGTAGGTTCTTATATTCACGCAGAACCAAGACTTATCAAACAAAACAACGAGTATATAATTACTTTTGATAAATACGGTAGCGGAGATTATAGCGAATTTGTAAATACTTATGAAGACTACGGTTCTTTATCAAACAGTATCAATATAGAAAACTACGCAACTAACTTAGATAGCAATATCGATAACTTTGTAAATAGTTTAGACAATTCAACTAACGGTTCTATTATAGAGCCGTTTTTAAATGGTTATAGATCTGTTTTGGCGGAAGGTTCTTATGTAAGAATAACCGATGAAAATATGTATATTGCAACTAATTATCCTATTCGTAGTATAAAAAAACTTATTTGCTATGTAGATAAGCAAATGTGGGATTTAACGCCGTATGTTTTTGAAAGTGCAGAATATAACCAATTAAGTTCTTATGATGATGAATACCCGTCTAGTAAATCTTATGCTTTATATTATAGTATAGGTCAAAAAGGTGTTTATGGGCTTAATTTTAAACGAAATAAATTATTGCAAGAATGGGAAGATTACGCAATTGTTAAAATTTTGAAAGCGGTATCGGGTAATACTGCAAGCCTTTCAGGATTTAATCTTTTATCTTTTCAAATTGAATATACACCTATTTATCCTGCAAGGGTACAACAAAACAAATCTATTGTATCCGCAGGCAAAAAATGGACTAAGCCTTACAATCAAGGTCAAAATCAAATTGAAGTTCAATATTATGGCGAACATTTAAAAGGTGTAATCGCAAGGTTAGGCAATGTAGATAAAACAATTACTTATGTTATACCTAACTTTCCTACAATTTACCCTAAAGTTGGCGAGTTATTTGATGATAATTATTATATTTCAACGGTATCAACTGAAATTTATCCGTTCTACACTAAAACAACGCTTGCTTTATCGCAAGACTTTAACCGTTACAGCGAATACATCGGCGTAAATTCAGTTAAAAGAATGTACGAAATTAGCGAACAACAAGCCTTTGAAAGCGAAATAAGTTATAGGGAATTTTGTATTATTGGAGATAAAGTTACAAAAACAAGTTCTACTATATTTTTGAATTTAACACCTATTGTAAACGCGTTTATGTCTAACAAACCCCCTGTAAGATTATCTGGTGTTATAGCACAAGGGATAGGATACCCTAAAGACAATGAAGATGGTAAAGAATTGAGCAAGGTAGTTTTACCTATAATTATTTCAAATTTTGGAAATGCTTTGTTAATAAGTTTCAAATACGAAGATAATTATTCCGCAGGTATTTATTCAGAAAAATTTACTGATGACAATAAAGATTTAAGCGGATATTATACTCAAACGGCTAATTATACTGATGATTACGGAAGAATTGAATATTTGAAATTAGATTACTTGCTTGACCCTACTATTGAAGATGGGGGCGGCAATAATTATTTATTACCGCCTTACAATGATAATGATTGGGTTAAAAATAAACAAGGCAATTTGTATATTTCTACCGTAGATAACCCCATTTTAATTGAAAAGGGTAATACTGAAATAATTTCGTTTAATTATCAATTAGAATTTGTAACAAATAGGCAGGATTTAATTATAGGTAGCGGATTACCTAAAAACATAAATTATATTAAAACTCAAAACCAAAACATTTCGTTACGCTTGATTGAACACAGATTAAATAAATTTAGTAATCAAAATTTACTAGATGGCGATGGGTTTACTTATAATGACGATAATTTAATAACGGGTGTTCAATTTAACCCTTCCTTAAAATACGTAGGCACTAAAACCTACAAAGCGTGGGCGTTTGTTGATAAAAACGGCGAATTGTTATTGGGTTGTAATATGAAAATTGAAAACGGCACACAACTATTTAAAGATTTATATTTTAATGTAGTAAGCGAAAAAGATTTATATAAAGGAGAATAAATTATGATATTTTTAGCAAATGCAGATGGTAGTTTTGCAAGTGTATTACCCGAAAGTGTATATCAAGGTGCTAACAAAGCAAACGAAATTGTATTTATAGCACCGTTTGCACGTGGTAATATAGTAACAGTTGCTTATACTTTGCCTAATGGGATACACACTCAAGAATACGTGTTAACAAGCAATAATACCGTATTAACGGGAGATTTTGAAGGGTTAAACGTATGGAAAGGAGAATTAGATAAAACTATCACTCAATATAGCGGTGTAGTTACTGCGCAATTCTTTGTATCTACAGGTAACGAAGTTGAAGTTGCTACATATTCGCAAGAATTTACAGTTAACAAAGGCGTTCCTACAAACGGTCAAATTATTAGCAGTTCAACTTTAACCCAACTAAAAAATTTAATGGTTCAAATTAACAATCGTAATGAAGAGTTAGATGACGATATAAACGGAACTAACGGGTTAAAAACAAAAGTTGCAAATAATACTGAGAAAATTACTGAAAATACTGATGCTATTAATGATTTAAAAGAAAAATTAAGTGACATAGAAACTGAGGCAAACGATAGTTTTAATCCTAGCAATGGTTCTTTTAATTCTTCTTATACAGGACAACAAATAGAAAATTCAGTAAAAGCAATAAATGAAACCATTCCTGACAACGGCATTGAAGTAACACCAAACGATGGACTTTCTATTGTTCAAGCAACAAACGATGAAATAGATGATGCTACTAACAATAAAAAACCTATCACACCTGCAAATGCTAAGCACACAATAAAAAAAGGATTAACAGAACCACAATCTGCTTGGTCGCAAGAAGAACAAGCAAAAGCACGTGAAACTTTAGGTATAGAACAAAACGGCGGAACTATAGTAGTTGGCAATCCAAATGCAGAACCAACCGAAGAATTGAAAACAATTCGAATTGGTACTACCATCTACGAATTACCTGAAGGTATTAAAAAAGTAGCAGGAGCAATTCCTTTATCTACAACGCCCGGTGTAAAAGGCGATATGTGTTTTAATACAACATATAATCAATTGTATGTTTGCACAGGTGGAACAACTGATGATTATGGTTGGATAAAAATTCCGCTATTAATTGATGCTTATATTGCTAAACCAGATTCTCTTGAACCCGGCTTAGTTCTATTAGGTTCAACGGATAATGGCTTAACATTAACAAGTTCTAATAAATTAGCGCTTAGAGCAGGCACTAAGGGAGATGTGCAAAGACAAAGTGCTTTTAGACTACCTGTTATGATGAATATGATAGGTTATGCTGTCAAACAAGGTCTTATATATCCCGAAAAAACGCCTATAGGTTCAGGATTTCGTGAAGCGTGGACTGAAGGAGAACAAGCACTTGCGATGGCAACGCTTGGCAAAACTACATTCTTACACGAATTTACTTTAGTTTTTGATAATGAAACTCATATTGTTTATTTATCAATGACTACACCCGAATTGCGAGGGTTTAATGCTTTTAAAAATATAGGTATAGGTAGTGCTTTAGGTATATGGGGTGTTAAAAATATTGGCGGTGGCGATGGCTTTGGCGATACAAGTTTTTTTAAAGAACACTATACAAACGATAACGGCGAAGATGTGTACGATATTGGTATTAGAACGGATGATAACGACTATTTAATCAATAAAAGCAACTTTACGCTTGTAAGCGAAAAAGTAATTTAAGGGGGCAAGTATGAAATATATAGTATTTGATAATAAAACAAAAAGGGTTGTATTACCGCCAAGTGATAAACCTTATACTGATTTAACTCAGTATGTAACTCAATGCGAAGTTGAAAGCATACCAAGTAAATATGATTTTCTCGAAGTTGATAATGTGCAAGAACATATAAGGGTAATTAAAGAAGCCTATACCGAAAAAGTACCTGTATGGAACGAAGAAACCAAGCAAGAAGAAACCAAACTTGTTGAACACGAACAAGAAACGGAAACTTATTACGCTTGCGATTTAATTCCTAAATTCCGTGAATATACTGCCGAGCAAATCGAAAAGCAAAAAGAAAAAAGGTATCACGATTTAGCGGAAAAATACATAAGACAAAAATATCCGCAAGGCAAAATGGAATCGGTAATTAATAACTACCTAGAATATAAAGAAACTTACGAAGATGTAAACGCTTTAACTGAATACGAAAAAATGCAAGCATATAGAAAAGAATGTAAAGGTAAAGCACATAAAGAGGTGTACGGCGTATGAAAATTAAATTAACTGCAAATAAAAGGGTAAGGCTTGATTGTAAAGAGCCTTTTTTTGTTCCCGAAAAACTTTCTTTAAAGTTTGAAAGTGAATATAGGCTAGAAAAATTATCAATCGAAGTTAAAGCAAACGATATTACAAAAAATTATATAGTATGCGATAAAAAACTTGATTTAACTGAGTTTACACAAAAACCGTGCATTATCGAAATTAGCATTGCTTTAATAGTAGATGGTAAAGCGGTTAAACATTGGGAAATCGAGCCTATAACGGTTGAAGAAGTTAACCACGAATTTGTCTTAAAGAATTATATAGAAAGCCTTGTAACCCCATTGCAAGCCGAATTATTGGCATTAAAACAAGGTTATGAAGATTTAATTGGATATTACAACACTTTAGGCGCAAATCACAACGAATTAGCCTTAACGGTTAAAGAAATAAAAGAAAATTATTAAGGAGAAAAAATTATGAGTATAGATTTTAACGCAGTATATGAAGCATTAGCACC
>JAZRNF010000037.1:0-11743 GCA_045648085.1 Christensenellaceae bacterium | reverse complement strand
AGACTATCAATCTTATAAAATAGAGTAAATTTTAGCCTAGAATTTTATTTTTGTATAAAACTATATCTTTAATTTCTTCCCTTGTTTTAAGTATCGTTTCGTTATTTGAATTTTTAAGTTTTAAAATTCCGTAAGGAATTTCAGTATTAGTGTGTTTTGCAATATCGCTTATAAGTTCAAATTCCGACTTATCGCACGGCATTTTAAGCGCCGTTGCTACCGTACCTGGGAATTTATACGGGCTTGCCGTTGAAATTATTAAAGTTTTATCTTTACTGTTTAATTTTTTATAACAGTCGTACGCTACTGCCGTGTGTGGGTCAATTAAATAACCGTATTTTTCAAACACTTCGTTTATGGCGTTTAACGTTTCCTTTTCGGTTGTATAACCGCACCTAAAGTCGTTTAAAAACTCTTTTTCTTCTTTTGATAAAGAATATTCGCCCTTTTCGTTTAAGTCTTTCATAAAGCCTGCAACCCTGCTACCGCTACGGCCTGTCGCTAAATATACAAGCCTTTCAAGGTTAGAAGATATTAAAATATCCATAGCAGGCGAATTTGACTTTTTAAACTCTCTATTCTTATTATAAGTACCCGTGCTAAAAAAGTCAGTTAAAACGTTGTTTACGTTAGATGCACAAATAAGTTTAGAAATTGGCACGCCTATAATTTTTGCTATATAACCTGCAAAAATATCGCCAAAGTTGCCTGTTGGCACGCAAATATCAAAACTTTCGCCAAATTTAAGTAAGCCGTCTTTAACGCTTTTTAAGTAAGCGTAAACGTAATATATAACTTGTGGTATAAGTCTACCTATGTTTATAGAGTTTGCCGAAGATATGAGCACGCCGTTATTTTTAGGATAAGAAGCGAATACGCTTTTTACAAAGTTTTGGCAATCGTCAAAGTTGCCCTCTATTGCAAAGGCTTTAGTTCTATCGTTAGTATAATAAAGCATTTGCTTTTCTTGAATTTCAGAAACGCCTTTATTTGGATATAAAACGACGGTATCAAACTCACCGCTTTGCATAAAACTAGCAAGAGCAGCACCACCAGTATCGCCCGAAGTTGCTACAAGTATTAAAGACTTATCTAGTACGCTATGCTTCTTTTTAGCCACTTCAATTAAGAAAGGTAAAATTGTTAAAGCCATATCCTTAAAAGCAAGAGTAGGACCTTTATACAACTCTAAAAATGATAAGTTGCCAAAGTTTTTAAAACCTGCAAATTCTTCTTTAAAATTTTTACTTGAATAAGCACTTTCAACGCAATATAAAATTTCTTCTTCAGTATAATCGTCTAAAAACAGTTTAAATAAATCTATCGCTAATTGCGGGTAAGATTTTTTAAGCCAACTATCATCAAAATTTATAGACGGAAAAGACTCTGGAATAAATAAGCCGCCGTCTGAAGATAAGCCTTTTAAAATTGCTTGACTTGCCGTTAATTTCTCATTTCCTCTAGTACTTATATACATAACATGCTCCTACAAAAATATTGATTATATATTATCATATATAAATTTAAAATACAACTGTTTGTCACAAAAAGACACAAATTATTTTGTACGCGTACAAAACACTAAGTTTGTGTACGGTATACACACTAAAAAAATAAAACAGTTGTTTTTGGCACAAAAAAAACACCTTGCTTTTAGTGGCAAGGTGCTAAATTATTTAGTTTTCTTTTTTGTCTTTAATACCTAAAAGATGTAAATCGCTAAGTTGTTTATCTTCAACGAAGTCAGGTGCGCCAGTCATTAAGCAAGATGCAGTTTGTACCTTAGGGAAAGCAATAACGTCTTTAATAGAATCGTTTTTAGTAATAAGCATTACAAACCTATCTAAACCGAGTGCTAAACCGCCGTGTGGTGGTGCGCCGTACTTAAACGCGTCTACGAAGAAACCAAATCTCTCTTGAATAGATTCTTCGGTAAAACCTAAAATTTTGAACATTTTTTGTTGAATATCACGCCTGTGAATTCTTATAGAGCCACCGCCTGCTTCTTGACCGTTGATAACGATATCGTAAGCCTTAGCCCTAGCCTTTAAAGGCTCAGTATCTAAAAGTTCTAAGTCTTCGTCCATAGGAGCGGTAAACGGATGGTGAACGGCAACAAGACGGCCTTCTTCTTCACTATAATCAAACATTGGGAATTCAGTTATCCACAAAATATCGTAAGAGTTTTTATCAATAAGATTATACTTTTCAGCAAGGTGTAATCTTAAACCGCCTAAAGCGTTAAACACGATAGCGTCTTTATCTGCTGCGAAGAAAAGCACGTCACCCTCTTCAAAGTTAAGCCTTTTTGTTAATTTAGCAAGGTTATCTTCAGTTAAGAATTTTAAGAAAGAACCCTTAACTTCAGCGTTTTCAGGGTGAGAAAGCCATGCTAAGCCCTTAGCGCCTAAAGTTTTAACAAACTCACCTAAACCGTCAATATCTTTTCTTGAAAGTTTAGAAGCAAAGCCTTTAGCGTTTATAGCACGTACACTACCCTTTACAGCACCGTTTATCGCTAAAGCATCGGTAAACACTTTAAAATCACACTCTTTAGCAATATCAGAAACGTCAACAAGTTCTAAACCGAAACGAGTGTCAGGCTTGTCTGAACCAAAACGGCTCATCGCTTCCCTATAAGGCATTTGACGGAAATGAGCATCGCCGTAATCAATACCTAAAGTCTCTTTAAATATAGACTTAACTAAACCTTCAATAGGATAAATAACGTCGTTAATATTTTCAACGAAACTCATTTCTAAGTCAATTTGAGTAAACTCTGGTTGACGGTTAGCCCTTAAGTCTTCGTCTCTAAAACATTTAGTAATTTGATAGTACCTATCAAAACCTGAAATCATTAATAATTGTTTATAAAGTTGTGGAGATTGTGGCAAAGCATAAAAACAAGATGGGTGTACTCTTGATGGAACCAAATATTCCCTTGCGCCTTCTGGAGAAGACTTGCCAAGCATTGGCGTTTCAATTTCCATAAAGCCGTTGCCGTCAAGATAATTTCTTGTAGCGCGACAAATGTTGTATCTTGTAATTAAATTGCTTTGTAAAGAAGAACGCCTTAAATCAAGGTATCTGTATTTAAGCCTTAAATTCTCATTAACGTCAGTCTCGTCGGTAATTTCAAAAGGAGTAGTATCTGCTTCTGCTAAAATTTTAAGTTCACTAACTAAAATTTCAACTGCACCAGTTGGTATTTTATCAGTTTTATTTTCCCTTTCTCTAACAGTACCCTTAATTGCAAGAACGTACTCAGAACGAACAGACTCTGCCTTTTCAAAAACTGAAGAATTAGTATTTTGGTCAAAAACTGCTTGAACAATACCAGTTTTATCCCTTAAATCAATAAATATAAGACTACCTAAATTTCTTCTTTTTTGAACCCAGCCCATTATTACTATTTCACGACCAACGTCGTTAAGCGTAATAGTGCCACAGTAATCGGTTCTTCTTAAGTTTCCCATAAACTCAGCCATAATAAACTCCTTAACTACAATAATTCAGTATAATAAGTTTATTTTAATATTAGTATTAAAAAATGTCAATCTTTTAAGCAACTTTTAACTTAACTTTTACATTTTAACGGTATATTTTTTCTTTTGCTATTCTTTTTGCCTCTTCAACGTAAGCGTTATAGGCGTTAAATTCGTCAATTTTAGAGTCACGTTGACGAAGCAACGAAAGTTCGTTTGATAAAGAATACTTTTTTCTTATCAACATTTCTACCAAATTTTCGTACTTTGAAAGTAGTTGTTCTTTCGTATAAGTATACGTGTTAACTTTAAACTCGTTATTTTCATACGTTAAATACTCGTCTTTCTTAACTTTAGGTAAACTTGCAATTTCAACTACAAACACGTAGTCGCTAAGACCTTTAAATTCTTCGCTTCCTACCTTTATTACTCTATTAGTTTTTTTATCTATTACTGCGTACATAATTTTCTCCATATTAAATTACTTTTTCTCTTACGAAGGTTAACTCGCTAAATTTCATTTGTGGAAAACTTTCGCCACATATTGCAATATAATAACTACCCGTGCTAAGTTCTTCGTCAAACCAATCTTCAAACACGTCTATTTTACAATGCTCATAACTAGTCATACCGTCATAAACACCTTTAGTACCAACAACGAACGCACCTTGTATAATCATCGGGTTTATATCCCAATAACTACACTCAACGTTCTCCTTTTTAAAAAAACTATCGCCTTGCAATTCCTTAGTTGTCATAGGTACGTATATTGTAAAATCCCAACTAGGACTACACGTAATATTGTAATATTCAAATACGTGTAGATAACAATTTTTAAAATCTAAACTACCGCCACCTTGCGCTGCGTTTTCTCTTGCAACGCTATCTTTAATATCATAGATAACGTTGCCAACTTTAATTTGTGATAAATCTGCCATAAACTCTCCTATAAAACTAAAATCTCTTCTTTTATACTAACGTAATTTTGCTTACAAATTAGCATTTCTCCGTCAACTTCGCTCATTCCTTGACTAAGTTCCGTCCTTAAGTCTTGCACGGCGTTTTTAACGTCGTTATTAAACTGCTCGTTTATTTGCTCCTTAGTGTCTTGAAAGTTTTGAGCAAGACTAGAACAAAGTTCAATATTTTCAAGCATTTTGCTCTCTAACTGCTTTATTACTGTAGGCTCTAATTGAGAAAACGACTCTAAACCGTCTACCGAGTAATTTACTTCTATAAAAAACACTTTCGTCTTGTAAATTAAGGTATTATTGCCGTTTTCAAAAGAAATTTGAGAGCATAAAGTATCTGCAGTTAGCGTTAACGGTACGTCTACCATAATTGAAAAATAAATACAATCGTCGGTTATTGTTTTATTTAAAATAAACCTATCCGTAAGCCCTGTATCCCTTTCAATTTCTAAAAAACCGTTTAGGTTTTCTAAATTAACACCGTCGTTTATTCTACTAACCGAAAAAACTAAACTTTTAGTACCTATATCGTTTTCGTATAGAGTTATTCTATTTGGAACTACGTTTCTTTTAATAACTTTTATTTCCATAAATCTCCCTACTAAAACCGTTAAATATTCCCCTAAACCCATTATAACCCCACAATTATTAACAAAAAAGCCTTTATGACTTAAAAATTTTACAAACAAACGTTTGACTTTTAATAATAGTAGATGTATAATATAAACAAATGTTCGTATTTAAGGTGTTTTATGATTTCTAGTGAAAAATTGAAAATTCTTGTTGATAGTGCTAAATATGACGTATCCTGTTCATCGTCAGGCAGTAATAGAAGAAACGACGGTGGCTTAGGCAACGCTCATTACGGTGGAATATGCCACTCTTTTACAAAAGACGGAAGATGTATATCTCTTCTTAAAATTTTAATGACAAATATTTGTTCGTACGACTGTTTATACTGTAATAGCAGGCGTTCCGCCGACGTGCCTAGAGCAATAGCGACTCCCGATGAAATTTGCGAACTTACTATGGAATTTTACAAGCGTAATTACATAGAAGGTTTATTTTTGTCTTCGGCGGTATATAAAAACGCCAACTACACGATGGAACTACTTTTAGAAACGGTTATTAAACTTAGAAAACTATATAATTTTAACGGATATATACATTTAAAAGGTATCCCCGGTACTGACGAACTTTTAATTTTAAGAGCGTCTGAATACGTTGATAGAATGAGTTTTAACCTAGAACTTCCGTCCGAAAAAAGCCTACGGCTTTTAGCACCGCAAAAGAACAAAAAAAATATCATAACGCCAATGAATAGGCTTTATGAAGAAAAAGAGTATAACGGTAGAAAATTTTTACCTGCAGGACAAACTACGCAAATGATAGTAGGTGCAAGCCCTGAAAGTGACGGTCATATACTCAATTTAACTGAAGCCTTGTATAAAAAGTACAAGTTAAAAAGAGTTTACTATTCGTCTTACGTGCCTTTAAACACCACGTCAAAACTATTGCCAACGACTAAAACGGGGCTACTAAGAGAGCATAGATTATATCAAGCCGACTGGCTAATTAGGTTTTACGGCTTTACCGTAAAGGAACTTTTGAGCGAAAATGAAAATTTATCGCAAGAGTACGACCCTAAGTGCGCTTGGGCGTTAAAACATCCCGAATTTTTCCCAGTAGAACTAAATACCGCACCTGTTGAAATGCTTGCAAGAGTACCTGGTATCGGGCTTAAAAGCGCATACAAAATAGTTGCTAGTAGAAAATATGGAAGAATAGATTTAGAAAGTTTAAAACGTATGAAAATACCACTTAAAAGGGCTATAAACTTTATAACAACGAACGGAATTTTTTACGGTTTTAAAAGGTTAAACGACGTTAAAAATTCTTTAATTATTACTGAAAACGCTAGTTTATATAGTCAAATTTCAATGTTTTCAAATAATGAAATATTATCTAGCGTTATACTTGGTGAATTATGATAAAATATATAATAGACGATAGTTTTGACGGTATTTTAACTGCAGTATATTACTCTTATACTAATAAAGAAAATGTTTTAGAAGTTTTAACTTCTTCGGCTCAACTATCCATTTTAGACGAAATTAAAATTATAAAGACGGACTATGACTTTTCAAGTAAAGTAAATACTAGGCTAAAAAAGATAATGAAACTTAATTCTTATAGAGAATTAAAGTTGTCTTTACGTAGTGGCGAAAGGGATAAACTAACTACTATTTTTAACTACGTAGTATTCACTTTAGACAATCAAACGGACTGCTCTACTAATTTTTTAAACCCGACAGTTCAAAGGTTTAGCGAAATTGTTTATAAAATAAAGCATGAAATACATAGGTTTACTGGGTTTATACGCTTTCAAAAAACTCCACAAGGCATATACTACGCCCACTTTAAACCGGATAATAATATTTGCGATTTACTACTCCCCCACTTTAAAAAAAGATATGGCAAAATGCCTATGATATTTCACGATACTAGATATAACGTCATATGCGCATATAACGGTGTGGATACGAAAATTGTAAATAAGGAACTGCCACCCCTAACCGTTAAAGACGACGTTATAAGTTTGTTTAAAGAGTATTATCAAACTATAAATATAGAAAGCAGAAGAAACGTAAAACTAATGCGAAATTATATGCCTAAACGCTACGCAAAGTTTATGTCTGAAACCCACGATTTTGATAAACTGCAATAAAAAACTCGGCTTTTATTTAAGCCGAGTTTTTTTACTAAACCTTATAATCAATATATTTATCAAAGAATTTTAAAAGTACGTTCCAATCTTCACGAGAGAAATAGTGTCCGTCAGGACGCCTATGATAACTAATTAAACCGTCAAAGTACTTTTTGCCGATTTCAAGTTCGCCGTCCATAATAAGACCTTTTTTACCGTATGCGTTCCACGCCTTAGTTGCAAGTTTACAACTTTCAAGTTCGCCGTCTGGGTTAGACCACAAATCGCCTACTGCTGAGTGAACAGAAAGTGGTCTTGGCGCGATAAGAGCAAGCAAGTAATGTTGGTCAAACGGCATTTCGTGTTCTTTGCCTATATATGAAAAATACTTGTCGGTAAACCAATAAGGAACGTTTTCATACATAAATTTAATATCTTCAGACTTTTCGTTTATCATTCTAAATTGGCTAGCACCTGCGATACCAGAGTCGTTTGAGTGAACAAACTTAAATCTTTCGTCAAAACCACCGCAAATAAGAGCAGTTTTACCCATTCTTGAGTGACCTGTCACGGCTACGTTTTCAGGGTCAACTTCTTCTCTTGTAAGCATATAGTCTAATACGCGCATAGCACCCCAAGCCCACATCATAAGTTTGCCTGCTGGGGCTTTAGGATTAGATAATTCCCTAAGCATTGGAGCGTAGGCTTCAGTGTACCAATGTTGCTCTCTTGCAGGGTCAATAGTTATATTTTGATAGTTATATGCAACAAAGTTCCAACCGTTGTCTAAAATTTCTTCAGCAAGTAAGTATTTGTTAGGAACTTCGGCATCAAAGTTTAAAGTCACTAAAGTTTTCTTTTTAATGCTGTCTTTTTTATAACAATATATAACTGGTAAAATTATATCGCCAAGCCTTGTTTTGATAGTTAATTCTATATTTTCATAAAACGCCCTACCTGCACAGTATTTAGCCTTGCTTAAAACCTTACCTTCAACAGATAAAGGTGCTTCTGGCAAGTAGCCATACTCCTCTTCTTGTAAAATCTTTTTAAATTCTTCTTTTCTAGCATTAATTTCTTCAATGGTTTTTACGTCTTCAAAAAATTTCATTAGGATAACCCCCTTAAAGTTTACTTAATTTTAGCACTATAAACTACTAGTGTCAATATGTTTTTGAAATTAATTCATAACAATTTATTAAATAACTTAATAAAAATACATTATGAAAGAACCTTTATTAAAATTCCTTTCTTGAACTTCTTGAAAAGAGTTCGTTAAAGGTTTTAAGTGGATTTGCGTTTTCGTAAATTATTCTATAAACAGCGTTGCAAATAGGGAGTTCTTCACCATACGTTTCGCCTAGTAATTTTAAGGCTTTTACCGTTTTAACACCTTCGGCACTCTTTATAAATTCTTCGCCTTTAATATAGGCTTCGCCATATCTTCTATTTTGAGAATACTGAGAAAATAGCGTAGTTTCATAGTCGCCTAAGTGACATAAGCCGTAAGCCGAAAGTTCGTTTCCCCCCATTGCTTTTATAAGCCTACCAATCTCTCTTGCACCCCTTGCCATAAGCGAGCCTTTAAGTGTTGAGTATCCGCCGCCGTCAAGCATGCCAGCCGCTATACCAATAACGTTTTTAGCAGCAGCACCAATTTCATTACCAATAAGGTCGTCACCATAATAAAAGCGAATTAAATCACTTCTAAGCCCGTCGGCAAGTTTTTTAGTCAACTCTTTATTAGCGCTATCAATAACCATACAGTTTGGCTTGCCTTTAGTAAATTCTTGAATATGCCCCGGACCTAACCAAACGGCAACTTTATCTTTACTATAACCGCACTCAACGGCTATTTCGCTAAGCCTTTTACCCGTATTTTCTTCTAAGCCTTTCATACAAAGGACTATATCTTTTTTATCTGCACCATACTCTTTAGCGCTTAGTAAAACTTCTCTTAACGATTGGCTAAGAACTGAAATTACAATAAGTTCCGCACCTTGTATCGCTTCAAATAAATTTGACGTAAGTTTTACGTTTTTATTTAAGGTCACGTATTCGTTTTTACCCGTTTCCTTTAGCACGGTAAATGATTTTCCGCCCTCTCTACCCCACTCGGTCACGTTATGACCTTCGTAAGATAAATACCAAGTGACGAAACTACCCCATCTACCACAACCTAAAACTGAAATGTTCATATTAAGCCCCCTTTAGCCCAATTTGAAAGTATTAAAATTATAAATTTACTATTTTTGCATTGACAAGTTCTTGGAGCGACATAAGTATTCCAAGTTTAGCGTGATAGAAAGTTAAACCACCTTGGAAATACACGGCGTAAGGCTCTCTTATTGGACCGTCGGCAGAAAGTTCTATTGAAGAGCCTTGAACAAAAGCACCTGCAGCCATAATAACTTCGCTATCATACCCCGGCATAGCCCAAGGAATAGGAGTCACGTAACTATCAACTGGTGCAGCCGCTTGTATACCCTTACAAAAAGCACACATCGCTTCAGGGCTTTTAAGTTCAACTGCCTGAATTATGTCGTGACGTGATTCATGCCCGTTAGGAACTGCCTTGAAACCTAATTTTTCATATATATTAGCCGCAAAAATTGCGCCCTTTAAAGCACCTGCCGTAACCGTTGGCGCTAAGAATAAACCTTGATAAAATTTAGGAAGAACGCCTAGCGTTGCACCTACTTCTTGACCGAGACCTGGAGCAGTTAACCTATACGCACATCTGTTTATAAGTTCACTTTTTCCGCAAATATATCCGCCTATTGGAGCAAGTCCACCACCTGGGTTTTTAATAAGCGAACCTACAACCATATCAGCACCTACGTCACTTGGCTCAATAGTCTCAACAAATTCGCCATAACAGTTGTCCACCATTACTATTAAACTTGGTTTTATAGACTTTACAAACTCTATGAGTTTGCCAATTTGTTCAACTGAAAAGGTAGGTCTTGTTTGATAACCTTTAGAACGTTGAATAGTGACGAGTTTAGTCTTTTCATTGATTGCCTTTTTAATATTTTCATAATCAAAAGTACCGTCGCTAAGCAAGTCTACCTGACGATAACTAACGCCGTATTCTTTAAGTGAACAAGTAGAGTTTCTAATACCGATAACTTCTTCAAGGGTATCGTACGGCTTGCCCACAGGCGATAAAAGTTCGTCGCCAGGGAGTAAATTAGCAGAAAGCGCAACGGTTAAAGCGTGCGTACCACAAGTAATTTGCGGTCTTACTAGCGCACTTTCGGTATTGAAAATATCGGCGTAAACCTTTTCTAATTTTTCACGCCCAATATCGTCGTATCCGTACCCCGTTGACGACTGCATACAAGATGCGTCTACCTTATTTTTTTGCATAGCGTAGAGCACCTTGTTTTGATTATATTCAGAAATTTTATCAATATCTTCAAACCTTTTTTTTAATGAAGTTAAAATTTCTTCACCTAAATCGTATACGCTTTTAGATATTCCCAATTTGTTGTACATTTGTAAATTTTTCATAATTTTTTAATTCTTAATAAATAATTTTAGTATTGCCCTTATAAATTTTGGCGGTTTAAAACAATAAATTTTCATAACAAAATCTCTCTACGACTATTATATGAAAATTATTTTTGTTTTGACACCGCTCTAAACCGTCATAGAGGCAAGATTTAATCACTCAAACGCTTATTAAGGTTTATCCCCTTAAAGCCTTTATAACGGCAGGTTTATCTTCGGCGTTAAATACAGTTGAGCCTGCAACAATAACGTTTGCACCGGCATTTAAAACTTCTTTTATATTATCTAAAGTAATACCACCGTCAACTTCAAGTAAAATATCGGAATTATACTCGTCAATTAACTTTTTAGCACAAGCAATTCTTTTTGTTGACTCAGGAATATATTTTTGACCGCCAAAGCCAGGATAAACGCTCATCATTAATACCATATCAACGTAAGGAAGCAAGTCTTTTAAAACTTCAACAGGAGTATTAGGCTTTATAGATACTGCACTTTTTACACCTAATTCTCTTATTTTTTTAAGGACTTCAATAACAGGCTCTTCACACGCTTCATAGTGAATAGTTATATAGTCAGAGCCTGCTTTAGCAAACTCTGCAATATACCTTTCAGGTTTAGTTATCATAAGGTGAACGTCTAAAACCTTATCGGTATAAGGTCTTATATCTTTAACCATTTTCATGCCGAAAGAAAGGTTTGGAACGAAAACGCCGTCCATAACGTCAACGTGTATAAAGTCTGCGCCATCTTCGCTAATTTGTTTTACTGCCTTGCCCATTTCTGCAAAGTTTGCTGAAAGTATTGACGGTGCTATTTTAATTTTGTTCATAATTTTCTCCTTTTATATAACTACGCCTAAGTTGACCGCAAGCCCCTTCTATGTCGGCGCCGTTTAAACGCCTTACAGTAGCCGACAATCCACCTTTTACAAGCATATCGCAAAAAGCATAAGTCTCCTTTTCCGTAGTCGCTCTATAATTATTTTCTTTAACTTCGTTAAGCCTTATTATGTTTACGTGACAAGGTCTATGCGATAAAATTTTGATAAGTTCGTTTAATAC
>JAZRNF010000036.1:0-19912 GCA_045648085.1 Christensenellaceae bacterium | reverse complement strand
ATTATTATACAAAGTATAATAAAATTCCTAAATATTTAACTATTGGCTTTTCTTATTTAATGGCGATATATTCTTCTCTTTATAAAAAAGAAGACGGTAAATATTACGTAGATTTACCATCAAAAACTGTTGAAATTAAAGACGATATTCCATATCTTGAATACTTTGTAAACGGTGGTAAAATATGCTCGTTTATGAAAGACGAAAAGGTTTGGGGCGAAGATTTATCTAAGTATGAAAACTTCGTAGAAACTGTTATTGAAAACGTAAAAATTATAAAAAGTGGAAAAAATTTAATTTAATTATGAAAGATTTTATTATTATAAATGAAAAAGATAACGTCGGTATCACTCTTAGTGGTACCGATTGCGTTCCTGCAGGGCATAAAATTGCATTAAAAGACGTAAATAAAGGTGAGTTTGTTATAAAATACGGCGAGGTTATCGGTAGGGCTACAAAAGATATTAAAAAAGGCGATTGGGTACATACCGATAATTTAAAATCACACTTAGACGAAAGTTTTACTTACGAGTATAAACCTAATTACTGCGAGCCTAAAAAATTAAACGGTACGTTTATGGGCTTTAAAAGAAAATGGGGTAGAGCAGGTATTAGAAACGACATTTACATTATACCAACCGTAGGTTGTGTAAATAACGTATGTAAAAATATTGAAATGCGCGCTAAAGAGTTTATAAGCGGTAGTATTGACGGCGTGTTTAGTTTACCACATCAATTTGGTTGCAGCCAACTTGGTGAAGATAATCAAAACATAAAAAAATTACTTTGCGCAATCGCTCTTAATCCTAACGCAAGTTTTGTATTATTCGTTGGTTTAGGTTGTGAAAATAACGGTCTTGACGGAATAAAAGAATATTTAAAACCTTATGGTAGAGATAATGTTGAGTATTTTAATACTCAAGAAGTTTCAAACGACGTTGAATACGGTTTAGAAATCGTTAAGTCGTTTATTGAAAAGGCTAGCAAGTTTAAACGTGAAGAAGTAAGTTTAAGCGAACTTTCAATCGGTTTAAAATGTGGCGGTAGCGACGGATACTCAGGCTTAACCGCTAATCCACTTGTTGGTAAAATTAGCGATAAAATAGTTGCGTACGGCGGTAGTGCAGTATTGACTGAAGTTCCTGAAATGTTCGGTGCAGAGCAACTTTTAATGAATAAGTGCGAAACTGAAGAAGTTTTTGAAAAATACAAAAAAATGATTGTTGACTTTAAAAACGGTTATACGTCACTTGGTTTCCCTGTTTATGAAAATCCTAGTCCTGGTAATAAAAAAGGGGGTATTACAACTCTTGAAGAAAAGTCTCTTGGCTGTATTGAAAAAGCGGGCTCAACTAAAATTGTTGACGTTTTAGACTATGGTGAAATGCTTAAAAAACAAGGTGTGACTGCTCTTAACGCTCCGGGCAACGACTTAATTGCAAGTACTGCGCTTGCAAGTGCTGGTTGTCAAATAGTTTTATTTACGACTGGTCGTGGAACTCCTTTTGCAACCTTTGTTCCTACAATGAAAATTTCTACTAACGACCACTTGTTTAAAAACAAGTCTAATTGGATAGATTTTAACGCGTATTCTATGGACGAAGACGGTTTATGGAATTTAATTTTAAAAACTATAAACGGCGAATATAAATGTAAGAGTGAAGATTTCCCTGAACTTGCTTTCTTTAAAACTGGCGTGACTTTATAAGTTTGATTAAAATAGTTTAGATATTAAATTTTGTTAATCTTACTACATTTTATAAAATTTAAATAGAAATGATATATTTTAAGCGTTATGATTGATGTTATAAATAATAAAAATTTTAAAAAAATGACGTTGTATTTTGTTTTGACCTTAATTGCAAGCGTAATTTCGTCAATAGGCTTGCACGTTTTCGTTTATCCTGCAAATTTCGTTCCGTTAGGTCTTGAAGCGGTAGTCACATTACTTTACTATCTCTTTCCTTCAATAAATGCAGGTTGGTTTAACCTTATTTTAAACACTCCGCTTATTGTCTACGCATTTTTTAAACTTGATAAAAAGTACGTCACTTATACCTTAATTTTTACGATATTATCGTCTATTTTACTTATCGTGTTAGAATTGGTTTCATTTCCTAAGTACGTTTCTGTTGACGGAAGAATAATTTCGGCAATTTTTGCAGGCGTACTATTAGGATTAAGAACGGGTATTATGATACGTTTAGGCGCGTCTACTGGCGGTGTTGATATTATTGCATGCACTATACAAAAAAAGATGCAATATATAAACGTTGAAAGGTTAATAAGTGTTCTTTGCATTATTATAATTGGCATTTCATACTTTGTGTACAAAGATTTTAACTGTATTTTATTAGCCCTTGTACAACTATTTATTTCTGAAAAGGTTATGACGATTATAATGCGTGAAAGTAGGGAAGCATACGAAGTTAAAATCGTAACGAAATCTCCATACGTACTTTATGACGATATCGTAAACGTTTTAGGTCATACTGCAACGGTTGTAAAAAGTCAAGGTATGTATACAAATAGTGAAAATTCACTAGTTATTACCATAATAAATAGAAGACAATTACCGCAAATAATTTCACTTTCTAAAAAATATCCTGAAACTTTTATTTACTACACTCAAGTAAATGGCGTGTATGGTAAATTTAGAAAAAACGTTGACGACGTTATAAATTAAATAAAATTAACCTAAAGACGCTAAAATCTTTAGGTTTTTTTATATTGTTTTTAGTTTAAAAAATAAAAAATAGCAATATTAGTAAAAAACGATTGAAAAATTTTGATAAAAAGTATATTATATATACAAAGTAAAATAAAATATAGGTGAACGATGGCTACTAAGAAAAAAGGCATATTTACAAAATTAATTGAAGGTCCTGAAAGAAATGAAGATTACGCAAGAAAATCTCTCCCTAAAAATCGTTGGGCTTTGGGGTGGGACTTGTTTAAAACTAACTTTGGCAAAATAATAAAAATCAATTTGCTAATGATTATTTTTCTCCTTCCAGTATTTTTATTACTCTACTTAAGGCACGTTATGATTATGTCTAACGGCAGTATTGCCCCATTTTCTCAAAATATATCAATAGGTTATCCACTTTATCCGTACATTACAGGAGTTGCCGAACAAATCGTCATTAAGGCTGACGTTACGTTTTTTGCTTTACTACTTATTTTATCTTTCTATATAAGCGTTGGTTTAGCAGGTGGTTTTTACGTTATGCGTAATATGGTTTGGACTGAGGGCGTATTCGTCGCTTCAGACTTTTGGTCAGGGGTAAAAAAGAACTATAAAACAGTTTTAAAATCAACCTTGCTTTTCGTGTTCTTTATAGGTTTATCTTATATATCCCTACACTCGCTTGATTTACAAATTGCATTATATCCTGAAAAAATAACTATTTATACAGTTTTAAAAGTAATAAGTTTAATTTTCTTAATCATATTTGCTATTATTTACTTATTTACTTTAACGCTTGGCGTCACTTATGATTTAAAGTTTATTAAAATTTTAAGAAACGCTGCCATTTTAACGGTAGGTTTATTTCCGTTTAACTTATTTTTTGGTGCATTTTCTCTTGTCGGCTTTTTATTACTCCTTACTAAAATGGGTTCTATGCTATTTTCGTTTGGTATATTATCAATACTTTTCTTCTCACTTTCATTGTTCCTTTTAATTTGGACAAACTATTCACAATGGGTGTTTGACGAATGTATTAACGATAAAGTTGCAGGCGCTAAGAAAAATAGGGGCATTTATAAAAAAGACGTTCAAGACGAAACTGAAGAGTTTGTGTATAAAAAAGCAGACTTCTTAACAAGACCTGTAAAACCAATTACCGACTATGACGTAGAGATTGTTGAACTTCCAACTAGTTTCTCTCGTAATGACCTTGCAAGGCTTCAAGAGAGCAAGCAACGTATGATTGAAGATAGCGACAACTACGTTGAAGAGCAACTTGGTAAAAACAATGGCGCAAATAATAATACCGATATAGATAAATTTATGTCGGAAGACGATACAAAGGGTGATAACGATTAATGGGTAGTCAGTATACGTCTTTAGCGAAATTTTACGAAAAAATTTTATTTGACAAAAATTACGATAATTGGACTGATTTCGTTGTTAGTTTACTCAAAAGCCAAACTACGTCAAAAAACGGTTTAGACGTTGCTTGTGGTAGTGGTATTTTGACAAGAAAGTTAAAAAAACAAGGTTTTTCAGTTGTTGGTATTGACGTTAGTGAAGATATGCTTTTTGAAGCGCAAAGAATTGCTAACGAAGAAAATTTGTCAATAAAATTTTTAAAACAAGATATGCGCAACTTAAAAAGTTTTGAAAAGGTTGGTTTTATAACCGTTATTAACGATGGTATAAACTACGTAAGCCAAAGCGATATTGAAAAAACTTTTAAAAGATTTTACACGGCATTAAATAGTCAAGGCGTTTTAATCTTTGACGTGTCTAGCGAGTATAAACTTAAAAACGTATTATCAAATAACGTTTTTTGTGACAATAGTGAAGACGTGTCGTATATTTGGTTTAATGAATTAGACGAAAGTAATAACCTAGTAAATATTGACTTTACGATATTTGAAAAAAATAACGATAGTTATATTAGGTATGACGAAAATCAAACACAATATATTCATGATATAAATAGCATTGTTAAAGCACTTAATAGCGCAGGGTTTACAAACGTTAAAACGCTAGATAAGTTTGGTAATGATTTGAAAGAAGACAGTGATAGAATTTTATTTATAGCAAAAAAATAATATGGGTAAAATATATAAAACTTTAATTTTAAATAATTCAATTTCTCTTGCCGTAATAGATACTACCGATATAATAAATAAAGCAATAGAAAAACATAATTTAACTCCATTAACTGCGGCTGCTCTTGGTAGAACAATGACAGCCTCTTTATTTATGGCTTCAAACCTTAAAAACGATGGCGATAAACTTTCGGTCACAATTTCAGGAAACGGCGTTGGCGGGCATATAATAGTAAGCGTTGACAGTAAACTTAACGTTAGGGGTTATATTGACAATCCTAGCGCCGAACTTCCGCTTAACAGTATTGGTAAATTAGACGTTAAAGGTTGCGTAGGTGAAGGTAGAATTACAGTCACTAGAACAATGGGTTTAAAAGAGTCTTATACAGGCACGTCAGAGATAATTAGTGGAGAACTTGCCGAAGATTTTTCATATTATTATGCTAAGTCTGAACAAGAGCCGACCGCTATGGCTCTTGGCGTTAAAGTTCAAAACGGCAAGTGTATAGGTGCAGGCGGTATAGTTATCCAAGCACTCCCTTTTGCACTTGAAGAAGACGTTATTAAGGCTGAGCGACTAATTAGCAATTTTGGCGATATAAGCACTCAAATAAACGAAATAGGGGTACTAGGCATTATAAATAAATATTTTTCAGAGTACTCTTTTTATGAAAGTTGCGCAAACTATAACTGTATATGCAGTCAAGACTATATTGATAGCGTAGTTATATCACTTGGAAAAGAAGAAGCAGAAGATATTATAAAAGAGCAAGGCAAAATAGAAATTATTTGTCAATATTGCAATAAAAAATACGTTTACGATACTAAAGACGTAGAAAAACTATTTGATAAAAAATGATTTTAACGGCAAATTATACTGATGACAATTTAATTAAATTATACGAAAGAAGAGTTGACAAGAACGATTTTGAAGGTGCTTTATCTATTCTTGATAAATTAAAGTTATCAAAAACGTATGATAAAACTAATTTATACGAGTTATATGCTAAAACGCTATACGAACTAGAAATGTATAACGATGCCATTGAGTATTGGTTTTTATTTTTATCAAACTGTAATGAAGAAGAAAAGCCTAAAGCGTATAATGCGCTAGGCGCTTGTTATTATAAAATAGAAGAAAATAGCACAGCGGGTTATTATTTTAACGAGCAGTTAAAGTTAAATAGGCGTGGTTATTTTGACTATAATAACGTCGGTGCTGAATTTTTTGACGAGTATTTTGACTTCAAGCAAGACTATTATATCGCTTATCCTTACGATAAAGCGGATTTTACCAAACTACTTGAAAACACGTCAAATATGATAAAAATGGGTTATTATTTAGAAGCACTTGATAAACTTTCAATAATACCTTATAATTCAAAATTTTACGTAGATTCGCTAATGCAACAGTCCCTTTGTAGATATTTTTTAGACGACAAAAAGGGTGCGTTTAGCGACATTGAGTTGGCGTGTGAATTAAGACCAACCGATATAAACGCACTTTGTAATGCAATTAGTTTATTTCTTAGCGTAAAAAACAAAAATAAAGTAAAGTACTATATGCAAATATTAAAGGGTTTAGATAGTTATAATAGCGAAGACAACGCCTTTAAAATCGCACTTATTTACTGTGAACAAAATTCTAATAGCGAAGCCGAAGAATTTTTGTCACGTCATTTAAAGTCAAACCCTTACGATTTAACCTGCATATTCTTACTTGCAATATGTAAGTATAATTTATGTAAATTTGACGATTCTATCGCACTTTTTGGCAAATTAAACAGGCTGAAAAAGACGTATGTTAATAACTATTATTTAAATTTGGCAATAAGTGCTAAAAACACTTTTTTAAAAGGTAAAAAGGTTAAAAATTTAAACTACGTTTACGACGTTCAGCCCGACGAAAAGGCTAAAATTTTAAAGTCGTTAAAATACTATTTTGGTCTTAAAAAAATATTGCCTAGTATGGCTGACGAATTGTTTGAAATTTGCAATTATGTTTTTGAAAATTCTTCATATAATTTGCAAGCCGACGCAATTATAGCCTTAAATTCGTTAGACTCTAAAAAGGTTAAAGATTACCTTACGTCATTACTATTAAAAAACACCGTTTATGATAAAATAAAATCGGGAATTATAGGCTATTTAGTTGCTGACGGTTTTTATGGTAAAATAAACGTAGTATGTCAAAACCTGTTTAAAACCGTAAGTGTTGGCAAGATAAAACTTGATACTGAATGTACTGATATTTTTAAGGAAGCATATTCGGTTTGCGTTGCTAAACTTTTTCCACTTGAAAGCAATTTAGAGCCTTTAGCGACTGCCGTTAACAAAATGTGGGCAATTGTAAAAAATAGTGAAGACGCTTATGCTTTTGACGACGTAAATTCGTTATCTGCGGTAATTTTTGAACTTTCAGGTATTAAAAACGTAAAGCGAAGAAGAGAACTTGCTAACTTTTTTAACGCTAATATAAGGATAGTTAAAAAGTATAGAGATATTTTTATTTCCTACGGTTTTTTTGAAAGTGAAATTAGTGATACGGCAACTGAAATTTACGACGAATTATTTTAATTTAATATTAAAACGCCCCAAACGGTTGGGGCGTTTTTTATCTTCTTCTTTTTATAAATTTTTCAAGTAAAACTACAAGACCGTACATACAGCCAGCAAGTAAACAAAGAATAAACGTGCTAGACATTACAAGGTCTAATTTAAACACTTGACCGCCGTACACAATTAAATAACCTATACCTTGTTTAGAAACTAAGTATTCACCCATAATTGAGCCTATCCAAGCCATACCAACGTTTATTTTTAAACAGGAAACTAAGGTAGGAATAGACGAAGGAAGCACAAGTTTTATTAAAATTTGCGCCTTACTTGCGCCCATTGATTTTAATAGTTTAATCTTTTCTTTATCAGTAGATAAAAAGCCGTTTTCCATTGTAATTATAGTCACTATAATCGTTATAATGATAGCCATAAATACAATAGATTTTGTACCTGCACCAAACCAAACTATTATAATTGGTCCTAGTGCTATTTTAGGTAAACTATTAAGTATTACTATATATGGTTCAAGTACCTTTCTAATAAGTTCGCTCCACCATAAAAACAGGGCTATAGTTGTGCCAAGCACCGTTGCTATTGTAAAGCCAAGTATTGTTTCATAAAGGGTTGTTCCAACGTGTTTGCCAAGTTCGCCCGATAAGTATAGCGTTTTAATCGTTTTAAAAATTTTACTTGGTTGACTTGATAAAAAAGAGTCAATTACGCTTAATCTTGCAAATACTTCCCACAAAATTAAAAAAGAAAAAAGTAAGCCTAATTGAAAACTTAAAACAATAATTTTGCTTTTCTTTTGTTGTTTTAAATATAATAGCCTTTCTATTGATAAGTTTTCTTTATTCATAGTTAAGTTCCTTCCATAGTGTTTCAAATTTTTGACCAAAACCGCTATCTTCACGCCGTTTCAAAGGTAAAATATTTTCGTCTTGTTTATAATAATGCACGTTTAATATTTGCGATGGTCTTTTAGTTAAAACGATAATCTTGTCACACATTGAAAGGGCTTCGCTTATATCGTGAGTGACAAGTATTGCCGTCTTTTTTTCTTGTTTTATAATTTTATAAACGTCGTCGCATACGTTAAGCCTTGTTTGATAATCAAGAGCCGAAAAGGGCTCGTCAAGAAGTAAAAGTTCGGGGTTTGCCGCCAATGTTCTAATCAAGGCAACCCTTTGTTTCATACCGCCCGAAATTTCACTAGGGTAGGCTTTTAAAAAATCTTTTAAACCGTATTTAATAAATAGTTTTTTAACGTTGTTTTTATTTTCTTCAGTTAAATTTTTCTTAATTTCTAAAGGTAAATATGCGTTTTTTTCTAAAGTTCTCCAAGCGAATAAATGGTCTTTTTGTAGCATATAACCAATTTTTTTATTGGGTTTAGTAATAACTTCGTTATTAAAAACAATTTGACCACTTGTTGGCGGGATAAGTCCTGCAATTAAAGAAAGTATTGTAGTTTTTCCGCAACCTGATGGTCCAATTATACCAACGAATTCGCATTCGCATATTTTAAACGATAAGTTTTTTATCGCTTGTGTTTCACCGATTTCGCTTTGATATGTAAGCGAAACGTTTATAAAATTAAGTATCCCGTCCATAGTAATTTTACCTATTTTTTATATCTTTCATTATATATTTTTGTAGCAATCGTATTGTCAACAACGCTTTCAAATTTAACGTCTGAAACGTCTTCACCTGAACTAGAAATTACGTCTAAAAGTTTATTATACATATCACTAGTTAAAGACATATCGGTCATCCAAGTATCAACCTTTTTATAGTTTTCTAGTGATTTTGCAGTTGCTTCCACTTGTGAGCCTTTAAAATGCTTTACCAAATACTCGGCAACGGTTGACGACGTTTCGTTTTTAATAAAATCAAGCGCCTTATATAACGCTCTAACAAATCCCTCAACTTTTTCAGGCTCATTTTTAATAAAACTTTCTAGAGCGATAAACGAAGTATAAGGTATTTCTCCACTTTTTTCGCCAACGCTAGCAACAATATAGCCTTTACCTGCTGATACAAACTCAGTTGCAGTAGGCTCAAATAAAGTCACGTAGTCGCCAACGCCACTATCAAAAGTTGGACCCATTAAAGTAAATGAAATATCAGTTCTTAAACTAACGTCGTTATAAAGTCCTAAATTTTTAACGGTGTATTCAAAAGTCATAGCAGGTAAACCGCCTTTTCTACCAATGATTACTTCTTTATTTTTAAGATTATTCCAATCAAAGTTTTCTTCAGGGTATCTACCTATTAAAAAACAACCATCACGCTTTGTTAATTGAGCAAATATCTTTGGTGCGTCTTTTTTGTTTTGTCTAGCAATGTAAACTGCAGTTTCAGGTCCTGCCAAAATTACGTCGGCACCTTTTGATAATAAGGCGGTCATTGAAACGTCAGACCCGCCGCCGTTTGTTAGTTCAATTTCTATATTTTCTTCTTTAAAAAACCCTTTTTCAATAGCCACGTAGAACGGTGCATAGAAAAAGGAGTCAGTCACTTCGTTTACTCTAATAACTAACGAATTTTTCTCTTGTTTACAGCCAGTAAATGGCAAGCAGAAAATTGCTATTGAAAGTAAAATCATAATAAATTTTTTCATATTATCTCCTAAAATAACTTATTACAGTATATGTCCTGCTTAAATTGTTTGACAATAAAAATGTTATATTATATAATATAAAAACGTAACGACAAAATTTACTAATAAAGTTTCTAATGATAAACGTATTTATGGAGGGTTTATGAATATTTCAACTACTTATAATCCAAAAGAGTTTGAAAAAAGAATATATAAAGAGTGGGAAGATAAAGGCTATTTTAAAGCAAACGTCAATCCAGACAAAGTGCCTTTTACAATTGTAATTCCACCACCAAATATTACAGGTCAACTTCATATGGGTCACGCTCTTGATAACTCTATTCAAGATAGTATTATAAGATTTAAAAGAATGCAAGGTTATGAAACGCTTTGGCTTCCAGGTACCGACCACGCATCTATTGCTACTGAAGTTAAGATTGTTGATGCTCTTCGTCAAGAAGGTTTATCAAAAGAAGAAATTGGCCGTGAAGAGTTTTTGAATAGGGCTTGGGCTTGGAAGGAAAAATACGGCGGTAAAATCGTAGAGCAATTAAAATGTTTAGGTTCTTCTTGCGACTGGTCACGTTTAGCATTTACTATGGACGAAAGGTGCAATCGTGCCGTAAAAGAAGTTTTCGTTAACTTATATAATAAAGGTTTAATTTACCAAGGTATGAGAATTATCAACTGGTGTCCTACTTGTAAAACGGCTCTTAGTGACGCTGAAGTTGAATATCAAGAAGAAGCATCAAGTTTATGGCATTTAAGATACAAACTTAAAGACGAAGATAAGTACGTTTGCGTAGCAACTACAAGACCTGAAACTATGCTTGGCGATACTGCAGTTGCAGTTAACCCTAAAGATAAACGCTACGAAGGTATGATAGGCAAAATGCTTATTTTACCACTTGCTAATAGAGAAATTCCTATCGTTGCCGACGAATATGTTGAAATGGACTTTGGTACGGGTGCGGTAAAAATTACTCCTGCTCACGACCCTAACGACTTTGAGGTTGGTTTAAGGCATAATCTTCAAACTATAAGAACAATGAACGACGACGGTACTATGAACGAACTTGCAGGCAAGTATCAAGGAATGGACCGTTTTGAATGTAGAAAAGCAATAGTTGAAGACTTAGAAAAGATTGGTGCACTTGTTAAAATTGAGCCGTACGGTCACAACGTAGGTCACTGTTATCGTTGCGCAAGTAGCGTAGAACCTATTATTTCTAAACAATGGTTCGTTAAAATGGAAGGTTTAGCAAAACCTGCTATTGACGTCGTTAAGAAAAAGAGCGTTAAATTCACTCCTGAAAGATTTACAAAAACTTACTTTAACTGGATGACTAACATTAAAGACTGGTGTATTTCACGTCAATTATGGTGGGGTCATAGAATTCCTGCTTATTATTGTGACGACTGTGGCGAAATGACGGTTAGTAAGGTTGATATAACAACTTGTCCAAAATGTTCGTCTAAAAAAATAAGACAAGACGAAGACGTTTTAGATACTTGGTTCAGTTCGGCACTTTGGCCTTTCTCAACACTTGGTTATCCTGAACTTACTGAAGATATTAAATATTTCTACCCAACTGACGTTTTAGTTACGGGTTATGATATTATATTCTTCTGGGTTGCAAGAATGATTTTCTCAGCGCTTGAGCATACGAATAGAATTCCTTTTAAAGACGTTTTAATTCACGGCTTAGTAAGGGACGCTCAAGGCAGAAAAATGAGTAAGTCTTTAGGCAACGGTATTGACCCACTTGAAATTATTGACGAGTTTGGTGCAGATACTTTAAGATATGCTCTTTTAAATGGTATCGCTCCGGGTAGTGATACTAGATTTTCTAAAGATAAACTAGAAGGTTCAAGAAACTATATAAACAAAATTTGGAACGCATCACGTTTCGTTTTACTTAACTGTGAAGGTAAAAATATAAAAGATATTAGCGACGTTAAACTTACCGTTGTTGATAAGTGGATAATTTCTAAACTCAATCAAACTGTTAGAAAAGTGACAGTTAATATGGAAAAATTTGAAATCGGCTTAGCGCTTTCAGACCTTCAAGAATTTGTATGGAACGATTTTTGCGATTGGTACATTGAACTTACAAAACCATACCTTTATAGTGAAGACGAAGATAAGAAGATAAATGCTTTAAGCGTACTTGTTTACGTTCTTAAAAACACGTTAAAACTTTTACACCCATTTATCCCATTTATCACGGAAGAAATTTATCAAAATATCCCTAACGTTAAGGGTAGTATTATGGTATCTGAATTCCCTAGATACAACTCTAAACTCAACTATAAAAAAGATTGTGTTAATACTGAGTACGTTATGTCAATTATTAAGTCAATAAGACAAATTAGGCTTGATAGCGGTTGCGCACCAAGTAAAAAGGTTGACTTATACGTAGTATCTGAATTACAAAAACTTATTGAAAAAACTTCAGTATATATTAAAAAACTTGCCAACGTTGGCGAAATTAAGTTTATTAATAGTAAAGAAGAACTTAACATTAAAGTTGTTTCACAAATCTTAGATAAAACTGAACTTTACGTTCCACTTGGCGAACTTGTTGACGCTCAAAAAGAGATAGCAAGGCTCAATGAAGAACTAAGTAAAATTGAAAGTGAAATTGCAAGGGCAAATGGTAAACTAGCAAATAACGGCTTCCTTGCTAAAGCACCAAAGAGTTTAGTTGACGCTGAAAGGGAAAAACTTGACAAGTATTTAGATATGCGTGTTAAAATTAAAAAACACATTAAAGAAATTGAAGAAATGTAATAATAAAAGCACTCTACTTTTAATTGAGTGCTTTTAATTTTTGTAAAATAAGAAAGATTTTTGACAAAAACGACTTTTAGTTTAAATAAAATTTTGTTTACAAAAAATATCTATTATGTTAATATATTATTAATACTTAAAATAAAGGGCATATTATATATAATGAAAAAACAAATAAATTTAAAAGTCCGTTTTCTTGGTGGAGTTGGTGAAATTGGTAAAAACATGACCATTTTAGAATACGGCAAAGATATTATTGTAATAGATTCAGGTCTTACTTTTCCTAATCAAGATATGCCGGGTATTGATTTTGTTATACCCGATACAACGTATTTAACGCTAAATCAAGATAGGGTAAAAGGTATAATATTAACTCACGGACACGAAGACCATATAGGTGGTTTACCATACCTTTTAAAAGACGTTAACGCTCCAGTTTACGCAACAAAACTCACGTTATCATTACTTGAAAACAAGTTAAAAGAGTTTAACTTAAAGTCTTATACTTTAAATGCCGTACAGTCAAAATCGGTTATTAAACTTGGCGTTTTTGCAATAGAGTTTATAAACGTAAACCACTCAATACCAGGCGCGGTTGCATTGGTTATTTACACGCCAAGTGGAATTGTCTTTCACTCGGGCGACTTTAAGGTTGACTTAACTCCAACTGGCGCTGAAATTATAGACCTTGCAAGACTTACTGAAATTGGTAAAAAGGGCGTCACCTTAATGCTTTGCGAATCTACAAACGTAGAAAGACAGGGCTATTCAATGAGTGAAAGCGTTGTTAGTGAAAATTTAGAAAGGTTATTTTTACAAAATAAGAACAAAAGACTAATTGTTGCAACTTTTGCATCTAACGTTTATAGAATAGAGCAAATTATACAAATTGCGCACAAAAACAAGCGTAAAGTTGCCTTGTCTGGCAGGAGTATGGTAAACGTAATTGAAGCCGCAAGCAAAATTGGCGAAATTAAAGTTCCTGAGAATACTTTAGTTGACATTGATAAAATTAAAAACTATGCTGACAAAGATTTAGTCGTTATATCAACAGGCTCACAAGGTGAGCCTATGAGTGCGCTTAGTCGTATGGCTATGGGTGAGTCTACTCAAGTAAGCATTGGCAAAAACGATACTATAATTATTTCGGCAACCCCAATTCCGGGAAATGAAAAAAGCATATATCAAGTAATAAATAGCCTATATAGAAAGGGTGCTGAAGTCGTTTACGAATCGCTTGAAAAAATACATGCTTCAGGTCACGCTTGTCAAGAAGAATTAAAGATAATGCACTCACTTATAAAACCTAAATTTTTCATACCAGTACACGGCGAATATAGACACCTTAAAAAGCATGCCGACCTTGCTAAAGAACTTGGCATGAAAGAAAGTAATATTTTAATTTGCGATATAGGTGATAGTGTAGAAATTACACAAAAATCAATAAGGCGTTGTGAAAAAATTCCATCGGGTAGTAGGCTTGTTGATGGTTTAGAGTTTGATGAAAATCAAAGCGTTGTAAGGGATAGAAAACACATTTCAGCCGAAGGTATAATCGTTGTTGTTTGCTGTGTTTCTAGCGAAAGCGGTATGGTTTTGCAAGAGCCCGATATCGTTGGAAAGGGTGCAGGTCTTAGCGATTTACAAATACAAGAAATGAAAACTCTTACTGTAAAATGCTTAGAAAATTACAATATTAAAACGGCAGGCGATATCACTGTCATAAGAAATATTTTAAGGAAAAAATTAAGGGATTATCTAGTTAAAAAAACTAAGAAAAACCCAATGATTTTACCAATTATAACGGAAGTATGATAAACGAATATACAAAAAATTTAACAAGCGTAAACGCTATAATGAACGTACCGCCAGAACTTATAGAAATGCAAAACGAATACCGCAAAAACGGTGTTCCAACTATTCTAACTGAAGGTCTTAACGAACTACTTTTAATTTTGTCAATTAAAAATCCTAAAACGGTTTTAGAACTTGGCACGTCAACTGGTTGTTCGGGTATTGCTATGCTAAAAACGCTTAAAAATTTAAAACTTACAACGGTAGAAAAAAATGCCGATATAAGAAACGAGGCAATCGCCAATTTTAAAAAATACGGTGTTTATGATAGGGTAAACTCACTAATCGGCGACAGTCTTGACGTTGTTATGAACCTAACCGGCAAATACGATTTTATCTTTTTAGATTGCAATAAATCGGCGTATGCAACGCTATATCCATTACTTAAAGATTTGCTTAACGACGGTGGTGTAATTTTTGCCGATAACGTTCTTTTTAGGGGATACGTTGCAGGCGAAAAAGACGTTCCAAAAGAGTACAAAACTCTTATAAAAAAACTTGACGACTATAACTCCCTAGCATCAAAAGATAGCGATATGATTACTTGTTTTTTTGACGTTGGCGACGGTATTGCCGTATCCTATAAAAAGTAGGTTTTAACTCTAAAATTAAATATTTAAAACAAAGGAAACACTATGAAAAACATAGAACTACTTGCCCCAGCAGGCAATTTTTCAAAACTTAAAACCGCACTCTATTTTGGTGCAGACGCCGTGTATTTAGGCGGTAAAAACTTTTCGCTTAGAGCGTATGCAGACAACTTTACTGAAGATGAGTTAAAGTCTGCGGTAGAGTACGTTCACAGTAAAGGTAAAAAACTTTACGTGACCGTTAATATCTTCGCTAAAAACAGCGATTTTGCAGTTGCGGAAGAGTATTTTAAATTTCTAGAAGAAATTAAAGTTGATGGTGTAATAATAACCGATCCAGGCTTTATTTACGTTGCTAAAAAAGTGACTAAAACTTTGCCACTACACCTATCAACTCAAGCAAATACTTTAAATAAATACAGTGCTAAATTTTGGGAAACTCAAGGTGTTGAAAGGGTAATTTTAGGCCGTGAACTTTCATTTAAAGAAATTGGCGAAATCAGAGAAGAATTAAATAAAAACACTGAAATTGAAGCCTTTATCCACGGCGCTATGTGTATAAGTTATAGCGGCAGGTGTTTAATGTCTAATTTCTTTAACGGCAGGAACGCAAATCGTGGCGAGTGTGTACAGGCTTGCAGGTGGGAATACGCCATAAAAGAAAAGTCCGCTGACGGTGAGTATTACCCAGTAGAACAAGACGATAAAGGCACGTATATTTTCAATAGTAAAGATCTTAATTTGCTTGATTATATTGACGAGTTGTCGTCGGCAGGCGTATCTTCATTTAAGATTGAAGGTCGTATGAAAGGCGAGTATTATTTGGCAACCGTAATAAACGCTTATAGGCGTGCTATTGACGAGTATTTAAAAGTAGGCAAGGCATACAAAGAAAACCCATTATATCAAACTGAACTTAGAAAGACTTTTCACAGGGCGTTTACCACCGCTTATGCTTTTGGCAGTAATGATGAAACTGTTAATTATAACGGCAGTCAATCGTCTGGTAATAGTATGTTTATCGCAAACGTTTTAGACTATGACGACGATAAAAATATGGCTCTTGTTGAAATGCGCAACCGCTTTAAAGTTGGTGACGAACTTGAAATTTTATCTCCATCTGAAAACTTTAACAAAAAGTTTAAAATAACGAAAATTTACGATGAAAATTTTAGCGAAATTGAAGATGCAAAATTAGTTCAACAAAGGCTATATATTAAAACCGACTATAAACTTAGTGCAGGCGATATATTGCGTAAAGATATTTAATTTCTATTATTAGTCGGTTGTAAATTGTGCTACGGCAATACTTCTATTAATAAACACGCTAACAAATTTTAACGCTTTTAAATTATTCAACATTTTTTGACAAAATAAGGCATAAATTACTCTTACGGGGTAAATTTATGTTCATTGAATTTTTAAATTTTATATTTAGCAAAATAATTTTTTTTTGCGGTAGTATTTCGGGCGATTGTTTTCCAAGTCCCCTTAGTCGTGAAGAAGAAAAAACCTATCTAAAAGCATATAAAGAAACAGGCGATAAAAACGCTAAAGATATGCTTATAAAACACAATTTAAGGCTAGTTGCCCACGTTGCCAAAAAGTACCAAGGCTCTGAAGATTCCGACGACTTAATTTCAACTGGAACTATCGGTCTTATAAAGGCAATAAACACCTTTGATACCGAAAAGGGTATACAACTTGCAACGTATACCGCAAGGTGCATTGAAAATGAAATTTTAATGCTACTTCGCGCCAACAAAAAATATCAAACTACCGTATCTTTATCCGATAGCGTCGGTACCGATAAGGACGGTAACGAACTCACCCTTATGGACTTACTTAGTGACGACGGTGAAAGTTTGTTCGTCACTGCGCTTAAAAGGTCTGAAAGATTAAAACTTATTGAGATTGCAAAGTCTTGCCTAACTGAACGAGAGTTTATTGTAATAAGTTTAAGATATGGTCTTAAGGGTAGTACACCGCTTCCACAGCGTGAAGTTGCAAATTTTTTAAAGATATCGCGTTCATATATATCGCGAATAGAAAATAAGGCAATACAAAAAATTAAAACCGAAATAGAAGATAAAAAAATATATTTTGATTAGAGGAACAATGAACTATTCAATAATCGTTGGCGCAACTGGTGGGCTAGGCAAAATCGCTTGTCATAATTTGGCAAAAAAAGGCGAAAATTTATATCTAACTGCTAGAAGCATTGAAAAATTAGAAGTTCTAAGACTAGAACTATTAGAAAAATACAAAAATATAACTATAAATTGTTTTAGTTGCGATTTAACGTGTGATAGTTCATTATTTGATTTGTTTGGTAATTTTTTAAGCCTTAACGCTAAAGTTAGCGGTATATATTTCTTTAACGGAGTAGACACGCAAAAGGCATTTTCAAACTACGATTATAAAAAGATAATTATGCAATCAAGGGTAAATTATGAAAGCGTATTGCTTTTAACTAAATTCGCCCTAGATAATCGCGCTCAAAATCTTAAAATTTTAATAACGTCTAGTTTGTGTGGCGTAGTACCAATGCCGTATTTTGCCGAGTATTCATCAACCAAATGCGCACTTATCAACTTTTTTACTGCACTAAGGTATGAATATAAAAACAAAAGCGTAAAAATTACAATACTTGCGCCAGGTAGCGTGCCTACAAGACCAGATATAATTTCCGATATAAAACTCCAAGGTCTACAAGGTAAACTTTCGTCTAAGTCTCCACAAAAAGTTATAGAAAAAGCGCTAATGGGGCTAGACAAAAATAAAAGGCTGGTAGTAGTCGGCTTATATAATAAAATAGTGTATATCTTGTCAAAAATAACCCCACTAAAATTGCAGCAAAAAATAATAGCAAAAAAATTCAAAACTAAAGAAAAAGACGCGTTTTAATTTTTAAGTTATAATATAATTTAAAATATTCCTTTACAATAATTAAAAGTTGTGTTAAAATCTCTTAGTAAGGAGCGATTTATGAGTTACGCAGATAAAGTATTTATAGAAAATTGCAAAGATATAATAGAAAACGGTTATTGGGATACCGATCAAGACGTAAGACCACGTTGGCACGATGGTACGCCTGCACATACCGTTAAAAAGTTTTGTATTGTAAATAGGTATGATTTGCAAAAAGAGTTTCCTATTTTAACTATAAGAAAAACTTTCTTTAAATCTGCAATTGACGAAATTTTATGGATATGGCAAAAAAAGAGCAATAACGTTCACGACCTTAATTCTCATATATGGGACAGTTGGGCTGACGAAACGGGCTCTATCGGAAAAGCATACGGCTATCAATTAGGTGTAAAGCATAAATATAAAGAAGGTGAAATGGACCAAGTTGATAGGGTACTTTACGACCTTAAACACAATCCGTATTCAAGGCGTATAATGACTAATATTTACACCTTTCAAGACCTTCACGAAATGAACTTATATCCTTGTGCATATTCTATGACGTTTAACGTATCAAACGGTAAATTAAACGGCATACTCAATCAGCGTTCAAACGATATGGTCGTTGCTAACAACTGGAACGTAGTACAATACTCAGTACTTCTTATGATGTTTGCTCAAGTATCTAATTTAGAAGTAGGTGAACTTGTTCACGTAATTTCTGACGCTCATATTTACGATAGGCATATACCTGCTCTTAAAAAAATGTTTGAAACCGAGCAGTTTGAAGCACCTAAACTTATTATTAATAAAAGCGTTAAGAATTTTTACGACTTTACTGTTGACGATTTTAAACTCGTTGACTATAAGTCTACTCCACTTAACGAAAAATTGGAGGTTGCCGTATAATGAAAGCAATAGTTGCAGTAGATAAAAAGTGGGGAATAGGTAAGAATAACGACCTTTTATTCTCTATCCCTGAAGATATGAAATTTTTTAGAGAAAAAACAAGTGGTGCAACCGTTTGTATGGGTTATAACACTTTACTTTCTTTTCCAGGCTCAAAGCCACTTAAAAATAGAGTAAATATCGTTCTTGCGCCTGACGGTGTTGAAAGAGACGATTGTATTATCGTTCACACCCTAGAAGCGTTGTCTAACGTTTTAAAAAATTACGAAAACGTTTTCGTTATCGGTGGTGCTATGTTTTATAGGACAATGCTTCCATATTGTGAAGAAGTTTTTGTCACAAAAGTTGATGCTGATGGCGAAGCAACAGTTTTCTATCCAAACTTAGACGATAATAGTGCATTTGAGTGCGTCTATGAGTCTGAGCCTATTAATTCTAACGGTTTAAAAATTAAATTTACAACCTACAAAAATAATAACGTTTTAAACTTTTAATAAAAGCCCATTTGTGGCTTTTTTTATTTAATAAGTTTTTTCTAAACAAAAGTTGGTATCATAAAATTTATTTTAGAGTGACTATTCAAAACCAAAAATAAATAAAATTTTAAAAAAAATGTTGACAAAATTTACTTTTTTGTTATAATATATATACTAATATATTTTTTTTAGCCTTATTTGCCTAAAATTTTAGGTATCTAAAGGCATTTTGCTCGTTTTTTACTAATCTTTGCACCCGAACACAAAACGATTGTAAAAAACTTTTTTTTTAGCCCTAGGGCTATTTGTGCTAGTTTAACTAATTTTCTTTTGTTAATTAGGAGGATATATGAAAGTATATGAAACCCCATCAATAGAACTCGTAAAGTACGAAAATATTGATATAGTGACAACGTCAAAGACCGACTTTGAT
>JAZRNF010000035.1:0-30755 GCA_045648085.1 Christensenellaceae bacterium | reverse complement strand
ATGCTTAAAATAAGTATAAATATATCCCTAAAAAAGAAAATATCCCTACTTTTGCTTGTTATGAAATTGATTTGGCATAATTAGTATATCACATATAAAAATTTTTATCAAGCAGTTTTGTGTGGACAAAAGAAAACTCGACTTATAAAAAGTCGAGTTTTATAAACAATTTAATTTAAATCCCTAAGAGCGACGCCCTTTGAGCCGAGTTTTTTATTTTCTATATTTACTTGAAACGATTGAGAAGATTGTATTTACAGTTTCTTCTTCGTTGCCTAAAAGGGCGAATTTTGAAAGCGTTTCTAATTGATTGTTAAACTTATCAATTTCAATATCTTCCATTTTGTTTACGAATACGCCTTTATGGATAGTGGTGTTGACAGATTCATTGTCGTACCTTAACTCTTCAAACATTTTTTCGCCAGGTCTAAGACCGGTAATGCGAATTTCTATATCTTTTTCAGGCTCTAAGCCGTTTAGTTTAATAAGGTCGCAAGCAAGGTCGTAAATATAAACGGGCTCGCCCATATCAAGAACGAAAATCTCACCATTATCGGCAAAAGCACCAGTTTGTAAAACAAGCCTTACCGCTTCGGGTATAGACATGAAATAACGCTTAATATATCTATCAGTTAAGGTTATAGGTCCGCCTTTTTTAATTTGGTCTAAAAAGATTGGAATTACGCTACCGTTAGAGCCTAAAACATTGCCAAATCTAACAGCCGCCATTTTCATTTGCGACGTTTTGCCCCTAGTTTCTATAACCATTTCGGCAAGCCTTTTACTTGCGCCCATTACGTTTGATGGGTTAACCGCTTTATCCGTTGAGATTAAAACAAATTTTTTAACGCCTACCTTTTCGGCACAGTCAATAACGTTTTGAGTACCCATAACGTTATTTTTTATTGCTTCCGTTGCGGAAAATTCCATTAAAGGAACGTGCTTATAGGCAGCGGCGTGGAATACGGTTTCTGGCTTGTATTTATTAAACACGTCTAAAAGCCTATCTTTGTCTCTAACAGTACCGATAACTAAAGTGTATAAAGACGGGTCGTATTTTTGGATAAATTCTTGGTTTAAGAAGAACATTCCGTTTTCGTGCTGGTCAAATATAATAAGGTGTTTACACCCAAAGTCAAGAACTTGTCTACAAAGTTCAGAGCCAATAGAGCCTGCGCCGCCAGTCACCATTACGACTTTATCTTTTATAGAAAAGTCAATAAGGTCTTGGTTTACCTTAAATTCGTCTCTACCAAGTAAAGACTCAATGTTTATATCAGATAAAGAAAGAATTTTTTTGTTAAGAGTGTTTGCTGCGTCCGTATATTGCGGAGCAATTTTTATAGGTAGTTTATATTTAGAACACGCGTTATATATTTGCCTAAGTTCCGTTTTAGATAAAAATAATATCGCAATAACAAAAACTTCGGGCTTGTACTTTTTAACGAACAAGTCAATATCTTTTAGCCCACCTACAATAGATACGCCGTTTATTGTCTTACCGTGCTTTTGCTCGTCGTCATCTAAAATAGCAACGGGAAGATAGCCTTCGTGCAAATTGTTTAAAAACCTATTTACAAGTAATGAGCCCGTATATCCTGCGCCTATAATTAAAGTGCGTTTAAGTTCGGCGTTGTTGCTAGTATGAGTTCTTTTAAAATATTTTAAAAAACGTGCAAACGAAGTTGCAAACCTTATAACTCCACTAAATACTGTTGAAAATAATGAAAAAAGCAAAATAACTGAAGCCCAATAATTTATATTAAAAGCAAATTGCAAAATGGCTTTTATAAGAAAAAGGGCGGTGAAAGTGACAGTTTGAGCAAGTGAAAATTTTACAAGTTCAAAATTGCCTGCATATTTCCAAATGGCCTTGTGCATGCCAAAAAACGACATGGCTAATAGGTAAACGACAATGGTAATTATAAAAATTAACGCTATATTATTAAAGTACGATGTAGGATAAATAGCGTTTTCTTTAGAAATTTTACTAAATATAATAATATTAGAAAGTAAAAACGATAAGGCAGCGACTATTACATCTAGTAAAACTATCAAAATGAAGTTTAGTTTTACTGATTTTAGGGGTTTCATTAGAACAACAACCTTTAAATGAATATAATATATTTATAATTATATGATATTTATAAAAAAAAGTCAATACACAAGTTTAATAGTAAAAAAAGAACTTGGACTAAAAATCCAAGTTCTTATTTTTTGTTTTACGCTTCGTAAACTGAAACTTGTTTACGGTCTTTACCGAGTCTTTCAAACTTAACCACGCCGCTAACTGTTGCAAATAAAGTATCATCTTTACCAATGCCAACGCCTGTGCCTGGATAGAATTTAGTTCCTCTTTGTCTAACGAGAATTGAGCCTGCTGTCACTTTTTGACCGTCACTACGTTTAATGCCAAGTCTTTTAGCGGCGCTATCACGGCCGTTTCTAGAACTACCAACACCTTTTTTATGAGCAAATAATCTAAATAAAAACATTTCTTATTCCTCCTTACTTAGCAGCAATTTCAGTAATCTTTACTGCTGTAAACGGTTGTCTGTGTCCGTGTTTTCTTCTCTCGTTCTTTTTGGCTTTATACTTAAATATGATAATCTTTTTCATCTTATCTTGTTTAAGAACTTCGCCTGTTGCCTTGAACGCTTCTGCGTCCTTACCTACCTTAATTCCATTTTCGTCTGATACAAGTAATACGTTGAATTCTACGTTTGCACCGACTTCAGCATCAAGTTTTTCAAACTTAACAGTATCGCCTACTGCTACTTTATATTGCTTGTTGCCGTTCTCAATAATTGCGTACATCAATAGTGTACCTCCTGTCTAATCTCGCCGAATTTTGGTCCTATTTAACCGAAGGCGACTTGCGTACTTTTATAGCCTTCTCCGAGCGGTTCCTTTCTATATTACAGTTTTATTGAAGTTTTGTCAACTGTTTGAGCATACTTTTTTAGGAATTGTAAATACTTTATTTAAGGGGGTGTTTATATATAAAAAACACCCAAAAATAAGGAGAAATATGAACGAAAAAGACACCAATTTAGACGCTATAAACGAAGTGTATAGAAACGCTAGCGTTGCATTATTATCAATATCCGACGTACTTCCTAGTATTACCGACGTCAGTTTAAAAAAAGAAATTTTAGAAGAGTACGATGGCTATGAAAAACTTTTAGGCGAAATATCAAAATATATGGCTGAAAAGGGCTATGAAGCAAAAGAACTTGGCACGCTTAAAAAATTTGCTATGAAATCGGGTATTAAAATGAATACCTTAATGGATGATAGCGAATCAAATATTGCCCAAATTATGATAAAAGGCACTGTTATGGGAATAACGGAATTATGTGAACTTTTAAACAATAGTGAGAACATTACCGACGAAAAAATTATAGAATACGCAACTAGACTAAAAGAACTTGAAGAAAAATACGAAGAACAATTGAAAAAGTTTTTATAAAAAAGCGAATTGCACTTTTGCAATTCGCTTTTAATTTTAACTTTCAAATTTAGGAATTTTTTTCTCATAAACAGGTGAACTTGTTTGGTGAATTCCAAGTTTTCTTAACATTTTAGCGTCAATGTGTGGAAGTAAAATGGAAGAGTGAAGTTCACAGTTTTTAAGTTTAGGCAATTGCTCTATGGCAAGTTTAGCGTATTTATTAGTAGCCGTACTAGAAGATAGAGCGATAAGCGTTTCGTCAATATGTAATCTTGGCGTTTGACTAAGTAAATAGTTAACCTTTAATTCAGTTATAGGAACGATAGTTTCAGGTTGTAAAAGTTTAATTTCGTCAGGGATATTGGCAAGGTACTTAATCGCGTTTATAATTACGGCGCTTTGGCTTTCAAAAAGTTCGGTCGTCTTACCTGTAATTATAGTTCCATCTTCAAGTTCAATAGCCGAACAAGGAACGCCTGTTTTTTCTTCTTTTTCTAGACAAGCAACGTAGCACTTTCTCTCGTCAATAGAAAGGTTTAAACTGTTGAGTAAAAGGAGAATTTTATCAGACTCTAACGGGTCTAAGTTATTTCTTCTTTCATTTTCAAGGGCTTTAAAGTATCTTCTAATAATTTCTTGCTTAGAAGCATTTCTACAAACGTCGTCGTCGCTTATAGCAAAGCCTGCCATATTAACGCCCATATCGGTAGGAGATTTATAAGGCGAAGTCGTCATAAGTTTTTCAAACAAACTGTTAAGAACAGGGAAAACTTCTATATCCCTATTATAATTTACCGTAGTTTCGCCGTATGCCGACAAATGCCAAGGGTCTATCATATTCATATCGTTAAGGTCGGCTGTTGCCGCTTCGTAAGCGATATTTACAGGGTGTTTAAGTGGCAAGTTCCAAATAGGAAAAGTTTCATATTTAGCATAGCCAGACTTAATACCGCGCATAAAGTCGTGATAAATTTGTGATAGACAAGTTGCCATTTTACCACTGCCAGGACCGGGAGCGGTGACAACTACTAAATCACGTGTTGTTTCAACGTATTCGTTTTTACCAAAACCGTCTTTACTAATAATTAAAGGAATATTAGTAGGATAGCCTTTTATCGTGTGGTGAACGTAAACTTTAAGACCTAATTTTTTTAGTTTTCTTCTAAAGCATTTAGCAGGTTCGTTATTTTCGTCAAACCTAGATAAAACAATGCTGCCAACGTATAAGCCGTAAGACCTAAACACGTCAATAAGCCTAAAAATCTCAACGTCATAGGTAATGCCAAGGTCTGCACGGACTTTGTTTTTAGCAATATCGTCAGAATTTATAACAATAACTATTTCCGCCCTGTCTTTAAGTTTGGTAAGCATTTTAATTTTATTGTCAGGGGCAAAACCAGGAAGAACGCGTGCGGCGTGAAAGTCGTCAAAAAGTTTACCGCCAAACTCTAAGTAGAGTTTACCGCCAAACTCGTCAATTCTCTCTAGTATTTTTTCCGTTTGCACGGAAAGATATTTTTCGCTATCAAAACCAACTTTTCCCATAGTATCACCAAATTATTTTAATATTATATCAAAAATTTAAATTATAAGCAATACAATTAAGTAAAAAAAAGAAAATTTTCTATTTATAATAAGTTTACTTTTTTTATGATTTTAGTTATAATATAGATATGAGTGAATGTACGCATAACTGTAAAACTTGCGGTAAAACTGATTGTAAAGACAAAAAAAATTTACTTGTAAGTCCAAACAAAAAATCAAATATTAAAAAAATAATAGCAGTACTTAGCGGTAAAGGTGGGGTAGGCAAATCGTTAGTGACTTCTCTTTTAGCGTCAAGTAGCGCAAAACAAGGCTTAAAAACCGCTGTTATGGACGCGGATATTTTAGGTCCATCAATACCAAAGTCTTTCGGCTTTACGTCTAACGATAGGGCTAGGGGCTCTGAAGACGGGCTTATTCCAGTACAAACCAAAAGCGGAATTAAGGTAATGAGTATAAACTTATTGCTTGAAGAAGAAACAAAGCCAGTCGTATGGCGTGGCCCTGTTATCTCTGCGGTAGTTCAACAATTTTATACCGACGTAATTTGGGAAGATATAGACGTAATGTTTATAGATATGCCACCAGGAACGGGTGACGTGTCTTTGACCGTATTCCAAAGTTTACCTGTTGACGGCGTAGTTATCGTGTCAACCCCACAAGACTTGGTTGGTATGATTGTTGAAAAATCAATTGCAATGGCAAACATGCTTAACGTTCCAGTTTTAGGTATCGTTGAGAATATGAGTTATTATAAGTGTCCTAAATGTGGCGAAAAGGAATATATTTTCGGTGAAAGCAACGTTGACGAAATAGCAACTAAGTACGGCATTAAAAAAGTTGCAAAATTGCCTATTGATAGAAAGGTTAGGGAACTTGTAGACGAAGGTAGAGTAGAAGAAGTAAACAGTAGTGAACTTAGCGACTTGCTCAGTTCAATTTTGTAGGAGTAATTATGAATTTAGAACTTTTTAAAAAAGAAAAAATAACTGCTATGAAAGCGCACGATAAAGATGCAACGTCAGCGCTTAACCTTATTATTACAAAGATAATGAATTTAACTATTGAAAAACGTGCAGTTGGCGAAGAAGTGACTGAAGCGGATATATCTTCATTATTAAAGAAAGCAGAAAAAGAACTTATTGAAGAAAAAGAAGGTTTTGAAAAGGCAGGTAGACAAGAAAACGTTTTAAGTTTAGAAAACCAAATCAAAACCATAAAAAAATATTTACCAGAGATGTTGTCGGAAGATAAAATTAAAGAATTGATAGGCGGGCTTGAAGATAAATCATTACCGTCCGTTATGAAATTCTTTAAAATCAACTACAACGGCAAAGTTGATATGAAACTCGTAAGCGATATCGCTAAAAACTTATAAAACAAGGGGCGCAAAGTCAAGTTAAAATTTAACTTGGCTACGCCCCTTTTTCATAAAAAACAAAACATTAAAACAACACTAAAGGAGAAATTATGACGTTAGAACAAATACTCATGACACTAGTTGGTTTACTTGCAGGCGTTGGTATCTTTTTAGTCGGCGTACACTTTTTGTCGTCTAACATTGAACAACTTGTAAACACAAAAATTAGAGACTTATTTAAAAAGACTGCAAAGAGCAGAATGGTAAATATAGGAATAGGCGCGGCGACGACTGCTATTATTCAAAGTTCAGGTGTGACCACCGTGCTTATCGTAGGTTTTGTAAACGTAGGCGTTATGTCGCTTTACCAAGCAACTGCTATGATAATGGGTGCAAACATAGGTACTACTATTACTGCCCATATCGCTTCACTTCAACAATTTGACTTTACAGAATATATTAAAATTCTTGCATTTGTTGGAATTATGATAACTATGGTTTGCAAAAAAGATAACCTTATAAAAGTAGGTTTTATCTTAGCGGGTTTAGGTATGATATTTATCGGTCTTGACGTAATGAAAGAATCAATGACTAGTATAAAGCCAACGTTAGAAAAGATATTTAGAATAATAGATAATCCGTTTTTATTAATGATGATAGGTATTGTAGTGACTGCACTTGCTCAATCAAGTTCGGCAACTACTTCGGTTATTATAACAATGGCGGCTGCAGGCGTTTCTATTGGCAATGGTGGTAATTCCGTATTATTTATGATTTTAGGTACGAATATCGGTTCTTGTGTGACTGCGCTTATGTCGTCTTTCGGCGTATCTGCAAATGCAAAAAGGGCAAGTTTTATCCACTTGATGTTTAATACTTTCGGCTCGTTATTATTCTGCGTAATACTACTTATTTGGAAAAACTTTAATGCGACTACTTTTGGCGCTTGGTTCCCTAATTCGCCTGCAGTACAAATAGCGATGTTCCATACCTTCTTTAACGTGGCGTGTACGCTTTTATTCTTCCCATTTACTAAATATTTTGTAGATATAGCAAACTTTGTTATTAAAGACGACAATAAAGAAGTTGAAGAAAAACTCAACCTTGACGAACGTATGCTTTCAAACCCAGCGGTTGCTATTGACCAAACGAGAGTGGCTTCTATAAAACTTGCCGACGTTGCTATGCAAGCATTTATTACCGCTTACGCTGGTTTTAGAAACAAAACTACTCAAAACAACGAAGAATCTAAAAACCTTATTGAAAAGGCAAACAATTTCAATAGGCAAATTACTAACTTTCTTATAAACGTATCGGCTAACTGTGGCATTAAAGAAGAAAAAGAAATTTCTAATCTTCACAACAATTTAGGCGACATTATGAGAATTGCCGAAATTGCCGATAACTTTACAAAATACGCAACTACTCAAGTTGAAAAAGATTTAACCTTCTCACAAGAAATATTAGAAAAAGTTGACGTAATGTTTGAAAAGATTAAAGAGTTATACGATAAGACTAAAGTTGTAGTTTTAAATAAAGATAGTAGCCTTATTGTAGATATTGACGGCATTGAAGAAGGCATAGATAATATGAGAAAGACTTTATTAGACGAGCATATTGAAAGGCTTAATAGCGGTAAATGTAAAGCCGAAAACAGTGGTGTATTTATCAACCTTGTTTCTAACTTAGAAAGACTTGGCGACCACTTAACGTACATAGCGTACACTGTAAAATAAAAATAATCACAATAAAAAACCGATTGACGTTTTAGTTCAATCGGTTTTTGTTTATTGTTTTAAATTTTAGTTTTCAACGACTTTTTCGCCTTGTAAGAAAACTTTTTTAACTCTAACGTTTTCGTCAATTAAAATAAGGTCGGCAACCTTGCCTACTTTAATAGAGCCGTAGTCATTGTCAATGCCTATAAGCGTTGCAGGGTTTATACTAGCGAACTTAATGGCGTCTACAAGTGAGCAACCAGTATGGTTCATAACGTTTCTACAAGCGTTTTCAAGGGTAAGGTGGCTACCTGCTAAAAGTCCGTTAGCGTCATAGTTAAGGTCAGGTCCCCATAAAACGCCCCTTTCTATATTATTTTTATAATCGCCTGCTTTAGCGTTGCAGTCGGTAATTAAAATAATTTTATCACGACCTTTTACTTTTAAGGCTAAACGAATAGTATAAGGCGCTAAGTGAACGCCAGTCTCGTCACTTATAATTTCGGCGTACAAATCGTCGTTTACAAGCGTATACTCGTCACAACCTGCGCCGTGTTTCGCCTGATTAATTTTAGGTGGGAAACCGCTATCGCCGTGGTGTGTTTGAACTTTAACGCCATAAGGTACAATTTTCTCACATTGTTCAGCCGTTGCGCTAGAGTGTCCTAAAGCAAATCTAGAGTTAGGCTCAACGCTTTTAACGTAAGTAATAAACTCTTCAATATTTTTTCTAGCAGGGTCTATTGCCCAAATTTTAGTGTACGATGCTACGTTGTCAACTAAGTCTTTGTACGCTGAAAATTCAATATCACCGTTCCATTTAAAAAGTTCTTGGAAACTGCCAGCAGGCTTCATATAAGGTCCTTCCATATATAAACCTTTTATAATTCTACCATTACCCGATTTAGCAAACTCTTTTATTTTTTTAGCGCCGTCAATCATTTCTTGTGCCGTATAATATTGATAAAACGTTGGCAAAACGGAAGTTTGACCGTGCTCTAAAAAGAAATTAACGCAACCGTCAAGGTCGTCTAAAAACAAATTATCAGGCGAACCGTGGTTATGAATATCAATAAGACCAGGAGCGGTATAAAGCCCCATAGCATCTATAACTTCGGCATCGTTTGGGATAGTAAAATCACTTTTTTTCTCAACTGCTACAATTCTTTCGTTTTCAAAAGCAACAATACCGTCGTATAAAATTTCATTTTCTAAAATAACGTTAGTATTAATTATAACTTTCATTTTTCACCCAGTTAAATTTTAAAGTTCTTCATTTTTAATGCCGTTATGCCAACTCTTAAAAGGTTTAGCAATTGCTTCAGACACGTAGCAAGTACCTTTTCCAAGTCTCAAAATAGATGCAGGGCATTCCATAGAGATAGGTCCATATAATTCTAAACGAGAAACCATTCTTTGCCAAGAACTGCCGTCAGGATTTACAAAGTTATGAACTTCACACCTTTCTTTAGCGTGAACGACGTCGTAAGGGCCAATCGTTGCCGCTCTTGGCGGAACAGCCCAAACGTCACCAGATGCTCCCATAGGTGAGAAAAGCGAGTTTTCGCAAATAGTTAAAGGAACTTCTGAAACAAGACCAGACTTAATGTTTAAAAACTCTTTCATAGTATTTGCCGAAAACCTATCGCTTCTAGGGTCAATAAACGCTGTGTGACCAGGCCAACCTGTTGCGGTATACAAGCAGTCGGCACCGCCTAAATCTTCAATCATTCTAGAGTATACGCCGTCTTTAGCATTGTCGTTATTAAAAGTATGCCATTGAGATACCGGCGGACGTAAATCTTCACGAATATTTTTATAGAAATGGTTCATAAACGAATATCCAAGACCTGCGCCGTAAGTAAGTGGAGCGACGTTGCCGTTTTCGTCCGCCCACTCATCCATAGCAAAAGCGTCAACGTTTCTTGCGCTAATATTGAACTTGTTAAGCATTTCTGCAACCGCAGAGTATGCGCCCGGCCATTGGTTAGGGCAAATAATAGTTAAGTGTTTATCAAGCCTATCGCTTTCTGCAATTCGGTGGAATAGGTCCATAACCATACATAAAGTAGGGTCTAAAACTACTTTGACAGAATAACCGTTCTCGTTTGTATATTCCATATCTTCACGCTTGATATTTCTAATCCTTTCAAGTTCTTCTAGCGGAAGATTACTATGTGGTAGCCACTCTGCCGGTTTAAATCTAAATTCGTCGTATAATCCCATTGTTATTCTCCTTTTAAATTATCGTTATATTTTTTAAATTTGTTTTTGTATTTATGAGCGTTTTCTTCGTTTGGTTCAACTACTTTGCCGTCAAAGGTAAACTTTTCAAAACCTCCGTTTTCACCTTTTTTAACGGTAGAGTATGCACCAAAGCAACAACCGTCAACTTGATTAGAAAGGTATAACGGCTTATCTAACACGTCGCTTAAAATTTGCATCCAAATATCGCTTCTGGTCGCTCCACCAGTCACGATTATATTGCCTATATCAAAGCCTTTTTCTGTAAATAAATTGATAATTTCTTTAATTTCAAAAGCAACGCCTTCCATTGTAGCCCTAAACACGTCGCCTTTGTCGTGTTTAAAAGTAGCGCCTTTTATAGAATATGTAAGTTCGTTTGAGCCACGGTAATTGCCGTTTCCTGAAATAAAAGGATAAACAAGCAAGTTTTCGTCAATTTCACGACTTTTAGCAAGGTCGTCAATCTCTTTATACTCTACGCCGTAATTATTTTTAGTCCACTCAAGCACAGTACCCGAACTTACCGCCGATAAAAAGTAGGCGTAGCCGTCCGCTGGGTGCTTGCGAATATAAAACGGACCGTCTAATTTTTCTTTATTTCTTAAAAATACCACCCAAGTAGTACCTGTTGAGATAATAAGGTCGTTATCGGCAAAATAGTTGTTTCCTAAACTTGCGGCAAACTGGTCGTGAAGACCTGCATACACTTTAACTTTTCCTTTAATTCCCGCCTTAGATAAAAATTCGCTGTTTGCATTACCTATAAATTCTCCTGCCGATACTATTTTTGGCAAATTATCAACGGTTAAACCAATTATAGAAAGCAATTTTTCGTCATATGAAAGAGAGTTGCTGTCCATAAAACCCATCATAGCCGAACTAGTATGGTCAATAACGGCTTTACCCGTTAAAAGATAATAGATATAGTCAGACGTTGAAAGTATAAGTTTAGTTTTATTAAAAACGTCGGGTTTATTTTTCTTAACCCAAAGAATTTTACAAACTGAAGACGAGCCACTTACGTTTTTGCCCGTTATTTGTTTTATTTTTTCTTTAAACTCACACGCTTCTGTAATAGCACGCTTGTCAAGCCAAGTTATAGCGTTAGTTAAAGGAATTAGCGTACCGTTATCACTTACGTCGCAAAAAGTAAAACTACCGCCTTGCGCCGACACGGATAAACCTTCAATTTCACCGTTAAAATCTTTAGTTGCAAGCCTTGTTGACTCAATAACGGCGTCGTACCAATCACTAGCCGATTGTTCGTAAAAGTTTTCACAAGGAGTTATTAGTTCATAGCCTTTATAACCTTTGCCTAAAACTTTTCCCGTTTCATCAAAAAGTAAAGTTTTAGTGCCCGTCGTACCAAGGTCTATTCCCAAGTAATATTTCATATATTAAAATTTAACTCCGTATAAGTTTTTAGCGTTGTTGCACATTACGTCTTCAATTTCTTGTTTAGTAAGGGCAAGAGTTTTAGAACAGTCAATAAATCCACGAATAATTTCGTAAGTAAAGTTAGTCACGTCAGTTTCGTCAGTCTCTCTCATATGGCCAATGTTTGCAACGTCGCCGTAAAGACCACGTGGAACTACGTTTATGTAATATCCGTCTTCAACTATTCTATACATACGCATTTTAGCAATAGGTAAGTCGGTACCGTAAATTACTCTTTTTGTACCAACTGCTTCAATACACTTTTGAGTAGCGTAGCCTAAAGTGTTTGCACTAAAGTCAAAAATCATATTTTTAGAGTGTTTTAAAGTGTCAAAGGCATTGCCAATGTCTTCTTTAGCGTATGCTCTACCAATATGAGCGACTATAAGTTTAACGTTAGGATACTTTTCTTCAATCTCCATAAGAGTTTTAACGTTGTCAGGGTTTTTAAGTCTATCTGGTTTAGAGATATGAAGAAGAACTTTCCAACCGTACTTATTGGCAACTTCTAAATGTTCTTTAGGTAAAAAGTCGTAAATACCAGCCACGTCTTTATCTATAACCGTTTGGTTGTTGCAGTATGGTTTTAAGCCTTGGAATCCACCTTTTATAACTTGCTCTTCTAAAAAGTCTTTAGTCATATCTGCATGAGTGCAAAAAAGAGCGGGATAATTATATTCTTTAGATACGTTGCTAATGTAATTATTAACGGAATCAAGATTGCAACTTGGCATACCGAAAATTACAGGAACTACGTTATTATTAGGGAACAAGTCTTTATAAGTTTGAACTAAGTCTTCAATAGGATTTTCTTCCGCAACTTTGCCAGTCCATTTTTGTACGCTAGGTTTTTTTGGCGGATAGCGGTCTTCCATTCTATATACGTGTACGTGGCTATCAACTATATTTTTAGGTAAAAAACTATCAAGTTCTTCTTTGTAAACTTTTTTGTCATATTCAGTAAGATTGAATCCAAACATTTTAAACTCTCCTTATTTACGTTATTTTTTATTATTGTAGCAAAATTTTAATTGCTAGTCAAGAGTAAATTGAGCGTTTCGCTCATTTTTTTGCCAATTTAAAGTTAATTCCAAGGCGTAAAAATTGAGTTTTACCTTCTTCGCTAAACCTATCGTCAGTGACTACTAGCGAAATATTTTCCCCTTTAGAAAAACTAATAGGAGCAGTTTTGCCGTATTTGTGAAAATCCATTAAAATAATGGCGGTTGACGAACGTTCTATTGCCGTTTCGCAAATCTTAGCGGACTCAAAGTCCGTAGTCGTAAAGCCAAAGTCAACGCTAAACCCGTCAGTTCCTAAAAAACACTTGTCAAAGTGGTAGTCTTTTAAAGCCTTTTCAGTCATATACCCACAAAAATCTTTACGGTTAGGGCGGTACGTTCCACCTAATAAACAAACTTCAGCAAGGTCGTTTAAAACGTTTATTATCATATATGAATTAGTAAAAACCTTAACGTTTTCAAGGCGATTTTGCCTTATATTTTCGGCTAAAGCCATACTAAACATACAAACGGTAGTTCCTGAGTCTAAAAACAGAACGTCACCACTTTTTACTAAATTAACGGCTTCGTTTACTATTTGCTTTTTCTCTTTAACGTAAAGTTCTTTACTAGCGTCATAGCGGTAAAAATTATACGAACTATCAGGCAAACTTATTTTCCCGTGGGAGCGTACCCCTAGCCCCTTTTCTTCCATACGCGTAAAAAGACGCCTTGCAGTCGCTTCGCTAACGTTTAGTTTTTGCATTGCTTGGCTAATAGTGATTGTTCCGTTTAGTTGAAGTTCTTTAATCAGTATAAGTTCGCTTGCGTGAGTCTTTTTAGGTTTAACCATATTAAATCTCCTAAATGTTATTGAAAAAATTATAACCTAAAACGCTCATTTTGTCAACAATATCGCTCAATATTTACAAAATACGCTCAAATTCTTGACAATAACCGCCGTTATTATTATGATATTATTATAAATGTGGAGGGATTATGAGAAAAATTAGAACACCGTTTTTTGAAATAGGCACTAAAAACTATATTTATGGTGACGACGTTTTAAATTTAGCAATAGAAGCGGATAAACTTGCAGAAAAATATGATATTGACGTATTGTTTACAACTCCTTATGCAGATATTAGGCGTGTTGCCGAAAACACTAAAAACTTAATTATAATCGCACCGTATATGGATACAATATATCCAGGTCGCGGTATGGCTTGCGTATTACCTGAAAGTTTAAAGGCTGCAGGTGCGCACGGCGTCGTTGTAAACCACTGTGAAAAACCAATGAGTTTACCACAAATTAAAGACACTATAAAAAGGGCTAGGGAACTTGACTTTTTAGTTTTTGCTTGCGCGGATACTACAGCCGAAGCCGAAGCGCTTGCTCACTTAAAACCAGACATTATAAATCCAGAGCCAAGCGAACTTATCGGTGGTGGCGACGGAAAGGTTAGCGATATGAGTTTCGTTAAAGATACCATTGACGCAATTAAGAAAATTGATAGCGAAATTTACGTTGAACAGGCAGCGGGCATAACTACTGGCAAACAAGTTTACGACTTTATTATGGCAGGTAGCGAAGGCGCGGGTGCAGCAAGTGGTATAGTAAATGCGAAAGAGCCTTTCAAGGTTATGGAAGAAATGATTAAAGCGACTCGCCAAGCGGCAGACGATTTAAAAAAAGGAGCAAAATAATGATTTTTAAGAAAAAACTTACACTTCAATCAAACGATAAAACGGTCACCTTTCACGACGTGACAAGTCAAGTAAAAGAAGCGGTAGCCGAAAGCAAAATACAAAACGGTATAGTTGTCGTATACTCACACCACACTACTTGTTCAGTAATTACGCAAGAATGTGCGTTTGATATGTCTATGACAGGTCTTGAAACTTTACAACAAGATTTAGTTGACGTTATGGAAAAACTTTGCCCAACTTGTCGTAGAGAAGGCATTTATCTCCACCCAGGTCCAAAGGCGCTTAAGTTTGCCGAAGAACACGGTGAAGACGCTCGTGGTTGCCATAACACCGAAGCACACCTTATATCTTCTATTATAGGTAGAAGCGTGACGGCAGTTATTGACGACGGCGTTATTGACCTTGGCGAATTTGGTTTTATCCATTTTATTGACTGGGATAAAACACGTGCAAGAACAAGAAGCGTTCAAGTTATGGTTATGGGCGAATAATTTTAACACTAGAACACTCACCTTTACTAAGGTGGGTGTTTTTTTAAATAAAATTTATGTTGAAAAAACTTAAATATTATTGTATAATATTTTTAAACTGTTTTATACTTTGCCAATCGTGTGGCAAACAAAAATGCTATCATTTAAAAAAAGGAGCATTATGAATATATTTTTAACTTCTACAATTGACGAATGTATCACTCTTACCGCCAAGCAAACTAAAGATAGTTTAGGCTTACAAGGTAAAAAGTGCTACGTATTTTGTGAAGATAGAATTAGTCTTAATATAGAAAAAGAAATCGCTTCATTATACGGTGGTTTTTTTGGCGTACAGGTTTTTACTTTTAAAAGGTACGTAAAAAGCAGGTTGCCTAAGAGTACAATGTTATCAAAAGAAGCGTCTTGTATGGTCGTTAGAAAAATTATAACTTCTTTAGATAGCGAACTTAAATATTTTAAAGCGTCTAGTTATAAGCCGAATTTAGCACTCACTATATTTGATATTATTTCTCAATTAGACAGTGCTAGAATAACTCCTCAAGAACTAATTGAAACAAATAAAAGTCAAGATAAAAATTTAAGCCCTATTTTAAAAAATAAGATTAGCGATATCGCTTTAATTTATCTTAAATACAAAGAGCATTTGTCTATGAATAATCTTTTAGACAGTAGCGATTATTTGTCTTTAATGCCAGACTTAATTTGCAGTGATAATGAACTTAAAAATGCAAAGATTATAGTGTCGGGGTACTTGTCTGCAACAAGGCAACGCCAAGATATATTTAGGTCTTTAAACTCAATAACAAACGACTTTAACGCCGTTATTTTAGGTGACGATAATAGTGACGTTTATACAAACGACACGTTAAATAAAATTCGTGAAATTGATAGAAATATAAAAATAATAAAGTCAGGTGCACCTTTAACTAGCGAACTATTAGGCATAAAAAATTACCTATACAACCCCGAAGTTTTCAAAAAAAGTTTTACAAGCGTTAGCAGTAAAAACGTTAGCATACAAGAATTATCTACGCCAATAAGCGAGATTGAAAACGTTGCAAAGCAAATTTCTATCCTTATTAAAAAGGGTGAAAGATTTAAAGACAATGCCTTATTAGTAGGCGATTTAAATGCTTATTACGAGCACGTAGTAAACGTTTTTGGCGAGTATGAAATACCGTATTACGTAGACAAGTCAAGAACGCTACTTGACCACCCGCTTGCTCAATACGTACTTAGTTTTATAGACCTTATAAGAAAGGGTTTTTCTGTTGAAAACTTTATAAAAATGATATCGTCTTCTATCTTTATAGTAGATAAAGGGGTGTCTGATAAGTTTAAAAACTATATCTACAAAAACGCTTTTACTAGAGAGAATTTAAAAGTTCCGTTTGATAAAGACGGTAGCGAGTTTGAAGTGCTTAGGCATACCCTATATTCTTGCTACTTAAAAGGACAAAAGGCAAAGACTTTAAGCGAGTTTGTTTTGGCTACGCAAGAAATGCTTGAAAAGACGGGCGCTATTGAAAACGTAAACGCCTTAGGCGAAAAATTAAAGAGTATTGGCGAGTTGAGTTTGGCGGAATATAACGAAAAAGCGCCAAGTAAAATAGAGTCAATATTATCTGAAATGGTCGTAGTTGCAGGGGACACTCAAATTAAAACAAACGACTTTAAAAATATGTTTTCAAGTGGTGCAAAGGCGTTAGAGATTGATTCTATTCCGCTTTTTAACGACGCAGTTTACGTTGGCGAGTGTAAGTCTAGCAAAAATAAAAACGTTAAAAACTTATTCGTAGTCGGGTTAAATGGCGACGTTCCTTTTGCTAAAAGTGACACAGCGCTTCTAACGGATAGCGACCTTATGGAACTTGACAAGGTTAAAATTATAGTAGAGCCTAAAATAGAGTTCGTAAATAAAAGGGAAAAGGAAAGCGTTGCCCTTTCGCTTATGTCGTTTAACGAAAAGATGTTTTTATCTTACTCTCAAACGACTAACGACGGCAAAGAGAGTTTTAAAAGCGAAGTGGTAAAATATTTTGAAAAGATTTTTAAAATTGAGCCGGAAAAGGAGCGCAAGGGTAAAAGTTTAGATAAACTTGTGACCGAAGAAGAAAAAGAAAGGTATTTAAGTGCTTTTTCTTCTCCTAGAACTATATACAAAGAACTTGCAAGTGCGGTAGCAGATATAAAAAGTAGCGACAAAACTTCTAAAATTTTATTGCCGTCTTTTAACCAAGCGGTTGAAGAATTAGGGCTAGACGAGTTAAAAGAAAACGCCAACTTAATATACTCTTATAAAGAGCCTTCAAAAGAATTAAATGAAGACGACAACGATTATTTTTATAACGGTTTCGTTAGCGCAACGGCGTTAGAAAAATATTTTACCTGCCCATATAATTCGTACGTTAAAAACGTATTAAAATTGCAAGACAACGAATCAGGAGAAATGAAAGTTTACGAAACGGGAACTTTACTTCACTCAGTCGTTGAAAAATACGTGTCTAATATTGATACGGTTAGCGATTTAAAAGAGTCTAATATTTTAGTAGAGAAGGTTGTAAAAGAAGTATTAAGCGAGCCTGATTACGCTAAATTTTTAAACAAGCCACAATATAAATTTGTGTTCTATCAATTAGAAAAAGAGAGTAAAAGGGTGTGCTATGCAATTTTTAATTCTTTTAAAAACTCATTGTTTAAACCATACTTACTAGAAGTACCGTTTGGCGAAAAAGAGACCTTTAAACCTATAAAACTTACCGCAAACGGGTGCGAGTATAAGTTGCAAGGCAAGGTTGATAGAATAGACAGGTATAACGACAACATAAGAATTATTGACTATAAAACGGGAACTATCTCTAGTAGTGACGAAAGTTTTTACACGGGTAGAAAAATTCAACTTTACCTTTATATGAACGCGTTTGTCGGCGAAGAATTAAAGCCTAGCGGAGCGTATTATTTTCCTGTGCACGACGGTTTTTCTAAAAAAGAAGACAGGAACTATTTAATGCGTGGTAAAACCGTTGACGAAGAAGAAATTATAGAAGCAACAGACTGCTCTTTAGACAAAGGGAAAAAAAGCGAGCACGTGGCAATATCTATAAATAAAGACGGTTCTTTAGCAAAAAGGTCTGAAACGCTAACTAAAGACGAAATGAAAAAATACCTTGACTACGCCGTTAAAATTGCCGAAAAGGGAGTTGAAGAAATGACGAAAGGCTTTATAAAGCCAACCCCATACGAAGGGGCTTGCACCTATTGTGAGTACGGTGGAATGTGTGGTTTTGATGCGAAGCGTAATGGAGAAAGGGTTGCAAGTAGAGTAAGCAAAAACACTATTATTAGCGCAGTTGATAGTCAATTAAAGGAGACTAAAAATGAGTGATAAATTAAATATTACAAAAGAGCAAAAAGAGTGCATTTATCACGATAAAGGCAACATAATAGTGTCGGCATCTGCAGGCTCTGGTAAAACTTTTGTAATTATTCAAAGAATAATAAATCTAGTTGCCGAAAAGGGTGTAGGGGTAGAAAAAATATTGGCGACTACCTTTACTAACCTTGCCGCCAACGAAATGAAAGAAAAGTTAAAACAAGCACTTATAGACAAGTTTAACGAAACGGGTGATTTGCGATATAAAAGCGAACTTTCTAAAGTTCCTAGTGCGTCCATTTCTACTATCCACTCATTTTTAAGCGACTTATTAAAAAGGTTTTTTTACGTTATAGATATTGACGCCAACTTTGAAATTTTAGACGAAAAAAAGGCTAAAAAGTTTTCACTTTTAGCAATAGACGAACTCTTTAGCGAACTTTACGAAGAAGGCAACGAGGAGTTTTTAATGCTCTTGACTTTGTATGCATCAAAGAGAAAAGACACCAAACTTAAAGATATAATACTAAAAATTTACAACTTTTCTTTATCTGAAAACAGTTTAGATGACGTTAAAAATAAGTCGTTAAACTTAGAGCATATTGCTAGAAATAATAGCGACTCTAGTACTGAAGTAGACGAGTTTTACGATATAGAGCAATACTTTAAAATAATAAATGCCCTTATAAATATCACTAAAAAATTTAAAGAAAAATACGACCTTTTAAAAAAGGAAGAAAACTACGTAGACTTTAACGATTTAGAGTTCTTAACGTTAAAACTTTTTGAAAATGAAGAGATTTTAAACGGTGTAAAAAATTCGTATAAATATATTTTCGTTGACGAGTATCAAGACGTAAATAGCGTTCAAGAAAAAATCATATCACTTTTAGCAAACGACAACTTGTTTATGGTTGGCGACAGTAAGCAAAGCATATACGGTTTTAGGGGTTGTAATCCTAAATATTTTATAAATAAAGTTGAAAAATACTCTAAAAAGCAAGGCGGAATAGCCGTAAGTTTAAACGATAATTTTAGAAGTTCTAAAAAAGTTATTGACGCCGTAAACAACATTTTTAATAGAGTAATGACGACTGACGGCGGGTTTTACGACTCCGACTACTCTTGTAATCCAATGATTTCTAGTGCGGACTACGGCACGTACGAAGGCGACGTGGTTATTCACGTTGTTGAAAAAGAAAGCAAGCCAAAAGAGCAGTCAAAAACTTTAAGCGGTGTGTATTCAGTTATTGAAAACTCTAACGTTAAAAAAGCCGTTGAATACGATAGCGAAGATTTATTCGTAGTCAAATTAATAAACGATTTAATTTACGAAAAGAAGTATTACGACGCTAAAACTAAGGAATATAAACCTATCACCTATGGCGACGTATGTATTCTTTTACGTTCGTTAGTAGGAGTTGAAGAAGGGTTAGTAAAAACGCTTGTTGAACACAATATTCCCGTATCATCAGGGGCTAAAAACAGCATATCAGGCTATCCTGAAGTCAAGGCTGTTTATAGCGTTATTCAAGCGATATATTCTTTAGAAAACGACGTTGCTTTAGCGTCGGTTATGCTTAATTTTAAAAACTTTACCGAAAGTGAACTTTCTTTAATTAGAAAAATAGGCGGTAAAAAGGTCAAGTTGTTTGAAAGTTTACAAAACGTTATTAAAAGCACTGCACACGTAGAACTAGCAAAAAAAGTTGAAGACTTTATTTTATGGTTTGATAAAATTCGTTTAGTAAGCGAGTATCAAACGGCGGGCGAAGTTTTAAGGCGTGTTATCAAAGAAAGCAATTTTGATATTAAACTAAAATTAACTCAAAACGGAAAGTCTAAACTTGCTAGGGTTGAAAGGTTTATCGGCGAAGCGACTTTGGGCGGAAAGGCATTAACCGTACTAGAGTTTTACGACTATTTATTAGACGCCTTTGACGATATTACCGTTTCGGAATCCGAGGGCGAGGGCACGGTAAAAATTATGACCGCACACTCTTCAAAGGGATTAGAGTTCCCTGTCGTTATAGCCATGGGTATAAACAAGCGTTTTAACTATCAAGAGAAAGGTGAAGAAGTTTTAATGGATAGAACGTACGGCTTAGCGCCAAAGAGTTATAACCTAGAAAATATGACTGTAAGCGAAGGCCCTGCAAGGACGTATTTAAAAAGCAGGTTTGATGAAAACACAGCGCGTGAAGAAGCAAGGTTATTATACGTTCAGTTGACAAGGGCTAAATGTGAACTCCATATAATAGTAAATGAAGAGTTAGAAGAAATGCCATTACTAGCAGATTTTTCGCATGCTAAAAGTCAGGCAAAATTCTTGTCTTGCTTAGATGCAACAGTCGTTAAAGAGCCTTTAACTTATACGGAAGAAAATTTAATAAAAGAAACTCAAGACGAAGTTGGAAAAACGCATGTATTAGGAAAAGAACAAGACGTTTTCGTCACTAAAACGTTAAAAGAAAACTTGTCGTTTAAGTACCCTTATAAAACCGATACTACAATGCCGGTAAAACAGTCTGTTTCTGCGCTTAACGATAATGACGAGTATTATAAAGTCACAAATTTATTTGGTGAAAGCGATAGTGAAACAGGTACGGCATATCATAGGTTTTTTGAACTTAGTTCTTTTGACGATGATAGGGTAGAAGAAGAGTTAGCGTCGTTTGCAAATAGTGGGCTTATAACTAGTGAGCAGTTAGACCTTATTGACGTAAACAAATTAAAAAGCATACTCAAAATGAGTGTGTTTGACGAAATTAAAGGCAAAACGCTATATAAAGAGCAAAAGTTTTGTTATTTTGTAAACGCTAAAGACGTTGGTTACGACAGTGAAGAAAAGATTTTAATTCAAGGTATAATTGACCTTATGGTCGTTTTAGAAAACGAAGTTTGGCTTTTAGACTACAAACTTTCTAAAATAGAAAGCGAAGAAGATTTTGTAAAAGCCTATAAAAAACAAATGCAGTTTTATAAAAGTGCAATAGAAACCGTTTTAAATAAAAAAGTGTCAAAAGTTTTACTTGTAAACATTTTACAAGAAAAAGTTGTAAAAGTAGACGTTTAAAACTTTTAATAATGGGCTACAATTAAAACGTATGTCATTATTAAATTATTTATTAAAACCCATAACTGAATTTACCTTAGTTGACTATTTGTTTTACTCTTTTTTTCTACTTTTTATAATTTCTTTTAGTTGTTTAATTGCCGTCTATATCAAATATAGAAAAGAAAGGTCAAAAAACAAAATAGTATTATCGCCCTTAGATATAGAAAGCGACAAAGAAAAAACGCCTAAAAGCATAGAGTATTTATCCTGCGTTGAACAAGGTTATAGCGTATATCAAGGGTATATTGATATAAACTATTTAAAAGAATTAACTGGCGAACTAAAAAGCAAAAGCCCTGAATTAGACGACGAAAAGTTCGCCGATGAGTTTGAAACTTATCTACTTAATTTCGTATCACGCCAACCTGCTGCGTGTGAAAGAATAACTCTTAGCGAATACGTAGGCAAACTTATAAAAAAATTAGCAAAGTATTCTTAAAAAGACCTGATCGTTTATTAAACGGTTAGGTCTTTTTATTTTTTAAAGGTGTAAAATGCTTGAAAAAATATAAAAATTTTGTTATAGTTATCTTATCAAAAAAGGTGGTCAAATGTTTAAGTTAGAAACTCATTGCCATACGTATGGTACTAGCGTTTGCGCTACTACGCCAAACGAACAAATCGTTAAATTTTATAAAGATATGGGGTACAAGGGAATTGTAGTCACTAATCATTTTCAAAAGCACGTTTACGACTGCTATTTGCAAGGTAATACTTGCAAAGAAAAGTTAGACTGGTTTTTTAACGATTTTGATAATTTTAAAAACCTTTGCAATAAAAATGGAATAAGGGCATTTTTTGGTGTAGAAGTTAGGGTTAAAGACGAAAGAACCATAAACGGAACGGAATACGTTGTGCTTGGTCTTGATAAGGAAGTTTTTTATAGAGAAGATAAAATTTTCAACTTAAATCAAAAAGAACTTTTTGAACTTGTTAATCAAAAAAAGGGTTTTATGTATCAATCGCACCCTTTCAGGACGGGCGTTATTCAAGGCGACCCACAATATATGCATGGGGCAGAGTCGTTTAACGGGCATTATCACCATAAAAACCATAACGATTTGGCGTTAGATTTTTGTGAAAAAAATTCCTTAATTAAATTATCGGGAACAGACTTTCACCACGAAGACCAACCTATAACTGCAGGAATTATAGTAAACGATAACGTATCTACCGAAAAAGATTTAATAAACGCTTTGTTTAGTGGCGAATTTACTCTTATTGAAGATAAAGAGACTTACGAAAAAAGATTACTAGAATACGAAAATTCAAAGAAATAAAAACGCTTGCAATAACCGTTTTAAAAGTTATAGCAAGTATAAAATTGGGGTGTCGCCAAGCGGTAAGGCTACGGACTCTGACTCCGTCATTTCGGGGGTTCAAATCCCTCCACCCCAGCCAAAAAACAGCATTTTATCGTAGATTTTAAGTTTTTTAAAAATTGCGACAAAATGCTTTTTTTTATGCTAAAAAGGGGTAATAACCTTTAAAAGTTGGGTGTAAGTTGGGAATAAAACTCACGTTATATCTACGATATAGTTTACCTTTTGCGCTTCAGACTTTAAATAATCGGTACTATAAACGGTATAACCACGATTTACACGTGAAGATTTAACGTCGCTGTCTTCTTCGTGGCCTGCCCATAGCATTACAGCCTCTAAATTAACGCCACTTTCTTTACAGCATGCAAGTTATCGTGCAAGGTAGTGTTAAAATTTTGTCACGAAAAGTATATAAAATTCGTGACAATCTTAACGTTGTTTTCGAAAAATAAAAAATTTTAAAGTTTCGAAAGAAATATTTGCTCCAGAAAGTTGCGAAAAACACAATTATTTGGAGCGAATATTTTGTAAACCTGTTGATTTTCTCCAAATAGTGTGGTATAATACAACTATCTGGAGGAAATCAATGATTATTACAACACAACAACTAAAGGAATATTATAGTTCTCTTTCTGACCCCAAGGGCAGAATTTTAAGAGACGTTAAAAATGGCAAATTGTTTCCTTTAGTTAAAGGGATATATGAAACTGACCCTAATGCAAGAGGACACAATTTGGCACAATTTATTTACGGTCCATCGTATATATCTTTTGATTTTGTTTTGCATAATCGTGGGCTTATTCCTGAAGCAGTTTATCATACGATTACTTGTGCTACGTTCAATAAGAGAAAAATAAAAACGTATAAAAATAGATTTGGAACGTTTATTTATAGAGATGTTCCTAAAGAAGTTTTTAGCTTAGGTGTTATCGCCATTATGGACGGACAGTATTCTTACCAAGTGGCAACACCAGAAAAGGCGCTTTGTGATAAACTTTATACAATATCGCCTGTTACAGGTATTAAGGAATTAAAAAAGTTGCTTTTTGAAGATTTGCGAATCGACGAAGATGCTTTTAATAAGTTAAATATGGAAGATATATTAAAAATGGCACCGTTATATCGTTCAACGAACTTAAATTTATTAGTAAAGCTTATAGGAGAAGAGAGATAATATGCAACAAGTTTTAGCTCAAATGCTTTCAAAATATCAAATAAGAGATATAGACGATAAGAAAAATGCTATTAAAGAAATAGTGCAAGAAGTTGTTCTTTGTGGGCTTTCTCGTGGCGGTTTTTTTAAAGATGCCGCTTTTTACGGCGGAACTGCGCTTAGGATTTTCTATGGGTTAGATAGATTTAGTGAAGATTTAGATTTTTCACTTGTTTCGCAAAACCCTGAGTTTGACTTGACTAAATATTTTTCTTATATAGAGAACGAAACAAAGTCTTTAGGGCTAAATTTTATAGTGAAAGAAAAACTGAAATCCTTTGATTCAAACATTAAGTCGGCTTTTTTGAAAGGAAATACTAAAGAACATATCCTTACTTTCTACGAAGAGTCTAACGACACGAATATTATCAATAAAGATGAATTAATTAGTATTAAATTTGAGGTTGATATAAACCCGCCTATGGGCGCAACTTTTGAAACAAAATTTGGTTTGTTGCCGTCGCCGTATCAAGTAAGGCTTTACGATATGCCGTCGCTTTTTGCAGGCAAAATTCACGCATGTTTATGTAGAAATTGGAAATCAAGAGTAAAAGGAAGAGATTTTTACGACTACGTATTCTTTTTAGCAATGGGCGCTAAGGTAAATCTTGTAAACTTAAAGGCTAAATTAGTGCAATCTCAATATATTGCTAAAGATTACGACTTAACTATAGAGAACTTAAAAACCTTATTAAACGAAAGATTTTCTAATATGGATTTTGCACAAGCAAAAGAAGACGTGCTTCCATTTGTTAAAGACAAGTCAAAGTTAGACTTATGGAGCAAAGAATTCTTTATAGAAATAACTAAGCAATTACAATAGTAGGGAAACAAAGGAGAAAATTAAAATGGCAGAAAAAATTATTGATTTTATTTCAGGAAGAGAAGTTAATGCAACCCCCGAAGAAATTGAAGCCGTGCAAGTTTTTGCGCAATCATTGGTAAACGACTATAAATACCCTAAGAATAACATAATAACTCACCCTCAATTTCGTGTGAAAGCGAGACCTTCTGACGAAACAAAAGAATATCCTGTGGATATAGCAGTTTTTTCTAGCGAAAACATTGACGACGATAATTTATACATCATTGTAGAGTGTAAAAAGAAAAATCGTGAAGACGGAAAGACTCAATTACAAGACTACATGCGCCTTTCAAAAGCATATTTAGGTGTTTGGTTTAATGGTGAAGAAAGACTCTTCTTGCACAAAGTAGAAAAAGATGGAAAAGTTTTCTTCGAAGATATTCCAAATATTCCTCAATATGGACAAAGATTAGAAGACATTGGTCAATATAAAAGAAAAAATTTAGTAAAAGCACATAATTTAAAATCAACATTTAAGGCTATTAGAAATTATCTTGCAGGAAATACTGTTGGTGCAACAAGAGATGAGGTCTTAGCACAGCAGTTGATTAACATTGTTTTTTGTAAAATTTATGATGAAAAATTTACTAAACCTGACGATATGGTATCTTTTAGAAGTGGAATAAAAGAAGATAAAAAAATTGTTGCAGATAGAGTTCAAAACATATTTAAAAACGTTAAGAAAGTTTACAAAGATGTTATTGATGCTGATGATAAGATTACGTTGGACAATGATTCAATTGCTTATGTGGTTGGTGAATTGCAGCATTATTGCTTAATGGATGCTGAAAGAGATGTTATTGCCGATGCTTTTGAAGTATTTATCGACCATGCATTAAAAGGTGGACAAGGTCAATTTTTTACTCCTAGAAATGTAATAAAAATGATTATAGAAATAGTTAATCCCAGCAATACGGATTTAATAATAGACCCCGCTTGTGGTAGTGGTGGTTTCTTGGTAGAAACATTGAGATATATTTGGAAAAAACTAGACGAACAAGCTGTAGAATACGGGTGGAATGATTTAGTTTTACAAGCCGAAAAAACAGATGTGGCATTTAACTGTATTCGTGGTATTGATAAAGACTACTTTCTTGCAAAAGTATGTAAAGCTTATATGGCTATTATTGGCGATGGCAAAAGTGGTATTTTTTGTGAGGATAGTTTAGATAGAACTGAAAAATGGTCTGATTTAGCTCGTCAAAGAATTGATTTACATAAATTTGATATAGTTTTAACAAATCCTCCATTTGGTAAAAATATTACAGTCAAAGGTGAAGAAAAGTTAAAACAATATGAATTAGCATACAAATGGAAGAAAGATAAAAACACGAATGAATACGTAAAAGGAAAAATTAAAGACCAAGAGGCTCCCCAAATATTATTTATTGAGCGCTGTTTGCAACTCCTTAATGAAAAAGGAAAGATGGCAATAGTACTTCCTGACGGTTGTTTTGGTAATGAGAGTTTAAGTTACCTTCGTTCGTGGCTTTTAGACCGTGTAAAAATTATTGGCGTAATAGATTTGCCGTTGGAAACTTTCTTGCCTAACACGGGAACAAAAACCTCTGTTTTGTTATGTAAAAAGGCAACGGCTGAAGAGTTGAAAGAGGATTATCCTGTATTTATGTGTATAGCACAAACTTGTGGTCATGATAGAAGAGGGAAAGAGATAGATTCTGATGATATAAAAGAAATTCCACATTTGTTTAAGAAATGGTGCGAAGACAATAACGTTGAATTTTAAGAGGTAAAATATGTCTGTAATTATAACAACACAACACTCAAATAAAATACGTTGCAGATATGATAATAGATTTAGCGCGCAGTATTATTATCTTGTGGAGCAACTAAATGAGTTGTCAAAAAAGGGAGAAAAAATATTCTCAATTGAGGAAGTGTCTCCTACAATTGATAGTGGTTCATACATTGATACGTATGTTGATATAGGTTTGAGATACTTACGTGTTGGAGATATGAAAAAATATATTGTTGACATGTCTGATTCTGTATTTATATCAAAAGAAAAAGCCAAATCAAAAATGGTTTTACAGCAAGGAGATATTTGCTTTGCGAGGACTCAAGCAACTTTTGATAAATTGGGCAATTTTACATTAATAGATGAACTTAATGAAAATGAAACGATAAGCCAACATTTGTCCAAAATCCATCCTACAAAGCATGTTTCTAGCGAATATTTATGTGCATATTTAAATTCAAAATTTGGAAAAAGACAAATGTGCATAGCTTCCTACGGTGATACACGTGTAGAATTAACTCACAACCAAACAAAAGAAATTAAGGTTATTTTGCTTGACAAAGCAACAATGGCAACTATTGAGGATAAGGTTAAACAACTTCTTTTATGTAATCGCAATGCTTATCGTGCATTTAAGGAAGCTCAAGAAATAATAAATACTGAATTTTATGGTGTAACTTTCAAAGGAGATTTAACTACCACAACGAGGGATTTGCTGATAGAAAACAATCTTTGGAGTCCTTCTTGTTATAATCCTACTTATATTCAAACAATTAATAGAATAAAGAATGGTTTTCACTATGAAAAATTAAGTGATTTAGTATTTCCCATTAAAAAAGGTGTAGAAGTTGGTAGTGAAAACTATTTAATCGAAATGGAGAAGAGTGTTGACGATGTTCCATTTATAAGAACCTCGGATATATATAACCATGAAATAGACTATGCGCCTGATTATTATGTTTCTACTCAAATCGCGAGCAAAAATAAATGTCCTGATTTACGAAGTGGAGATATAATTTTTTCTAAAGATGGCAAGGTGGGAGAAGTTGGGATTATCAATTTAGATAATAGCATTGTACCAAGTTCTGGTTTTGCTGTCTTACGTTCAAAAGGCAAGATTTCTAGCAATTATCTTTTTGCTATCCTTTCACATGAAGAAATAATTAAGAATCAAGCAAAAATGAAAACTGTTATTGCTGCTACAATTCCTCATTTAAAAATAGAAAAAATTAATGATTTCTATGTGCCTATTTTTGATAATGATAAAGTTAAAATGATTGATGACGCTATTTCTATTTTTAGAAATAATATAATAGAAAAGCAAAGCAATATTCAAGAAATAGAAAAAATATTAAATACTTATTATGACAAATTATTTTCATAGATGCTAATGAAAAGGAGTAAAAAATGAGTACAAACCTGAAAGTTATAAAAAATACAGCAATAGTAAGTGCCTGCTTTTTCGTTGCGACGTTTGCAATTTGCTTAAACATATCTTATGAGTGGTTTAATATTAAGTGGTTATCTAATGACTTTTTATTGGCTATATTTAGTGGAGTTTTTGCAAGCACTCTTGTTGTTTTAATATGTGAAATACAAAAATATTTTTTAAATAAAACTCAAGCGGAAAACTCCCTATACAATTGTTGTACAGAAATGATAGCCCGTTTTATGTCTTCAAAAACGATGTTAACCGAATTGTTAAAGGATAAAAACAGATTGGTAACAGAGCAACTGTTAGAAGAGCTATGTCAGCACGTAGGTTATCAAATGAATGTTTATTTTAGTGTTGATTATACGACTTATTGTAAAAAACAAGCCTTGTTTGTAGCTCGAACGAATTTCAATAAGTTTCTTATTGATACTGTTCAAAAAACTTTAAGTGATTGTACATATCTAGATATTGTTGTCAATAAGTCAAAAATCAAAAACTTGCAAAATGGAATTCCTGAAAGTCAGGTAACTTCAAGTGATAAAGAATTATGTGACGTTATAAATGCTTTAATTAAGGAGTTTGAAACTTGCATCGATACGATTGTATCTTTTACCGAGAAAATTGACTATTCAGGTAGGTTTAATTTCAAAGAACGATTTAAGACTGCGAAAGCAACGCAAAATGATTGTAAGCAAGAAAACATTGAAGGTTTTATAAAAAGAAATAGCAATTAACAAAGGAGAAAACCGTGCATATTAATGACTTTATAAAGAAATACAAAAACCACCCTATTTTATTTTGGGGAACGGGAATGAGTTTGAGATATTTGGAAAATTCATACACATGGGAAAGCTTGTTAGAAAAAATCTCTACCGATATAAAAAGTGAAGAGTATTTCCTTGAGTTAAAAGGGAGATATCTTATAAATGGTACGTGTAATTACGCAAAGCTTTCTCTAGATTTAGAGAAAGATTTTGAACAATACTGTGAACAAAATAGAAATGGGCAGTTTAAGGAAGTAAATGATGATTATTACAAAAATATTAGAAATAATGTAAAAATTTCACGATTAAAACTTTATGTGTCTAAAATATTTAGCGAATTACGATTAAGACAAGAAAAAGTTCTAGAAGTAGAAGAGTTAAAAAAGGCAAAAAAGAACATCAGTTCAATTATTACCACAAATTATGATTGTTTAGTAGAAGATATTCTTGGATTCATTCCATTAGTGGGTAACGATATATTATTAAGCAATCCCTATGGTTCAGTATATAAAATACATGGCTCATCACGAAATGCGGAAAAGATTATTTTAACCGAAAATGATTATAATTTATTCAACAGCAGATACGAATTGATTCGCGCTCAGTTATTATCTCTTTTCATTCATCACCCAATTATTTTTATCGGATATAGTGTTGCCGATGAGAATATAAAAGCTATTTTAAAAACGATTTTTAATTATGTGGAAGTTAATTCTGAAGAGGCAAAAAAAATACGAGACAATTTTTTATTGATAGAGTATGATAAAGATTCCATTAATGAAGATGTAGTAGAGCATGATATTGAATTGGAGTCAAATGTTAGAATATGTATAAATAAGCTAAAAACCGATAAGTTTTCTGCGATATATAATGCAATTGAAAATTTATCCCTTCCTGTATCGGTAATGGATATACGAAAGGTTCAAAATATTGTTAAGGAAATTTATGAAGGCGGAAACATTAAAGTAACTATTACGGATGATTTAGAAGGGTTGCCTAATAGTGAAAAAATATTAGCGATTGGCAAAAAAGAAAATATTTATATTCATAAAGACGCCAATGATATGATGATGGAATATTTTGATATCATAGAAAATAAAATATCAGGTATTATAAAAGGAATAGACAAATTACACATATCTTCAACTCAATTTTTTCCAGCTTTTGGTTTTCATACTGTTTGCTCTGAAGTTAATGACTTACCAAAATTAAAAAAGCAACAAAAAAGCAAGTTAGAAACGATATTTAAAAATCATAAAGAAAGATGCCATAGTGAAGTTAAAAGTATAAAAGATGTGCAAGAACAGATTTTGACGTCTTTGCTAAACACGGAGATAGCTTATTATATTTATAAAGGAAATATAGATTTAGACGAAGCAAAACAATATATAATGGGGTTTGGAGATAAAAAAAGCACGGATTATAGAAGATTGGTTACAGTTTATGATTATAAAAAGTATTCCAAGTAAGACACTTTAATTAAGCAGGCAATTACCAAAACATAAATATTTTTTGCGATTTTAACTTTGTAAATATGCCACAAAATGGGGTAAAATCGAAGCAGGTAAAGAAAAGTGCCACACTTCACTTTTTTGCCTTAAAGCATATGGGAAACCCATATATCATATCGCTTTCGAAAAACAAAAAATTTTTAAGTTTCGAAAGTAAGATTTACTCCAGAAAGTTGTGAAAAATACAACTATTCGGAGCAAATCTATTATAAAGTTGTTTATTTGCTCCAAAAAATACTGTTTAATAATATTATCTGGAGCAAATGTAATACATATCTAATTTTAAGAACCTTAAAAGGCGAGAAATTTCTCGCCTTTTATGTTTATAGTTTACAAACTCAAAATTACGCCGACTGACCATTTATAAGAAAAAAGTTCCTTTTTTGTTTATCCATTGCGAAAGCAATGGTATATCATCACGCCTCAGCGTGT
>JAZRNF010000034.1:0-5144 GCA_045648085.1 Christensenellaceae bacterium | reverse complement strand
AACCCATAATATACCTATATATAATGTATTTGTAATATTTAAAAGGTATTCTAATTACTTGACTATAACTTAAAAAATTGGTATTATTTATATGATTTTTATTATTTGTTTAGGGGTTTTTATGAAAAACTTATACGTACCAAAAAATTACGAAAATAAACTTGACCTTATAACTACTCAAGTAGCCATAAAGTTCGTTAAAGATAATTTTGAAAAAATTCTTGCTGAAAAACTTAATTTAACTAGAGTTTCAGCACCAATTTTAGTATTTTCAAATACCGGTCTTAACGACGACCTTAACGGCGTTGAACGAGCAGTTAGGTTTGACGTGTCTGGTTTAGACGGTAAAAATGCCGAAATAGTTCACTCTCTTGCAAAATGGAAAAGAACTGCTCTTAAAAAGTACGGTTTTACTAGAGATAACGGCTTATATACCGATATGAACGCTATAAGAAGAGACGATACTATTGACAACGTTCACTCTATATACGTAGACCAATGGGATTGGGAAAAGGTTATTGAACGTGACCAAAGAAACGTAGAGTATTTAAAAAGCACCGTACAAACTATCGTAGACGCTATATGCGAAGTTAACGAACTTGCTAAAAAGAACTTTAAAAACCTTTCTTTAAACTTAACTAACAAGGTTAAATTTATAACTACTACCGAAGCGGAAGAATTATACCCTACTTTAACAGGTAAGCAAAGGGAATACGAACTTACTAAAAAGTATGGAACTGTATTTTTAATGCAAATTGGCAACAAGTTAAGAGACGGTAAACCACACGACGGCCGTGCGCCTGACTATGACGATTGGTCACTTAACGGCGATATACTTTTCTATAACGAACTTTTAGACGCTCCGTTTGAACTTTCTAGTATGGGTATAAGAGTAGACGAAGTTTCTATCGTTTCACAAGTTAAGGAAAGGGGTATGGATAATAGGCTTGAATTTGATTACCATAAAGCAATTATCAACAAGGAACTTCCTTTAACTATCGGCGGTGGCATTGGTCAATCAAGGCTTTGTATGTTTATTTTACAAAAAGCACATATCGGCGAAGTTCAAGTTTCGCTTTGGCCTGACGGCTTAGAAGACGAAGCAAGAAAATACGGAATTGAAATATTGTAAAGTGGGCTATATAAAGTAGTTAAAAAAATCAAAAGGCTTAACAATCTTAGTTAGATTTGTTAAGCCTTTTTTTCTTGGTTTTCTGTTTTTGTAGATTTTCTGTTTTCTATTCTTTCTAGTCTTCTTTGCTTACGATTATTTAATATTTCTAATCTATGCTCTTTAATAAGGTCGTCATCACTTGAAAAATCAAGCGTTGGCAATTCCTTTAAAGTTTCTAGTAGTTTGCTAAGAGTGATAACCGTAATTCTAGTTTTGCCTTTATTCCTTTCGTCTAGTGAATTTTGCACCTTTTCTTGTAATGTGCTATCGTCTAATTTGACAAAGACGTTAGAAGACTCAATACTGCCTATTCTTCCGTTTAGGTCGTAAATTCTTTTTATAATTTGCCTAAACTTATCAATATCGCCATACCTTATGCCGTCTTCAAAAGAAAAGGTTTTAAACGATAACCCTCCTTTATAACGCCTTGAGTGACGATAGTTTTTTTCTACGAATTTAAGGAGTAAATAGTTGATTTCTTTTTTTGTTAAAGTACCGTTAGTGCAAGGCATACTTTCACCGTTTTTGTTAGTGCCTAGCGTTATAGAGTATTTTCTTAACACTTCTTTTATTGGTAGGTTAACGTAGTTAACGATATGTTTTAAAACGAGTAGCGTGACCCTAGCATCTTCGTCAGACCTATGTGCAAGATACTCTATACCTAATTCTTCAGCGATAGTAGATAATGCCGATAAAGTAGGCTTTTTAAACACTGTTTTGTATAAAAGTTGAACGTCTAAAAACTCATAGTCAATTTTATCTAACGAGTAAACTTCACAAGCGTTATTCAAAAAGTCAACGTCGTTAGAAACTGAAAAGCCTATTATTAAATCGTTTTCGCTAAAAAGAGTTTTTATCTTTTCGTAATGCTCATTAAACCTTGGTTGAGCCTTAATATACGCCTTTTCGTAGTGTAGTGGTATTCTATTTTCAAACCTACGGGTTTTAGGGTTCATAACGATATCTTCTTGTCTTAAAATATCAAAATTTTCGTTAGAAAGGCAGTATCCAAAAGAACACATACTGCCGTCACAATGGTTGCCCGTAGTACTTTCTATGTCGTAAGATAATATTTTCATAACCTGTAAAAAGTCCGTCACTTAAAGGTGGCGGACTTAAATTTTATTCTGCTTGATAATCTTCTATTTCCGTTTCAAATGCCGATTTGTCACTTGAAGTCATTTTAGCAATACGCGTATAAGATAACGCTAAAACGTTTTCTTTTGTATCTTCTGCTAATTTTTCAATTTCTTCTTTATATTCGTCAGTACCTGCATTTGTAATATCCGTCACGTAAACGTATGACTTAAAGATATCTTTACTGTATATGCCCATTAAAAACTCTTGCTCGTCTACTTTAATAACTCTTGGAAGATACCAATCAGTTGGAGTAAGTAAACCGCTTGCATTTAATTGAGCGTAGTTTTTACCTTCAACATCACATCTAAAGTATGCGCCTTCTGAATTAGAGAAATATAAATAATCACCGTCAACAAAGTTTAAAGTTGTACCCTTTACGTCTTTGCAAATAAGCGTTCTACCGTGTCTCATATCAGTTGCTTGTTGTAATTCAGTGTAATTGAATTTAACAAGTCCGCCAATTGCTTCAGTTTGGTCAACGTAATAAATTTCTTCTAAAGACTTAATATAAGTTTCGCCTGCAAATACAGCGTCTATATAAGTATTGCTACCACCTAAAGTGGTTTTAGTTCCGTCGTTTTTAAGGGCTGCATAAATAATGCTTTGGTTAGACGTATCAATACCAGATTGCTTATAAATAAGGTATTCACCGTTGTTTTTAATAAGGTTGAAGGTGACACCTTGTAATAAACCCATACTTGCTGGAGAACCGCTTATAATAGGGTCGCCAACCTTATCTTCACCAATTACGTATTTGTAAATTTCTTGATAAGCAAAGTCTTTTTTATTTATTTCATCATAAGCGTATTTTGTAAGATATACCGTGCTAGAATTGTCTTCAGCCATAAGCATTTCTTCATACTCAAAAGACTCGTAAACCTTTTCCCTTTTATCAGCGTTGTATACAACTAATTTTCTAGTAGTGTTTGATTCACTATCAGTCACGCTATCAACGAAAACTAAATATACCGTATTGCCGTTTTTAACAAATCTATATTCAGTTGTGTTATCAGTTGCTACTGCAATATGAGTTTTATCAGTTTTACCCTTTTCTAAATCAAACCTATAAAATTGAGTTTGAGTGTTTTGGATATTACCCTTTTTGTCTTTAATATCAGATGGAGTTGCATAATAAACGTAGTTATCGTAAATGTATAAACCAGTTTTATACGACGCACTTAATAAAAGTTTAGGTATAACGGTTTCAATTTTAACGTTTGCATTTTCGCCTTTAGCGTTTTTAAGGTCGTTTTTATTAACACGAACAAGAGCGCCCTTTTCAACGTCACCAAATTCGTTATCACTTGTCACCGCTTCTTTACCGTTTATAAAGTAAACGTAATTACCCTTTTCAACGGCAAAAGTACCGTTGCTAGTAGCCACAACGTCACCACCAACGTCGCTAAGTTTTGTAGTTTTGTCCGCACAACCTACAAGCATAACTGACATTAATATTACAGAAATAATTGTTAAGATAACTTTTTTCATTAAAAACCCCTCTGAAGTGATGGAATAATTATTTTTTTAATAGCATATTTATACATTATAAATATACGCCTAATTATTATACACCAAATTATTATAATAATCAATAAATTTTAATAAAAAACTCTTTAATTTTATAAAAAGGAATATAATATGGACAAATTTGGCTTATTTAACTCTCTTTCTAAACTAGCAACTAACGAAAACGCCTTAAATTCTATAACTAAACTTATAAAAACCGTGGCGAGTAATAACGCAAACCAAGAAATTTCTAATAAACCAAAGGCTAATAAAGTTATAAAGGCACACTATGATACAAAAGCAATTCAAGACGTTTTAAAAAGACACGACGAAATTTCTAAGTTTATTGATTTGCAAAATAAAAAATAATCGCCCTTGATAGTTTAGGGCGAAATTTTTTACTTATGACTATTACACAATTGGTTAGAGTGTCTTATTTTATAAGTTCTTTTATTTTTTCGGCATATTCTAAGCCTGTTTTATAACCTACTTCGTAGGCAAACGACAAGCGTTCTACTTTATATTGGCTCATATCTTCAAGGTCAGGCTCTATATACAAATCAGGCTTGTGATACCTTAAATATTTTTTAGTATGATAAGTGTCGTTAACGTCAACAGTTCTAAGCATATGTTGCAAAACGTTTTTAGTCTCAACGTACTTATTAAGCGAGCCTAAAACGTCAACTGCGATAACAACGTCGGCTTTAAAGTCTTTGGCAAACCTTACGGGAACTCTTTCTAAAACTGCGCCGTCAACAAGTTCCATTCCATCAATTTCAACAGGCCTAAACACAGTAGGAATTGCAGAACTTGCGCAAACTGCGTCAACTAAACTACCCTTATCTAGTGCAACTGGTACCCCTTTTTTTAAGTCAACTGCCACGCATTTAAACGGAATTAAAGTGTCGCTAAAATCTTTATTATCTACAAGATGCGCAATTTTATTTCTCATTTTAACGGAGCGCAAAATACTCTTTTTAGAAAATATGTTAAAGGTTAAATCAACTATATCTTTAAACTTTAAACTTTCAGCAACTTCTTTCATTTTTTGGGGGGTTATTCCTACGGAATAACACGCGCCGACAACTGCTCCCATAGAGCAACCTATAATGCTGTTCGGTTTTATACCGTTTTCTTCCATTGCTTGCAAAAAACCAATGTGAGCAATTCCCCTAGCGCCACCTGCGCCTAAAACAAAACAAAGGTGTTTAGCCATACGCTCCCCCCCTATAATATATCTTAATTTTATTATATAATGTAGTTTCTATTTTGTAAATATGTTAGTAAAATTTTATAGGCACATATTGTAAAAAATTGTAAAATT
>JAZRNF010000033.1:0-9387 GCA_045648085.1 Christensenellaceae bacterium | reverse complement strand
TAATATTCCGGTAGACGTTGTCACGCTTGCCGATACTATGAATAAAACTGAACAAACAAGCGGAAAAAGCGGTAAAAGAAATACCGTTAACCTTTATAGTTTAGTTGGTAATATGGAAATGAAAACCACTTTAAATAAAGCGGGTGGTATTGAATATATTACCGAACTTACAAAAAGCGTCGTATCGTCATCAAACTACGAATATTACCTTAATATCGTTAAGCGTGATAGTATTTTAAGAAAACTTATGCGCGCAGCCGACGATATTATTAAAAATTCTAAAAACAGTTCAGATATTACAACTGCGCTTAATTTTGCCGAAAGTTCAATTTATAAAATTTCAGAAAACGTATCTAAAACAACTCTTACTAATATTAAAGAGAATTTTGCTGAAGTAATTGAACTCTTTCAAAAAATTCAAACTGACGTAAATTATAACCAAGGTCTTTACACTGGTTTTACAATGTTTGATAAAATGACTAACGGTTTGCACGAAGGCAATTTAATTATTATTGCAGCACGTCCGTCAGTAGGTAAGTCAACATTCGTTATGAATATCGTTGAACACGTTGCACTTAAAAAGAATGCAACTTGTGCTGTATTTGCGCTAGAAATGTCTAAAAACGAACTTGCAGAGCGTATGTACAGTTCAATAAGCGGTGTAAGTGTCAACAAACCAAGAAAAGGTCAATTAAATAAAGACGACTGGTCTAAAATTTGGAACGCTCAAAGGCTTGTTGACCAAGCAAATATTTTCGTTGACGACACTCCACAAGTGACTGTTACTGATATTTTATCTAAATGCCGTAGACTTAAGGCACAAAACGGCAGACTTGACTTAATTGTAGTTGACCATATCCAACTTATGAACGCAACTAAAAATAGTGAAAGCAGACAAGCCGAAATTACTGAAATTTCACGTGGACTTAAAATGATAGCAAAAGAATTAAAAGTTCCTGTTGTAGCACTTTCACAACTTAGCCGTACAAGTGAAAAGTTAGGTAGAAAGCCAATACTTTCAGACCTTAGGGAGTCGGGCGCTATTGAACAAGACGCCGACGTTGTTATGTTTATACATAGACCTGAAATGGCTCAAACTGGTAAAAATGAAGAAGACGAGCCAATTAAAAAAGACGAAGCCGAAATTATTATTTCTAAAAACCGTTCTGGTCCTAGGGGCTCGTTCAACTTGCTCTTTAAAGGCGAACTTTCTAAATTCGTTAACATTACTTACGACGAAAAATACGGCTACGTTCCGCCACAAGAACCAAAGCACAATTTTACTAAATTATCTAACGACGATTTTGGCTACGTTCCTAACGATAACGACGTTCCAAATTTTGACGACGGTGTTATTCCACCAAATGACGATATAATTGAAGGCGTAGACGATGCTTTTTAATAAAAATACAAAAATTTCTAAAATTAACGATAGTTCCTTAGAAATTGCTAAAAATTTAATAACAAATGAAGAACTTGTAGCGTTTGCTACTGAAACGGTTTACGGTTTAGGCGGTTTAGCAACTAGCGACAACGCTATAAAAAAAATTTACGAAGTTAAAGGTAGACCTAGCGATAATCCGCTTATCGTTCACGTGCATAAAGACTACGACATTAATAAGTTAGTCTACGTTGATAACGATTACGTTTACAATCTTATTAAAGCCTTTTTACCAGGCCCACTTACAATGGTTTTCCGTTCAAAAAACAACGTTAGTAAACTGGTTTCTTGCGGACTTGACACTCTTGCAATACGCATTCCGTCTAGTGAAAGCGCTCAAGCGTTTTTAAAGTACGTAGATATGCCTATCGCAGCCCCGTCAGCCAATCTTTCTAAGCATACAAGCCCTGTCACTGCTATGCACGTTTTTAACGATTTAAACGGACGTATTGACCTTATATTAGATGGCGGCAAATGTTCGGGCGGTATAGAATCAACCGTACTTGACGTGACGGGTAAAACTCCTAGAATTTTACGTAGTGGACTTATTACCCATAATATGATTGAAAGCGTAGTCGGTTCTTGCGAGTATGCTAGTAATAGCGAAAACGACAAAGTTCGTTCTCCGGGGGTTAAATATACTCATTACACCCCAAAATGCGAAACGGCGTTATTTAGTAGAGGAGAGACTAAAAAGGCTCAAGAGTTTTATGATGATTTAGTAAAGCAGGGTAAAAAACCATATTTCTTATGCGATAACGAGATTTTAAGTTGTCTTAAAGGAAACTTTTTATCGCTTGGTAAAACCGCTGAAGAAATTGCATCAAATTTGTACTATAAACTCTTAGAAGGCGAAAAGGTTGCTGATTATATAATTGCCATAGAAGTTGTGACTAACACTGAACTTGACGTTGGCATAATGAATAGGCTATCTAAGGCGTGCAAAAAAGCCTAAATTACACTTTAAAACAAAATTATATATTGACAAATATAAGTATATATATTAAAATAATATAAATATAAAGGAGAAATTATGAAAATTGCATTTGGTTGTGACCACGGCGGAATTGAAGCAAAAGACGCCATTATATACTATTTAGCACAAAATGGACACGAAGTTATAGATTTTGGAACTAATTCAACAGATTCTTGCGATTATCCTGACTACGCTATTCCCGTAAGTAAAGCAGTAGCAAATAAAGAAGTTGACTTTGGCATTTTAGTTTGCGGAACGGGTATTGGTATGAGCATATGCGCCAATAAAATTAAAGGTGTTCGTTGCGCCCACGTGACTGACTTGTTTTCTGCAGAATTTACACGTAAACACAACGATACTAACGTAATCGCGCTTGGTGCAAGAATTTCTAAAACTGAAGATATAGTATCTTACGTAGATAAATTTTTAACTACTGAATTTGAAGGCGGTAGACACGCTAAAAGAGTAGAAAAAATTAATTCACTTGATAAATAATAGCCTTAGGGCAATAAAATATAAACTTAGGAGTAATTATGAGTAAATTACACGTTTTAGACCACCCACTAATTCAACACAAGGTTTCAATGATGAGAATGACTGAAACTAACACTAAAGATTTTAGAGAACTTGCAAACGAAATCTCACTTCTTATGGCTTACGAAGTGACAAGAGACTTACCGCTTGAAGCAAAAGAAATTGAAACGCCTATTTGTAAAACGATGGCTAACTTCGTCGCAGGTAGAAGTATCGGCGTAATACCTATTTTAAGAGCAGGTCTTGGTATGGTAGACGGTATCTTAACTTTAGTACCTAATGCTAAAGTAGGTCATATCGGCTTATATCGTGACCCTGAAACACATATGCCTGTTGAATATTACTGCAAACTTCCAGTTGACGCAGATAAAAGAACTTTAATCGTTGTAGACCCAATGCTTGCAACAGGCGGTAGTGCCGTTGCAGCAATTCAATTCTTAAAGGACCGTGGTTGTTCTGATATTAAACTTATGAATCTTTTAGCCGCTCCAGAAGGCGTTAAAACCGTTATGGACGCACATCCAGACGTAGATATTTACGTTGCATCTTTAGATGAAAAATTAAATGAACACGCATACATAGTACCAGGCTTAGGAGATGCAGGTGATAGATTGTTTGGAACAAAATAACATCTCATTATTATAATATATATCGGGGATAATTTAATTAAACCCGATATTTATTTAAGTGGAGGACTTATGTCTAAAGTAAAAAAAGCCGTTATTCCCGTTGCTGGATACGGTACTAGATTTTTGCCTTATACTAAAGCAGTACCTAAGGCAATGCTACCTATAATAAACAATCCTGCAATTCAAATTATTACTGAAGAAGTTGTAAAAAGTGGAATTACTGACGTTTTGTTTGTCGTAGGGTATAAAAGTGAGGTTATAAAGGACCATTTTTCGTCTTCAACCGAACTTGAAAGCGTTTTACTTAAAAATGCAAAAAAAGACTTTTATAATTCAATAAAATACCCTGAAACTATGGCAAATTTCTCATTTGCTATACAAGACAAGTTAAACGGCACGGCTAAAGCAATAGAAACTGCTAAAAATTTCGTTAACGGCGAGCCTTTTGCAATACTATTTGGCGACGACGTTATGTATAATGAGAAAACCCCTGTAATAAAACAACTTATTGACGTATTTGATAAGACTGGTAAAACCGTAATCGGCTGCAAAAACGTTAGTAAACGTGAAGTGACAATGTACGCATCTGTTGAATATGACGACGTAGATAACAACGTTTACAACGCTACAAAGATTACTGAAAAACCTAGATTTGAAGACGTTAAAAGTACGATATCTCCTTTAGGAAGGTACGTGGTGACCCCTGATATTTTTGAAATAATTAAAAATTTAAAGCCAAGTAAAAATGGAGAGTATCAATTAACTGATGCCTTAGACGTTTATGCTAGAAACAACGCTTGTAAAGCACTTGTTTTTGAAGGTACTAGATACGATATGGGCAATCGCCTTGGTTTTTTAAAGGCTAATATTGAATTCGGTCTTAGAGACGACGATATTAGTGAAGAATTAAAAAAATATTTAAAATCATTAGTAGAAAATTTATAAAATGAACGCATACACCAAAACTTTAGCGCATGTTATAAACAATGCGCAAGAAATGCAACGTAATAACGGTCTAACGTATATAGGTACAGAAACTTTACTGTACTCTATTTTATTGACCCCTAAATGCGATGCAAGTGCGTTTTTAAACGATTTTGGTGTAAATAAAGATAATTTTTTACCTCATTACCGCAAAACTTTTAGACGTATTAGTGTTGATGGGTTTACGCCTAAAGCATTATCGGCGCTATACGAAGCAAACGATATATCTTCTTCGTTTAAAATTTCATATATTTCAACTGAACATTTGCTAATGGCAATTTTAAGAATTAACGACTGTAATGCCGTTAAAATTTTAAGAGCGCTTGGTGTAGATATGAATAATCTTTATTCTAGTATTTTTAATAGTGTAAAAAATGCTAACGCTAACCAATTAGAAAACACAAATTCTACAAGCGCTATTAAACCAAGTAATCTTAATAAAATAGATAATCAAACTGAAAAAGAAAATCAATCAAGTCCGCTTTCAAAATTAGGCTACGACCTTACTTTAAAGGCAAAAAACGGCAAAATTGATAAAGTTATTGGTAGAAATAGTGAAATTGATAGGGTAATTCAAACGTTATCAAGAAAAACTAAAAACAGTCCACTACTTATTGGCGAAGCAGGTGTTGGCAAAACTGCAATTGTTGAAGGTTTAGCTTTAAAAATTAACGAAGGCACTGTTCCTGACTTTTTAAAGGATAAAATTTTATTTTCATTAGATATTGGCAGTTTACTTGCCGGTACAAGATATAGGGGCGACTTTGAAAACAGGCTAATAGAAGCGATTGATTACGCTTTAAAAACTCAAAACGTTATATTCTTTATTGATGAAATTCATAATTTAGTAGGCGCGGGCGGTACTGATAGCGGTAATTTAGACGCTGCTGAAATGTTAAAACCACTTCTTGCACGTGGCGAAATTATGCTTATTGGCGCAACAACTACAAGTGAATATACTCGTTTTATTGAAAAAGACCCTGCTTTAGAACGTAGATTTCAACCTATTACGGTTAAAGAGCCGTCTATTGAAGACAGTTTTGAGATTTTAAAAGGCATAAAATCATCGTTTGAAGCACACCACAAGGTATATATTAGTGAAGACGCCTTATTAAGCGCTTGTAAACTTTCTTCTAGGTATATTCCCGATAGGCGTTTACCTGACAAAGCCATTGACTTAATTGACGAAGCATGCTCTAAAAAAAGGGTAGAGACTACAAATTTTGCTAATTCTATCTTAAAATTTCAAGATAAGATTAAAAATTTAACCGCTGAGCGTGATTATTTATTAAAAAAAGGCAATTTAGATAGCGCTAAGCGTTTAGATACTCAAATTGACGATTTAATAAAAAAAATTCAATTAGAAAACGTTAAAATTTACGATAAACGTTCAAAAACCCCAACTGTCACTGAAAAAGACATTAGGGAACTTATAAGCGTTTGGACTAATATTCCAATAACGAATTTAACTGAAAAAGACAGTTCAAATTTAATATCGCTTGAAGACCAACTTATTAAAAAGGTAGTAGGTCAAAACCAAGCAATAGAATTAGTATCTAGGTCTATAAGACGTTCAAGGGCAAACCTAAAAGACCCAAATAAACCAATAGGCTCATTTTTATTCGTTGGCAAATCGGGCGTAGGCAAGTCGGAATTATCTAAAGCACTAGCAGAATGTGTTTTTTTAAGCCCTGACGCACTTATCCGATTTGATATGAGCGAATATAACGATAAAACTTCAGTAAATAAACTTATTGGCTCGGCTCCAGGCTACGTTGGGTACGAAAACGAAGGCTTATTGACTGAAAAAATTAGGCGAAGTCCATATTCCGTTGTCCTTTTTGACGAGATTGAAAAGGCAGATAACGACGTTTTTGACCTACTATTACAAGTATTAGATGAAGGTAGGCTAACTGATAGTAAAGGTAGATTAGTTAGTTTTAAAAACGCTCTTATAATCTTAACTTCTAACGTTGGCGTTAGTGAAGACGAGTCAAAAACAACGATAGGTTTTACGTCTAATGCTAATGATTTAGAGTCAAAAGTTAAAGATGCAGTAAAAAAACGCTTTAGGCCAGAGTTTTTAAATAGACTTGACGATATTATAGTTTTCAACAATTTATCTAAAAATGATTGCTATGATATTGCTGATATGACTATAAATCAAATAATTAAAAGGCTTTTGGACTCAAATATACACTTAACTGTTGAAAACTCAGCAGTTGACTTTATAATAAATGAAAGTTATTCACTTAACGACGGTGCTAGACCAATTAAAAGGGCAATATCTAAGCATATTGAAGATTTATTGTCCGACGCTATTATTGACGGCACTATTAAAAGTGGTGATAAAGTTTCAATTATACACAACGGAAATTATATGGAGTTAATTAAAAAATAATATGGAAATAGGAGTTTCTACGGCATCACTTTTTAAACGCAAGTATAATGAAGACGCTCTTGTTGTATTAAACGAATTGGACGCTAAAGTTTGTGAAATTTTCTTAGGCACGTACCAAGAATATACCCCTGAATTTGCTAAACTTTTAAAAGAAAGGCAAGGAAAATTAGTCGTTCACTCAATACATACCTTAAACACACATTTTGAGCCACAATTATTCGGCGCAAACCCAAGGGCGATTGACGATGCTTATAAAATTTTAGAAAACTGCTTAAAAACGGCTAATATGCTCGGTGCAACAAATTATACTTTGCACGGTATAGCAAGGTTTAAAAAAGGCGTAAAATACAATAATTATCAAGATATTGGTGCAAAAATGCAAAAATTAAAGACTTTTTGTGAAAGTTATGGCGTAAACTTGTGTTTAGAGAACGTTGAGTGGGCATACTATAATCACGTTGGTTTTTATAAAGAAATTGAAAAGTATTGTAAAGGCTTAAAAACCTGTTTAGACGTTAAGCAAGCTAGAATATCAACTGATAGTTATAAAGACTATATAACCGAAATGGGTGAGTCAATAAACACGGTACACTTATCTGACGTTAACGACCTTGGTAAAATTTGTTTACCAGGAAAGGGTAATTTTGATTTTGAAGACTTGTTTAAAAGACTAAAAGACGTAAATTTTAAGGGCAATATGCTAATTGAAGTTTACAATGAAGACTATAACGAAATTAGCGAAATTAAAGATAGTTTAGATTATCTTAGAAATATAAAGGAAAAGGTTTTTTAAAATGGACAAAAATATGAAAATTAGACTAGATTTTAACAACATGATGTCATCACAACTTAAACTTAACGAAGGCATTACTGAAGCGGAACTTTTATCTTATAAAGATTTTGCAAAAGACGCTTTTAACAGTTTTGAAAATATGAAAGGCACTAAAATGACCGGTTGGGCAAGCCTTCCTTATAATCAAGACGAAATTTGTGACGATATTATTGAAACTGCTAACGATATTCGCAAAAACTTTAAATATTTTGTTGTTTTAGGTATAGGTGGCTCGGCACTTGGTCCAATAGCAGTATTTCAAGCGCTTTGTCATCTTCATTATAATGATTTACCTGATGATAAAAGAAACGGTCCTAAATTCTATGTTGAAGACAACGTTGACCCTGAGCGTATGAACGCTTTACTTGACGTTATTGACGTAGAACAAACAATGTTTAACGTTGTCACAAAAAGTGGTGCTACAAGCGAAACAATGGCTCAATATCTTATTATAATGGATATTTTAAAGGCTAAACTTGGCGATAAAGCAAAAGACCACGTTATTGCAACAACTTCTAAAGAAAAGGGCAACCTTATTAAAATTGCTAAAACTGAAAACTTAAAAACTTTCTATATCCCTGACGGTGTAGGCGGAAGATTTTCTGAATTATGTCCTGTTGGCTTATTACCAGCAAGTGTTCTTGGCATAGATATTAAAGAGTTTTTACGTGGCGCTAGGTACTATGATGAACTTTGTAATACTGGCAATTTATTTGAAAATCCTGCCTTAACAAGCGCACTTTTGTCATATATTTGTATGAAAAACGGCAAAAATATTTCAGTTATGATGCCATATGCCGATTCACTTAAATATATTGCCGACTGGTATTGTCAACTTTGGGCTGAAAGTTTAGGTAAAGAAGTAAATTTAAAAGGCGAAAAGGTTTACGTAGGTCAAACACCTGTAAAAGCACTTGGCGTTACTGACCAACACAGTCAAGTACAACTATATACCGAAGGTCCATTTGATAAAGTGACAACTTTCCTTGCGGTAGACGAATATAGGTGCACGGTTGATATACCAAACGGTGCAGAAGGTATCCCTGACGTTAACTTCCTATCAGGTCACACGTTAAACGAACTTATCACTGCTGAAAGAGTTGCAACCGAATACGCTTTAACACAAAAATCAAGGCTTAATAGAACAATTTATTTACCTGTTGTAAACGCCTTTACTTTAGGTCAATTATTATATTTCTTTGAACTTGAAACTGCTTACGCAGGCGAAATGCTCGGCATTGACACGTATAATCAACCAGGTGTTGAGGGTGGCAAAAACGCTACTTACGCTTTACTTGGTAAGCAAGGTTATGAAGAAAAACGCGTTGAACTTGAAAACGCACCTAAAAAGAATAATAAATTTATAATCTAATATAAAGCACGCCAAAGCCGAGTCCCTACAAGGGATTCGGCAACTAAATAAATCCGCAAGCGGATTTGTGATATTTATCTAACGACAAGTGATATTGCTACGCAGTTATAATCGCCTTACGGCGAGTTATGGATTTATTTAATATAACTGTGACTGCAAGTCGCAATCTAACGCAAAACTTGTTTTGCATATCACTTTTAGCCACAAGGCTAAAAATA
>JAZRNF010000032.1:0-35726 GCA_045648085.1 Christensenellaceae bacterium | reverse complement strand
CACGGTATGACTTACTATAACCTTGCCGCTAAATTTAAAAACCGTATTGCCGAACCTTTATACGTTTTAAGCGAGTATAATGAAGACGCTCAAAACAAAGAAATTGAACTTACTACACATAAAGGTCAAGAGTGCGACCTTGTAGTTTCTGGTCATTTAAAGGTAAAAATCGGTGACCACGAAGAAGTTTTAGGCCCTGGCGATAGTATTTATTACGACAGTTCTACCCCACACGGTATGATTGCCGTTAATGGTGAAGACTGTATCTTCTACGCTATCGTTTTAAATCCACTTGGCGACGATATTCCTGAACTTCAACCAAAAACCGCGCCTATTTTAAGCCAAAATAAAAAGGATGATAAACAACAAAAAAGAGTTTATTCTAAATTCGTTGACCTTGTTGAAGACGATAAGGGTACGCCTATTTCAATTAACTTTAAAAATGAAGACAAGTTTAACTTTGCCTTTGACGTTGTTGACGCTATTAGTCAAAAACAACCTGATAAACTTGCCTTATTACATATTGCAAGGGATAAAACGGAACGTCGTTTTTCTTTCAAGGAAATTCAAAAACACTCTTGCCGTGCAGCAAACTATTTTAAGTCTTTAGGTATTAAAAAAGGCGATAGGGTTATGCTAGTACTTGGTAGGGATTATCAGTTCTGGTTTGCTATTTTAGGTTTACATAGAATTGGCGCAATCGCTATCCCTGCTATGAACCAACTTTTATCACACGATTTTGAGTATCGTTTTAATGCGGCAGGTGTTTCCGCTATTATTTGTACCGCAAAAGGCGACGCGGCAAACAACGTTGATATTGCAGAGGCTAACTGTCCTACTTTAAAACATAAAATCTTAGTTGACGGAGAAAAAGAAGGGTGGCATAACTTTGACGAAGAATATTCATTATTCAGCGCTCATTTTGTTAGAACTGAAGATACGCCTTGTGGCGACGACCCTATGCTTATGTTCTTTACGTCAGGAACAACGGGTTATCCTAAGATTGCAATGCACAGTTATAAATACGTTTTAGGTCATTTTGTCACTGCTAAATATTGGCACGCAGTTGACCCTAACGGAATTCACCTTACTATTTCTGATACCGGTTGGGCAAAAGCACTTTGGGGTAAACTTTACGGCCAATGGTTCTGTGAAGGTGCAGTTTTTGTTTACGACTTTGAGAAATTTGCCGCAAGCGATATCTTGCCTATGTTTGCAAAATATCAAATCACAACTTTCTGTGCTCCGCCTACAATGCTTAGAATGATGGCCAAAGAAGATATTTCTCAATACGATTTATCTTCAGTAAAACATATGACTACGGCAGGCGAAGCGCTCAATTTAGAAGTGTTTAAACAGTTTAAAGACGCTACTGGTCTTAGCACTATGGAAGGTTTTGGTCAAACTGAAACTACGCTCGTTATCGGCAACCTTATCGGTGCGGAAACAAAACTGGGCTCTATGGGTAAACCAGTACCTATTTACGACGTTCAACTTTTAGACCCTGACGGCAACCCTGTTGAAGACGGTAAGCCTGGTGAAATCGTAATATGCACTAAAGACAAAGCACCTTGCGGTTTATTCCTTGGTTATTATCAAGACGAAGAAAAGACTAAAGAAGTTTGGTACGACGGTTATTACCATACTAGAGACTTGGCTTGGCGTGATGAAGACGGTTTCTATTGGTACGTAGGCCGTGCGGACGACGTTATTAAGTCTTCTGGTTATAGAATTGGACCATTTGAAATTGAGTCGGTTATTATGGAACTTCCTTACGTACTTGAGTGTGGCGTTTCCGCTGCCCCTGACGAAGTTCGTGGTCAAGTAGTAAAGGCAAGCATCGTTCTCGTTAAGGGAACAAACCCAACTGACGAACTTAAAAAAGAAATTCAAGAGTACGTTAAAAAGCGTACCGCACCATATAAGTACCCAAGAATCGTCGTGTTCAAAGACGAACTTCCTAAGACGATTAGCGGTAAAATTCAAAGAAATAAATTATAATACGTATGCAATTTAAAAGAATAACGATAATGTCGGGGCATTACGGTAGTGGCAAGACAAATATTGCCGTCAACTTTGCAATAGCCCTTAAAAAGCAACAAAGCAAAGTGGCTATTGCCGATATTGATATCGTAAACCCCTACTTTAGAACTAAAGATAGCGAAGATTTTCTTAAAAATAACGATATTAAACTTATTTGTTCGCCGTACGCTAACTCTAACGTAGATATACCTGCTCTACCACAAGAAATGTATAGCGTTATAGACGATAAGGACCTTTATAGCATTTTAGACGTTGGCGGTGACGAACGCGGGGCGTTAGCCCTTGGTAGACTAGCGGGCGAAATTAAAAAAGAAGACTACGATATGTTTTTCGTGGTAAATAAGTTTAGGCCTTTAACAAGTACGGTAGATATGACTATTGAAGTTATGACAGAGATTGAAAACGCTTGTAAACTTAAGTTTACCAAGATTATCAACAACTCTAATTTGGGTAGAGAAACTACTTGTGAAGACGTTATTAGTTCACTTAAATTTATTGACGAGTTGTCTAAAAAGACTAATCTTCCCGTTTTATGTACGACGGTAGACGTTAGTTTGTATGAAAAATTAAAAAACGAAATATCTTTATTGTATCCACTAACGATGCAAAAAAAGATTTAAAGGAGAATATTATGGCAGTTTTAAATTTTAAAACGGACAAGTGCAAAGGCTGTGGACTTTGCGTAGACGTATGCCCTAAAAAAATTCTTAGGCTTGCGCCTGATAAAATCAACTCAAAAGGACATCACCCTGTTGAAGTAATAGACCAAAGTGCGTGTATAGGTTGTGCTTTTTGTGCAACAATGTGTCCTGATTGCATAATAAAGGTAGAAAGGTGATAGTATGGCAGATAAAGTTTTAATGAAAGGTAATGAAGCAATAGCAGAAGCAGCGATTATTGCAGGTTGTAGACATTATTTTGGTTATCCTATAACTCCACAAACTGAAGTTGCTGCATATATGGCGAAAAGAATGCCTAAAATTGGCGGTGTGTTTTTACAAGCAGAAAGAGAAATCGCCGCAATCAATATGGTTTACGGCGTTGCCGCTACGGGTTTATGAGATATGACTTCTTCTTCAAGCCCTGGCATCTCTTTAAAAGGCGAAGGTTTATCATACCTTGCAGGTGCAGACTTACCTGCACTTGTTGTAAACGTACAAAGGGGTGGCCCAGGTCTTGGCGGTATTCAACCTGCTCAATCAGACTATTTCCAAGCGACTAAAGGTACTGCTCACGGCGACTTCCATATGATAGTTTTAGCACCGTCTTCAGTTCAAGAAATGGCTGAACTTACAGTTAAGGGTTTTGAACTTGCAGACAAATATCGTATGACTAGTATGCTCCTTGCAGACGGTACTATGGGTCAAATGATGGAACCTGTTTCTTTAGACTTTGACGTTAAACCTGCACCAGAAAAACCTTGGGCAGCAACAGGTACTAAAATGCAAAGACCACACAACGTTATAAACTCACTTTACTTAAAGCCTGACCAACTTGAAAGAACTAACTTTGAAAGATACGAGCGTTATAGCGTTATTAAAGAAAACGAAGTAATGTACGAAGAATACCTTATGGACGATGCCGAAATTTGTATCGGCGCTTTCGGTATTGCGGCAAGAGTTGCTAAAAACGCAATAGACGAAGCAAGAAAACAAGGTATTAAAGTAGGTCTTATCCGTCCTATCACTCTTTGGCCTTTCCCTGAAAAACAATTTGCTAAGGCTGCAGAAAAAGTTAAGGCGTTTATTTCAGTTGAACTTTCAATGGGTCAAATGATTGAAGATATCCGCTTAGCAGTAAACGGCAAAGCACCTGTAAGTTTATGCAATCGTTCAGGCGGTATGATTCCATCACCTGAACAAGTTTTAGAAGCAATTATTAAAGTAAACGGAGGAAACAAATAATGGTAGTTTTTGATAAACCACATTCTTTAGCAGACGCTCCACTTCATTATTGTCCTGGTTGTACACACGGTATTATTCACCGTTTAGTTGCCGAAGTTATTGACGAACTTCAAATTGAGGGCAAGACGGTTGGCGTTGCACCCGTTGGCTGTGCAGTTATGGCTTACGACTATTTTAACTGCGATATGATTGAAGCCGCTCACGGTAGAGCACCTGCCGTTGCTACCGGCGTAAAAAGGGCTTTCCCTGAAAACGTGGTATTTACTTACCAAGGCGACGGTGACCTTGCATCTATCGGTATGGCTGAAACCGTACACTCTGCTGCAAGAAATGAAAATATTACAATAATATTCGTTAATAACGCTATCTATGGTATGACAGGCGGTCAAATGGCTCCTACTTCTTTACCTGGTCAAGTGACACAAACTTCTCCTTACGGAAGAGACACTAATCACTGTGGCTTCCCTATTAAAGTTTGCGAAATGCTATCTCAACTTGACGGTCCAGAATATTTAGAAAGAGTTGCCGTTAATAACGTTAAAAACATTAAAAATGCTAAAAAGGCAATTAAGAAAGCATTTGAAAACCAAATTAACAATAAAGGTTTCTCTTTAGTTGAAGTAGTTTCTAGTTGTCCTACTAACTGGGGCTTAACGCCTAAGGACGCTTTAACGTGGGTTGAAGAAAAAATGATTCCTTACTATCCACTCGGCGTATATAAAGATAGGTCGGCTAAATAAGGGGGCAATATATGAGTACAACAAATTATTTATTTGCAGGCTTTGGTGGCCAAGGCATATTATTTTTAGGTAAAGTACTTGCATACAAAGGTCTTACTGACGGCAAAAACGTAAGTTGGCTACCTTCATACGGTCCTGAAATGCGTGGCGGTACGGCAAGTTGTAGCGTTATTATTAGCGATTCTCCAGTTGGTTCTCCTATCGTTTCTAACCCTGACGTGTTAATTGCTATGAACTTACCATCTTTAGACCTTTACGAGCCTAGAGTTAAAAGCGGTGGTATTATTTTCGTTGACTCGTCTTTAGTTGAAAGAAAGATTGAAAGAACTGACGTTAAAGTCTTTTATATCCCTGCAACTAAACTTGCGTCAGACAATAATATGCCAAAACTCGCTAATATGATACTTATGGGTAAAATTTTAAAAGAAACTAACGGTTTTGAAAACGAAGAAAGCGTTGTTAACGCGTTAAAGAAAGTTGTTTCTGCAAAACATAGCGATATGCTTGATATCAACTTAAACGCTATGCGTATTGGTAGAGACTACGAATAATTAAGGAGACTTTATTATGGAAATTAAAATAACAAAAACAACTAACCCACTTAATAAACCTGATAGTTCAGTTTTGGGCTTTGGTAAATATTTTACAGACCATATGTTTATTATGGATTATAACGTAGATAAAGGTTGGCACGATGCTAGAATAGTACCGTTTGGCTATATTCCTATTCACCCAGCGTCAACAGTTCTTCACTACGGCTCTGAAATTTTTGAGGGTTTAAAAGCATACCGTAGAAAAGACGGCGTTGTTCAACTTTTTAGACCTCTTGAAAATATTAGAAGAATGAACCGTTCGGCAGAACGTATGTGCTTGCCTGAAATTCCTGAAGATATGGCACTTGAAGCACTTATGACTTTTATTAAACTTGAACAAGATTGGGTTCCGTCTCAACCAGGTACGTCTTTATATATAAGACCGTTTATGTTTGGTAATGACGAAACTTTAGGTGTTCACGCCGTTAAAAACGCTACTTTTGTTATTATTACTTCTCCTGTTGGCAGTTATTATAAAGAAGGTATTAACCCTGTTAAGATTTTAATTGAAGACCAAGACGTGCGTGCCGTAAAAGGCGGTACTGGCGAAGCAAAATGCGGTGGCAACTACGCTGCAAGTAATAGAGCGGGCGAAAGGGCTGCTAAACAAGGCTATTCACAAGTATTATGGCTTGACGGTGTTCATAGAAAATACATTGAAGAAGTTGGCGCTATGAACGTAATGTTTAAAATTAACGGCGAAATAGTCACTCCTATGCTTGCAGGTTCTATTCTTCCTGGTATTACACGTAAATCAATTATTGAAGTACTAAAGGCTAACGGCTATAAAGTTAGTGAAAGACTTTTAAGTGTTGACGAACTTGAAGAAGCACTTGTAAACGGCACTTTAGAAGAAGCGTGGGGTTGCGGTACTGCGGCAGTTGTTTCTCCTATCGGCGAACTTTGCTATAAGGGCGTTAAACACGTTGTAAATAACGGTGAAATTGGTAAAGTCACTAAATTCCTTTACGACGAACTTACAGGTATTCAATGGGGCAATAGAGAAGACAAGTTTAATTGGACAACCGTTGTAAAATAAAAAATATTAAGTGCGTGTAGTAGATACACGCACTTATTTTTTGTCTATTCCCCTACTTGATTATTTTAAAATAATATGTTAAACTGTTTCTATATTTATATAAAAGGAAAATGCTATGAAACAAACTTTAGCGCAAAAACTTGAAAAAAAGCACTTTAACCGCCCACCAAGAGTAATTTATCCACTACTTAAAAAATTCGTTTTAGAAAGCCTTTCTAAAAAATGGAATACCAATTACGTATTTGAAGTTGATACTAAAAATATTAAAGGCCCTTTCGTTGTTGTTTTTAACCATCAATCAAGAAACGACTATGTTTTTACGGCTATGGCTTTTCCTAAAACTCGTTTAAACTTTATTGCGGGTTATAATGAATTTTTCCGTTCACACTTAAAGTTTATTTTCTCTCTTGCGGGGGTTATTCCTAAAAGAAATTTCGTTCCCGATTTACATACCATAAAAGAGAGTATTCGCATTATTAAAAAAGGTGGTGCGCTTTGCTTTTCGCCAGAAGGTATGAGTTCAATTTCGGGTACAAATCAACCCGTTGCTATCGGTACGGGTAAATTTTTAAAGCACTTAAACGTTCCCGTTTATTTTGTAAACATAAAAGGTGCGTATCTAATGGCTCCTAAGTACTGCTTAGACGATAGAATTGGCAAAGTTTCAGTCACTACGTCGCTACTATTTGATAAAGATAAATTATCTAATATGTCGGCAAGCGAAATTGAAAGCGTTTTAAACGAAAAATTCACTCACGACGACTATGAGTATAATAAACAAGTAAAAGTTGAATATAAAGGGGTAAACTTTGCTAAGAATATGCACTCTTACCTTTATAAATGCCCTAAATGTAATAGCGACTTTACTATGCTTGGCGAAAAAGATAAAATTTACTGCACAAAGTGTAATAACGGCGCAACGCTTGATAATTATTATAACCTTATTCCTACTAGCGATAGCGTTATTCCGTCAACACCTACTAAATGGTGGTCTTGGCAAAGAAAAGAAGTGTATAACGAAATTAAAAATAAAGAGAACTTTATTTTAACTGAAGAAGTTAGTCTTGGCACTTTAGATAAGTATAAGCCTTTAAAAGATTATAAAACGAGTAATATCGTCGGCAGTGGCGTAATTTCTATTAGTAGACAAGGTTTTACTTACAAAGGTACTAAAAACGGTGAAGATTTTGAATTTTCTATCCCAACCGATAGAATTCCAACTTACGGTATGTGTACGGATATGTCAAGGTTCTACACTTTTTATAATAAAGAGTTTTACGAATTTTACCCTAAAACAAATAGCGTAGCAAAGTGGCTTTTAGCGACAGAAGAACTACATAGAATTTGTGGTGGCGAGTGGAAAAATTTTGAAAACGCCAACACGTATGAAGAATGATATTATGCTAAACAACTTTAATATTAACTCTTTAGAAATAACTAAAAATCTTAATAAAAAAATAAAAGTAGAAGTTTTAGAGCAAACGACTTCTACTAACGACTATATAAAAAAATATTTAAACTTAGATAATTGTGCCGTTATTGCCAAAAGCCAAACAAGTGGTAGGGGTAGGCTTAACCGCTCCTTTTATTCCCCTAGTGGTACGGGGCTTTATATGAGCGTTTTAGTAAAACCTAACTCTTTAATTGTAAATAGCGTTAGGTTGACTACGTATACCGCAGTTGTAGTAGCAAAAGCAATAGAGAGTTTAATATCTATGCCCGTACAAATTAAATGGGTAAACGACCTTTTTTTAAATGGTAAAAAGATTTGCGGAATACTTGCCGAGTCTTCTTGCAATTTTGAAAAGGGAACTCTTAATCACGCTGTTATTGGAATTGGCGTTAACGTATATAATGGTAGTTTCCCTTTAGAACTAGAAAGTATTGCAACTTCTATTGAAAAAGAAACCAATATAAAAATTGATATAAACGCTCTTGCTAGTAAAATTATAAACGGCTTACTTGACGCCGAAACACAAATTTTATCAACTAAATATTTAGAAGAATATAAAAAGCGTTTATTTATTTTAAATAAAAAAGTGACTATAACAAGTAGCGACGGTTATTTTGACGCCGTTTGCGTTGACGTTTTAGATAACGGCGCACTAGTTGCTAATAAAGACGGCGAACTTATAACCGTCCACACTGGCGACGTTAGTATAAGATTTTAATTTTTTAACATTTAAAAACTCGCACTTTTATGTGCGAGTTTTTGTTTTAATTTAATTTTTTAATTTCTAAACTTGATTTAATTCCGGTTATTGTTTTTAAAGTTTCTTTTGATATTTCGTGAACATAATTGTCAACATAATCTTTATCATACATTCCCTTATCAACAAGAATGTCAATTATGTACTTGCGAATTGGTGAAAGCATAAAAGTATAATCTTTAACTACGCCGTTTTGGTCGTAATATGAAAAACTTACTTTATACGCCGCAAATTCTTCAAGTTGCATTTTTTCATACGAAAGGTTTATGTAGTTTTGTATAGGACAAACAAACTGCTCTTTTTCTTCAAAATAAACACCGAGTTTACTATTGCCGACAACATCGTAGAAAAACCATACAGGAAGGTCTTTTTGAAGCATAACATACTCGTATCCTTTTGACTTTAAGTAATTTTCACCATTTGCTTTTAAAGTGTTGAAATAAGTGCGCTCTGAACTTACATTAGAGTATACCCATTTATCCGTCACTTTATAAACAATTAGTGCTATTATAAATACTACAAAGCCTAGTGGCAACATAAAACTCATAGCAAAATCGTCTAACTTGTTCCACTCTTCACCCGTCACTACTATAACGATAGATAAAATTAACATAGCTATTGCAATCCAAATGGCTATTAGGGAACTTTTTATAAGGGTTTTACGCGTTTTGATTTTGTTGCTATCTTCTTCAGAATAAGCGGTGTTTACCCTTTCTGCCATATCGGCATCTGGAGTTTTTAAATCTACAACTTCGCCTAAAGCCTTTCTACTTGATGTAGTTTTTAAAACTATATCTGCGTTATCGTCTAATAAGTTATCAATGGAAACGTTAAATAACGTAGATAATATTTTCAGTTTATCAAGTTCGGGTTTTGATTGGTCGTTTTCCCATTTGTATACCGCTTGGCGCGATATGTCTAGTTTTATAGCCAAATCGTCTTGCGATAGGCCGTATTGTCTTCTTAAATTAAAAAGTTTTTCTGAAAATTTCATATGCGTTCTCCTTTTGTTTGTCTCTATTATATTTAGCAATTTACGACTTGTCAACAACCATAGGTTTACAATTTGTCAACCATAGGTTAATAGTTTGATTTTCTTCCTTTTTTTTCACATTTATATCTTTTTTTATCAAAAAAGCGATAGCTAAAATTTGCTATCGCCATTTTTTAATTTTCTTGTGTTTGAGGTTTTGTGCTAACGGCTTCGCCTGAGTATTCAATACTCTCTTTTCTATTTAGACCTTGATAGAAAATTGCTAAAGTATCAGGCCCGCTATGCACTCCGATTACAGGGTCTATATAATTAAACTCAAACTTTTTAACGCCTGCTTTTTCTTCAATTAATTTTGCTAAATATTTCGCATCGTCAATACAGTCGCCGTGAGAAATAAATACCGTTTGCTTTTCTGGGTCTACAATCGTTTTACAAACCTTATCGGCAAGAGACAAGATAGAACGTTTTCTTCCAATAACTTTGCCATACGCTAAAAGTTTACCTTCTTCGCTAACGTACATAAGCGGTTTAATATCTACCACCGTACCTATTGCAAAACTCATTTTACTAACCCTACCGCCGCGTGCAAGATATGCTAGGGTTTTTACTGTAAATAAACTGTTTACCCTTTCTTTTGCCTTTATAGCATAGTCGTAAACTTCTTCAATTTCTTTTCCTTCTTCGGCAAGCACCGCCGTGTTGTATACGAGTAAGCCTTGACCAAATGAAGCGAGAAGTGAGTCTATTTCATAAATTTTTCTATCCTTGTATTTTTCTCTTAAAATTTCAACTGCCGCTTTAGCGCAAGAATACGTAGCAGACAAGCCTGACGAAAAACCAATGTAAAGTAAATCTCTGCCATTTTTAAGGTGAGGCTCAAACGCATCAATAAACGACTCGGTATTAGCGCACGCCGTACTTAAATTATCTTTGTTTCTTAGCATTTCGTAAAAATCTTTATAATATTTTTCTGAACCTATAATTTCGCTATTGTATAGTTCGCCGTCTTTTATAAACGAAAGTGCAACTACGCCAATATCATAAGTTTTTATCATTTCTTCAGTAAGTCCTGCACCTGTATCGGTAAAAATTTTGAATTTCATAAATCCTCCATAAAACGCTTTTAAACTTTGTATATTTAGTATACACCATAACTTTTGTCTTTGTTCTATATTTTTACTATATTTAATTATAACGTTTATTTTTGCTTAGTAGAATTTAAAAAAACAACTCTACTCACAGTAGAGTTTGATGTTTTTACCTTTTTTTAACATAAAAAAGAACCCGTTTTATATAAAAATGGGCTCTTTTTTGTTTTATTTAGTTTTACAAGTCGTCTGCGTCTTGAATAGGCTTTTCGTATCTATCGTTTGCGTTTTGACCTGTATAACTACCTAATGGGTCGTAATTAGATTTGAATTTTTTGTTTCTTTTCTTCATTACTTACAGTCTTTTGCTGAATTTTTTGTTTGCTTCTTGCTGTTTTTAGTAGAAGTGTTTTTTGTTTTATTCATAACTCCCCTCCCGTATATATTAATGTGCAAAAAGTTTTTAAAAATACATTTTTCTACAAAATTTTTATACTGTTTTATGAATATTTAAAAAATTTTTTTCATAATTTAAACTAGCGCAGTTAAAGGAGCATTTTTATGAGTGATATGGAATATTGTAAAATGATAGATATCCCTGTGGATTCTTGCAACGTAGTAATTAAACAATCAAAAAAGAAAAGAACGGTAGTTGACAAAGTTATTGACAAAGTCAACGGTAGCGAAGAAAAAGTTGAAAAGTCTAAGCACCGCACACCTAAACTTCAAAAAGTAAAAAAGCCTAAAAAGGTAAAGGTAGACCACCCTAACAACCTTACTGAAACGGTCAGCGTAAAGAACTCTAAATTTGATATAATTTCCGTTCAAGTAGTCGCTATTTTCGTTTTAGTAGTAGGCATCATATTAACCAATATTTTTTGGGAAGATAGCGGTATGAATAATCTTATGCGACAAGTGTTTGGCAGTAGTTTAGAAAAAAACCACGCTGAATATTCAACCTTTTCGGCTACGTCGCCGTCTAAGAACCAAGAAGTTAGTTTAGAAAACGGAGTTATGACGATAGCGTGTGGTAGCGTTTATTCGCCTTGCGACGGCGTTGTTAGTTCTATTACTGAAAATGACGGTACTTATACCGTTAAAGTAAAACACAGCGAATCTTTTACAACTGTTTTAAGTGGGCTTGAACTTTGCTATCTTATTGAAGGCGATAACGTTTACGGCAACGTTCCACTTGGTTATTCGTCTAAAGAAATAAACGTTAGTATGTTTAGTAGCGACACCGCAATTACTAATTATACCTTAAGCGGTACTGAAATTATATGGCTAACTTAAAATTTACTATTCACCCTTTGTTTTTTGTTTTTGGATTATACTTTGCTTTTATTGGCAAAGTATTTTCTTTTATTGTATTTACTTTAGTTGCTATTATGCACGAACTAGGGCATTATTTTGCTTCGGTAAAATGCGGATATAAGTTAAATAAAATAACACTGCTTCCTTTTGGAGCGATTATCAAGGGCGATATATTAGACTTAAAATATATAGACGAGTGTAAAATTGCTTTGGCAGGCCCTCTTATTAACGCGTTGACCGCTTTGTTTTTTACTGCGCTTTGGTGGTTTGTTCCAGACCTTTACGCTTATACCGACGTTGTTGTTTTAGCAAGTTTGTCGCTTGCCGTTATAAATTTGCTCCCCTGCTATCCGCTTGACGGGGGTAGATTTTTGTATGCAACCTTGGCTATAATAATTGGTAGAAAAAAAGCAAAACTTATAGTAAAATTTTTAGGGCTATTTTTTTCACTTTTGCTTTTTGCCCTATTTATTATTTCTATATTTAATAAACTTAATTTATCTATTTTGTTCTTTTCAGTTTTTATGCTAATAGGGGTGTTTGGCGGCTCATCTGAAAACAGGTACGTTAAAGCGTACTCTTATCTAACCTACTCTTTACCTAAAAGACCACTAATAAAAAAGCAAATAGTTGTTAGCGATAAAAGTAGCGTTAAAGATTTGTTTTTGTTTATAGATAATAATTATTATTACGAAATTAAAGTTTTAACTAGCAATAACTCTTTTTTTATTTTAGAAGGCGAAAAACTTTTTAACCTATTAACAACCGAGAATATCTACACTCAATTAAAAGATATAAAAGTGTAATAAAAAATCTTCTTGCATTTTTTACTAAAATATAGTATATTTGACGTAAGCAAATTTTAAGGAGAAAAACAATGTTAAAGTGGTTAGACGATGCTGTTTTTTACGAAATATACCCCATTTCGTTTTTTGATTCTAATAACGACGGGTTTGGCGATTTAAACGGTATTACTAAACAGGTAGATTATCTTAAAGATTTAGGCGTAAACGCGGTATGGTTAAACCCAATTTATAAGTCTCCTTTTAAGGACGGCGGCTACGATATTTCCGATTATAACGAAATAGACAAGCGTTTTGGCACTCTAAAAGACCTTGATAATTTAATCAAAGTCTTTCACGAAAACGGCATTAAAATTGTACTTGACTTAGTTATCGGGCATACTTCTGACAAGCACAAATGGTTTAAAAAGTCTACTTTAATAAACAAGAACAAATATTCTGACTATTACGTTTGGTCAAGCAGTTTGTTTTCTAATTATAACGGTCTTATAAAGGGACTATATAAAAGAGACGGTGGGTATTTACCTAACTATTACGCTAGCCAACCTGCCCTTAATTACGGTTTTGAAAATCCCGACCCTAACGAGCCTTGGCAACTGCGCTATGACGACGAAAGGTTAACCCCCTTACGTGAAGAAATTTTAAACGTTATGCGCTTTTATTTAGATATGGGCATTGACGGTTTTAGGGTAGATTTAGCAGGGCATTTAATAAAAGGAGCGTCAAAGTTTGACGGCGACAATCCTTATGACGATTCTGATACGGGGCTTAACGGTCTTAAATGGTTTTGGAATAAAGTAATATCTACAATTAAGCAAGAATACAAAGACAAAGTGTTTATTGCCGAGTGGGTAGTACCACAAAAATCAATTGCAAAATGTGGTTTTGACGTAGACTTTTTAACGCACGACACCTTTGCTTTCGGCGACCTTTATAGAAACGAAAAGGGGCTTAACTTAGACCCTTATTACGAAAGGGGGGACAACTACTTTAGCCCTAACGGCTGTGGAACGCTTGATAATTTTGTTAAATACGTAGATTATCTTTACGATAGGCTTGGAAATAAAGGTATGTTTTGCGCCCCAACAGGCACTCACGACGAAGTTAGAATGCCGACAAATAAGTCTGACGACTTAGTAAAGTGTATTTTTGCCTTTATGCTAACTTTAAAGCAAATACCTATGATTTATTACGGCGACGAAATTGGTATTTGGCACAATTACTTGGTTTCAAAAGATGGTGGCGGTATAAGAACGGGCGCAAGAACGCCAATGCAATGGAACGAAGGAAAAAATAAAGGGTTTTCAAATAAAAGAACTACTTATTTGCCCGTTGCAAAGAAAAAAGGTCAGTCGGTTAGCGTTCAAAAAGAAGACAAAAACTCTATTTATAACTGCGTAAAAGATTTAATTAGAATAAGAAAATCTTACCCTGCGCTAAACGCTAGTAGCGCGCAAACGTTTATTGAAACGGGCTATCCTGCCGTTTTTGTTAGAACGCTTGGCGACGAACAAATAACCGTTTTAATAAACCCGTCAAACAAAGTTATTACTAGAAAAGTAAATTACAAAAAGGTTATAAAATCGCAAAACGCCGATATACGTGGCGACAATATAACCTTAAACGCACAAAGTTTTGCAATTTTATTAAACTAAACGAAAAAAGAGTTCGGTTTTTAGACGAACTCTTTTAATTTTTAATTTATTTGCGTTTTGTCTGTTGACTTAACAAGAGTGTATTTTAAATAACCTAAACTGTCGTTTAAAGCGGTATATGCGCAAAGCATTTTGTGCCTATGCGTCTTTTGGTCTATTAAATAATACGCGTCAATACTTGGACCGCTAAAAGTACTATCAAGACCTATTCTAAACATTATTGCTTGCAACGTTTCGCTTGTCGTTTGTACGCCGTTATGCTCATAACTAACGTTAAATGAAGATATTGTAGTTTCGTTATTGTTAGTTGCAGTTGTGTAATATAATCCTAAATTTCTTTTATCTACGCCACTAATTGAATTAAAATTATCAGTAAACGGAGTATCGTATTTATACGCCCTTGGCATAAGGAGTATTAACTCATTGTCAACGTAATTGCTTTTAGCGTATTTTTTAATAGTTGTAGTATCTTTGCTTTCTTCGTTTAAACTGTTTATGATAGTTCTTGTTAAAACGGCGTCACTACTGCCGTACTCTATATTAAATTCATATGACGCTTTTGTAATTTCATAACCCGACGTTGCGGCAAGTAGCGTAGTAGAATTATTAGACTTTCTATTAGACCTTATAACGCTAAAATCTTTAGCAAAACTATTAAATAAGGTGGTTGTTGTAATATCGTCTTCAAAAGCGAATTCTTGAGTTTCAAAAACGTATTTTCCTTTTATTTTAAGCGTAGTGGTATAAGCGTAATAATTGCCGTGAGTTTCATCGTTTAACATTTTTAAGTTAGTGGTATACTCACCGTCTTCAATAACTAAACTAACGTACTCATTTACAAGTTCAGTTGAATTTGACGGTTTTGTTGAAACGACTTCAACGCTATATACGTTTGTTTCGTTAAAGCCCACGAATCCGCTGCCGCTTTCGTGCCAATATGCTCCTGCATAACTAAGCGTTTTAGCACCACAACCCGTTATGGTAAACGCTAAAAATATTGATAATATTATAGCCGTTATTAGTTTTTTCATTTTTTCTCCAATACTTAATAAAGTTTTACCACAAGTATTATAACCATATTTATAAAAAAAGTCAATCGCTAGTATGAATTTACTTTTATATAATTACTTTTAGTAATTTTTGTTTGTTGTTGAAAAATTTTTAAGAGTTTTTATATAGCATAAAATAATATTTGTTTAGCGAAAATTGCTATTTGACAAATTGTTATAATGTGTTATAATCTTTATAACACAAATTATCTTATAAGGAGATTTTTATGGACAAAATTTTAGTTCCTGGCTTAACGCCTGTTGAACATGTGAAAAATGGCAAAAACTACAAAGTAAACGTTTGGAATAGAACTTATACCATTGGCGAAAATCCTTTCTTCTCTTCTATCTTATCTGGTGGCGAAGAAATTTTGTCAAGCCCAATTAGAGTTGTTGGCAGACAAAACGGCAAGGATATAAATTGGACAGAGTTTACTAACTTTGATATGATTGATTGGCAAGGTAAATCTCAAGTCTTTTGTCAATCGGCACAAAGTGGCGAACTTTTACTCAACACTTCTATGGAAGTATTTTACGACGGCGCTGTAAAATGCAGATTACAAATTACACCTACCGGCATAAGAGCGGAAGTTCCTAAGTATACCGACTATGATATCGTTTTAGATAAATTATGGCTTGAAATTCCACTTAAAAAGGAATTTGCTAAACTTTACCACGTTTATCCACAATACGAACCTATTTTATTAGACGACAAGCCATCTGCAGATTATTGGGTAATGCAAGCGTTAAAATCACTTGACTTTGTACCTAAAAAATCTATCGCAACAGGCTTTAAACACAGTTTCTATCTCGGCAACGACCACACGGGTTTAACTACTTTCTTTGAGTCTTCTGAAGGTTGGACGCCTAGTGACGAAAAGAGAGTAATGGAAGCGATTGTCGGCGAAGACGAAGTTGTTCTTAGAATTCACTTCCTTGATAGCGAACACGAATATTGGCGTAAAAAATGTGAGTGGAAAGGTTTCTACGTATACCCTATCTCTTTTGAGTTCGGTTTACAAGCAACACCTGTAAAACCGTTCCCAAAAAACCCGTTTGAAGACACAAACTACCACGATAGCGGTGCAAGGCACTTGCCAACAGGCGAAATTATTGAAACTTTATTTCAACCTATCAATAACGCTAACGTGACTGAGTGTTTAGACCTTAAAGAAAAACCTGAAGAAAACGAAATGCTTATAGATAGACTTTATAGAGCAGGCGTTAAAACGGTTTATATCCACGAAGCGTGGAACACAATGCAAAATAGCGTATTTTTAACTAGTGACACAGCCGAAAGATTAAGACGTGCAGTTAAGGATTGTCACGAAAGGGGTATGAAATTAATTCCTTACTTTGGCTTTGAACTTTCTGCAATATCTCCACTTGCTAGTAGATTAAAAGAATTCCAAGTTATAGGAACTGACCAAAACTACTGCGATAGCCAATGGATAAGAAGACCACTTCAAAAAGATTATAGAGTATGCTATAAATCAAAAATTAGCAGAATTTGGCTTGACGGTATTAAAAAACTTTTAGATGAGTTTAAGTTTGACGGCTTATATCTTGACGGAACGTTCTCTCCTCGTGCTTGTTTTAACGAACTTCACGGTTGCGGTTGGCGTGATAAAGAAGGTAAAATTCACCCTACTTATTCTATTTGGGCGCTTAGAGATATGCTTGAAGAACTTTTTGAAATCGTGCACACACACGGGGGTATTATAAACGCCCATACAGGAAACTCATTTAACTCTGCACTTATTGCTTTTGCCGACAGTTTGTGGGACGGCGAGCCTATTCAAGGCTATTTTAGAAGTGGTAAGGCGGAAGAAGTTCCTGAAGGACATATCCGTGCAATGTACTCTGGTAGAAACTTAGGTGTTCCTACTTATATGATTTGTACAATCAACCCACCTGCTTGGACTTTCCATAACGCTTGTACTTGCGTTATTCCGTTTGGTCTTTTACCAAAACCACAAAATAAAGACGGGCTTGACGAAATGGAAAAAGTATGGAAAGTATACAAGACTATTCCTTTTGAAAGGGCTGAGTTTAAAGCGTACTATGAAAACGACGTTAAAACTTCCTGCCAAAACGTAAAGGCAAGTTATTTTGACTATACGGAAGGCACGTTTGCAATCATTGCAAATATGAAAAAAGCCCCATCTGGCAAAACTGAAGTCGTATTTAACGGTCAGTTCAAAAAAGCAATAGATAAATTAACGCTAAAAGAATTGCCTTTAATAGACGGAAATAAAATTGTTGTTGAATATAACGATTTTGATTACTCTTTAATTGAACTTATTAAATAATGTAGGATTTATTATGAAAAGCGATAAAATTTTAGTGCCTGGACTTTTCCCAGTACAGTCACAAAAAACTGAAAACGGCTATTCCGCTACTATATGGAACAGAACTTACACTATTGGCAAAGAGCCTATGTTTTCATCAATCGTATCTGGTGGTGAAGAACTTTTAGCAGCGCCAATGCGTTTTGTATGCGAGTGCAACGGCAAGCCACTTGAAGTTAAAAATATGGTTAATTTAAAAATGGAAAACGTTAGCGAAAAATATCAAACTTACGCTCAAACTACTGATATTGGCCATTTTCTTCTCGCAACGGGTATAACCGTTTTTTACGACGGCTGTGTTAAAGCAAACGTTAAGTTAACTCCAAAAACAGGTCAAAGATGGGGCTCTTATGACTATCAATGGTCTAAAGAAAATTTAGAGTTTAATAAATTATGGCTTGAAATTCCACTCAAAAAAGATATTGCTAAACTCTACCACGTTTATCCACAATGGCAAGGCTTTATCAAAGATGACGTTTATATAAACGATAGGCTTGCTTACGGCGTAAACAACGCTGGCTTCTTACCTGAAAAGAACTTGGGCTTCCCTTTCAAACAAAGCGTATTTTTAGGCAACGACGATATGGGCTTATCGGTATTCTTTGAATCGGATAAGGGTTGGAATTTAAAAGACGAAGATAGGGCGATTGAAATTTTAGTTCAAGAAGACTGCATATTGCTTAGAGTTCACTTCCTTGATAACGAGCACGAAGATTGGGTTGAAAAAGACGAGTGGCACGGCCACCTTAGACACCCTATCGTATTCGGCTTTGGTATGCAAGCAACTCCCGTTAAGCCTTTCCCTAAAAACCCTTATACTGAAAAGAGTTATCACGATATCGGTATTAGATACGATAGAGAAGGCAACAGCGAATACACTTTCTTAACTCCACTTGGAACGGAAGACAAAACTCCGTTTATTGAAAGACTTAAAGACGCAGGCGCTAACCTTGTTTACGTTCACGAAGCGTGGAACGACTTCCAAAACGGTTTTGAATTAACTGAAGCATCGGTTGAAAGGCTTAAATTCATTATAAAAATGGGTCACGATAACGGACTTAAAATCGTTCCTTATATGAGTAGAGAACTTGCTTCTTGTTCACCTGAACTTGACGAAAACTTCTTAGTTCACCGTCTTTTAGCACCAGAAATTTATCACGACGACAGTAGGTTTACAAGATACCCTATGCAAGCGGATATCGGTACTTGCTACGGCTCTCCAACGTGGAGAAGAAAATTCTTAAATTTAGCAACAAGGCTTGTTGACGAGTTTGGCGCGGACGGCGTTTACCTTGACGGTACTTACTGTACTTGGCCTTGTTCTAACTACTTACACGGTTGTGGTTATAAAGATAAAAAGGGTAAAATCCACACTACCTACCCTATTTGGACTTTTAGGGAAATGGCGGAAGAACTTTTTGAAATTATGGAAAGTCGTGGCAAAATTATAAACGCCCACACCTGCAACCAATTCACCGTTCCTTTAATAGCGTTTGCGCATACTTTAATGGACGGCGAGCCTGTTCAAGGTCATTTAAGTAGGTCAAAGGCATTCCCTGAAGGACATTACCGTTGTTTATATAACGGTAGAGCGCTTGGTCTTCCTATATTTATAAATGCTAACGACAGGGGTGAGTGGAAGTACGAAAACTCACTTACCGTGTTAATGCTTTTAGGTGGCTTACCTAAAGCGCAAATAGATAAGTCTTTAAGGTATCTTAAAAAAGTTTGGACGGCGTACGACTCTATTCCTATGGAAAATGCAGAGTTTAAGCCATACTATAAAAACGAAGTTAAGTCAACTAGCGACGTTGTTAAAACAAGTTATTTTGAATACGACGGCGGTGTTTTAGCAATAATTGCCAATACTAAAAAAGAACCGTCGGGTAAGGTTGACGTGACTTTCCCAATGAGTATTAATAACGGCGTTGACCAAATGACTGGCGACAGCGTTGAAATTAAAAACGGCAATACCGTGACTGTTGAGTTTGACGATTTAATCTTTAAACTTATTCATTTTAAAAAATAATTAAATATTAAAGCACTTGCTTGCACGTTATCCATAAAAGATAATGCGCAATGAATTGCAACCAAGTTGCGTGAATTAACAATCAAAAATAAGCACACTATAATTCACATAAGTGAAAAATAGTGTGCTTTTATTCTCCCTAAAGTTAAAATGCAAAACTTTATAATTATTCAAAATCTAAATTTTCAAGTTTAAAAATATCGTCGTTAAAAAATTCGCTTAACGATAGGTTAAAGAAATTACAAACCTTGACTATCGTAGAAAACTTTACGTCTTTATTGACTTCGTTAAAAATATAACGCAAAGCGGAGTGAGTTATACCCGTTTCTTTTTCAAGTTTATACTTGCTTATTTTATTTTCTTGTAATAATTTACTAACTTTAAAAGCAAAGGCTTTGTTTAAATTCATATGACACCTTCAATTATATTGTATGCAATATAAATAAGTGAAGCAAACTTCACTATTACTTGACATTATAAACAGTTGTGTTATAAAATATAAGTGCAGTTCACTTCACTTAGGGGGCATTATGAATTCTTGTTCGTTTTTCGGTCATAGAACTACTGTCGTTTCAAACGAAACAAAACAAAAAATAAAAAACGTAATTGAAAATTTAATTAAAATAGAAAATTATGAAATTTTTTACTTTGGTGAATTTGGCGACTTTGACGACGTTTGTTATGAAATTGTTTCTGAAATAAAATTAACTTATCCTAATATTAAGCGCGTATACGTTGCCACTAACGATAAGGCTTTATTAAAACACAAACGGATATGTATAAAAACATATGAAGAACAAATAACTTTGCCACTAACTTTTGAGTGGTGGTATCAAATTATTTATTATAGAAATTTAGCAATTATAGATAATAGTAATTTTGTTGTTTTTTACGTAGAAAACGAGCAAAATAGCGGAGCAAACAAAGCACTACGTTATGCTATAAAAACTAAAAAACAGCATATTAATCTTGCAATAAGCCCTAACACAATTAAATCTATATAAAAACAAACGATTTCAACAAAACGACGACAATAATCTTTTGCCGTCGTTTTTTGAGTGCTTTTTTATTTAAATTTCATATTCATTTTTGTACTAGATATGCTAATTTGTTGTAAAAAATGTTTATTTTTTATTCTCCTATTGACACGTCGTTTTATTATGTTATAATAACAACAAGAAAAATTTTTATAACAAAAAGGATATTATTTATGGCAGGCAACAAAATTATGGTACCTGGTCTTACACCGGTACAATCACAAAAAACTGATAAAGGCTATAACGTTTCTGTTTGGAATAGAACGTATACTATTGGCAAAGACCCTTTCTTTTCTTCTATCGTATCTGGCGGCGAAGAACTTTTAGCAGGTCCAATTAAAGTGCTTTGCGAATGCAACGGCAAACCACTTGAAGTTAATAATATGGTAAACCTTAAGGCTGAAACTCTTAACGAAAAGGAAATGTCTTATTCTCAAACAACAGATATTGGTCATTTCTTGTTAGCAACGGGCATTACCGTTTACTACGACGGTTGCGTAAAGGCAAACCTTAAAATTATTCCTAAAACTGACCAAAGGTGGGGAGCATTCGGTTATAAATGGTCTACTGAGAATTTAGAGTTTAATAAATTATGGCTTGATATTCCACTCAAAAAAGAAATTGCTAAGTTCTACAACGCTTTCCCACAATGGGAAAACTTTATTAAAGACGACGTTCTTATGAACGATAGGCGCGCGTTTGAACTTAACCACATTGACGCTGTTCCTGAAAGATTTTTAGCATTCCCATTTAAACATAGTTTATTCTTAGGCAACGACGATATGGGCTTATCGGTATTCTTTGAAACTAGCAAGGGTTGGAATTTAAAAGACGAAGACAGGGCGATTGAAGTTTTAGTACAAGAAGACGCCGTTGTTCTTAGAGTACACTTCCTTGATAACGAACACGAAAGTTGGGTAGAGAAAGATGAGTGGCACGGCCACTTTAGGCACCCTATCGTATTCGGCTTTGGTATGCAAGCAACACCTGTAAAACCTTTCCCTAAGAACCCATATGCTGAAAAGAGTTATCACGATATTGGTATTGTATACGATAGACAAGGCAATAGCAAATATACTTTTACTTCACCACTTGGCACGGAAGACCCAACGCCAATGATTGATAGGCTTGTTGACGCTGGCGTTAATATGGTTTACGTTCACGAAGCGTGGAACGACTTCCAAAACGGCTTTGTTTTGACAGACGACTCTGTTGAGCGTTTAAAAAATATAATTAAGATGGGTCACGATAAGGGTATGAAAGTAGTTCCTTATATGAGTAGAGAACTTGCTTCTAACTCTTTAGACCTTGACGAGAACTATTTAGTTCACCGTCTTTTACCACCAGAAATTTATCACGACGACGCTAGATTTTCTAGATACCCTATGCAAGCGGCAATCGGTACTTGTTATAATTCTCAAACTTGGAAAAAGAAATTCTTAGATATGGCAACTAGACTTGTTGACGAATTCGGTGCGGACGGCGTTTACCTTGACGGTACTTATATGACTTGGCCTTGCTCTAACCGTTTACACGGTTGTGGTTGGCAAGATAAGAACGGCAAATGGCATAAGACTTTCCCTATTTGGAATTTAAGAGATATGACTGAAACTCTTTTTGAAATTATGGAAAGCCGTGGTTGCATTATCAATGCTCACACTTCTAACCAATTCACCGTTGCTTGCGCTGCATTTACTCATAGTTTCTGGGACGGCGAGCCAATTCAACACAACTTTGCTAGCGGATACTTTAAGGATATGAGAGAAAATCATTTCCGTTGTATGTACAATGGTAGAGCGGTTGGCGTTCCTGTTAACATTATTTGCCACGATAAAGGTGAGAATTGGAAATTTGAAAATACCCTTTCTATCTTAATGGTTTTAGGTATTTTACCTAAAGCGCAAAGTGATAAAGAACTTAAGTATATGAAAACTATTTGGAAAGCGTACGATTCTATTCCAATGGAAAAAGCAGAGTTTAAGCCTTACTATAAAAACGAAGTTAAAACTACTAACGACGCTGTTAAAACTTCTTACTTTGAATACGACGGCGGCATTTTAGCAATAGTTATGAACTCTTTAAAAGGCCCGTCTGGCGAAGCAACTATTACTTTCCCTATGAATTTAACTAGTGGCGTTGACCAAATGACTGGCGAAGACGTTAAGTTAACAAGCAATGCTATAACAGTAGACTTTGACGATATGCTCTTTAAACTTATTCACTTTAAAAAATAATTAAAAACTAAAGCACTTGCATTAATGTAAGTGCTTTTTTGTATTTTCTTGCTTTTTTTGTTTTTGGTATTGACATTAGTTATATATGCTTGTATAATCGTTTTAGTTCTTTAAAAATTTAAAGGAAGGTATATTATGGTAAGCGAAAAAATTATGGTACCGGGGCTTTTCCCAGTACAAACAACGGAAACGGAAAAAGGCTATACTGCTACCGTTTGGAACAGAACTTACACAATAGATAAAGCCCCGCTTTTTTCTTCTATCGTATCTGCGGGGGAAGAAATTCTTGCCTCACCTATGAGAGTGGTTTGCGAAAATAACGGCAAACCTATCGTTTTAGGCGATTGCTTGAATTTTAGAATGGAACAACTTTCTCAAAAAAGCATCACGTTTGCTCAAACTGCAGACCTTGACGAATATTTCTTCGGCTCTTCAATGACCATTTATTACGACGGTTGCGTTAAGGGCGATATTAAATTTTCACCTAAAGTTGGTAAAAAACGTGGCCCTAACAACGTATGGTCATACCCAACTGAAGCATTATGCTTAAATAAATGTTGGCTTGAAATTCCACTTAAAAAAGAATATGCTAAATATTATAACGTTTGGCCGTCTTGTACTGGCACTTATAAGGAAGATAAAATTGTTTACCCTGGTTTTGTTAAAGACGACAAAATTATTTACGACGAACATCAATTTTCTTATAACGCTCTTGGCACTATACCTGAAAAAAATATTTGTTTCCCTTTTAAACACAGTATTTTCGTAGGTGGCGACGATATTGGTTTTTCTATGTTCTTTGAGTCTGACGAAGGCTGGACTCCTAACGACGAACTCCACGTTATAGAGTGTCATCAACAAGAAGACTGTTTACTTTTAAGAATTCGCTTTTTGGATAGCGAACACCCAAGTTGGCTTGAAAAAGACCCTTGGAAAGGCTGTTTAAGGCACCCTATCGTATTCAGTTTTGGTATGATAGCAACGCCTGTAAAACCTTTCCCAGAAAATCAATTTGACGAAAAGAGTTTCCACGATGTTGGTATTAAATACCAACCTAACGGAATTGATTGGGATTATACTTTCTTTAAACCACTTCATAACTCTAACGACAATATGAATATGATTGACAGGCTTAAAGAGTCTGGCGTTAACGTCGTTTATATTCACGAAGCGTGGAACGATACGCAAAACGGCTTTATCTTAACTGATAAATCGGTAGAAAGACTTAAAACTTTAGTTGATGCCGGTCACGAAAGGGGTATAAAAGTAGTTCCTTATATGAGTGGCGAACTTGGCTCTTTCTCTCCACTACTTGATAGCAAATACTTAAATTATCGTTTATTGCCACCCGAAATTTATTTTGATGATAGCAGGTTTACAAGAAACCCAATGCACAACGCTATCCATATTTGTTATAACACCGAACTTAAGCAAAAATTCTTAGACACGGCAAGACATTTAATGGACGACTTTGGTGCAGACGGCGTTTACCTTGACGGTGTTTATAGCGTACCTGCTTGCTCTAACTATTTACACGGTTGTGGTTATAAAGATAAAAAAGGCAAACTCCACCCTACTTTCCCTATTTGGAATTTAAGAGAAATGACGGAAGAACTTTTTGAAATAGTTGAAAGCCGTGGCGGTATTATTCATACTCATACATTTAACGCTTTCCCTGCTCCACTTGCAGCGTTTACTCATAGGCTTTGGGACGGCGAGCCTATTCAACACAACTTTGCGGCTGGCGACTTTGACGAAATGCCTGAGCACCACTTACGTTGCTTATACTCTGGTAAAGCACTTGGCGTTCCTGTTAATATGATTGCATATCATTACCCAAATAAATGGTCGTTTAAAGATACTATGGCGTTTACTATTGCTCTTGGTATTTTACCAAAACCACAATGGCACGAAGACCTTAGGGTTATTAGTCAGGTTTGGAAAGCGTATGACTCTGTTCCACTTGCAAACGCCCCTTTCTATCCTTACTATAAAAACGACGTAAAAGTTTCTTATGATAAAGTTAAGATTAGTTATTTTGACTATGGTAAAGGTATTTTAGCAATAGTTGCTAACGCTAAAAAGTGTAGTTCTGGTAAAGTGGATATTACGTTTAATAATAGTTTCGCTAGCGCAACTGAAAAGTTAAGCGGTGAAAATTATACGCTTCAAAACGGCAATACGATTACCGTTGAATTTGACGGTCTTGACTTTAAAATATTTGACCTTAAAAAATAAAACCCTTAAAATGCTTGCTTAGGCAGTTCCTATTAGGGAATTTTTGTTCATAATAAAAGTATAGCACACTATACTTCACTAAAAGTGAAATGCAGTGTGCTTTTCATATCCACAAAAGATTAAACATATATGAGTTATATTTTTAGCCTTGTGGCTAAAAGTGATATGCAAAACAAGTTTTGCGTTAGATTGCGACTTGCAGTCACAGTTATATTAAATAAATCCATAACTCGCCGTAAGGCGAATATAACTGCGTAGCAATATCACTTGTCGTTAGACAAATATCACAAATCCGTTCACGGATTTATTTAGTTGCCGAATTCCTTGTAGGGATTCGGCTTTTGCAAGCATTTTTTGTTTTTGTCGTTTTTTTGTTTATTTAAAATTAACATTTTTAATTTATGCTATAAATTACCAACTTTTTTAGTTGAAAATTTTTGGTATTTTTATTATAATTAAAATATATTAAAAAAGGAGCAATAATTATGTTGCAATTAAAAGATATAGTAAAAGATTATATCGTTGCCGACAATAAAGTACACGCTTTAAAAGGCGTAAACGTTTCATTTAGAAAAAGTGAATTCGTTTCAATTTTAGGCCCTAGCGGTTGTGGTAAAACAACGCTACTGAATATTATTGGCGGACTAGACCACTATACGTCGGGCGACCTTATTATTAACGGTGTGTCAACAAAACAATACGGGGATAGAGATTGGGATAATTATAGAAACCACAGTATCGGTTTTGTTTTCCAAAGTTATAACCTTATTCCACACCAAACGGTTTTAGAAAACGTTGAACTTGCGCTTAACATTTCGGGTGTTGACAAAAAAACAAGGGTGCAAAAAGCAAAAGACGCACTTGATAAAGTTGGACTTAAAGGGGAATATAATAAAAAGCCAAACCAATTATCAGGCGGTCAATGTCAACGTGTTGCTATTGCACGTGCGCTTGTTAGTGACCCTGAAATTTTACTTGCCGACGAACCTACCGGTGCGCTTGATACTGTGACGTCAGTTCAAATTATGGACCTTATAAAAGAGATTTCTAAAGAAAGATTGGTTATTATGGTCACACATAACCCTGAACTTGCGGAAAAATACTCAACGCGTATAGTAAGGCTTCTTGACGGCAATTTAATTTCCGACTCTAACCCATACGAAATTTCTAGCGATGAGCACGTTGTAGTAGAAAAAACCAAAGAACCTATTATCGTTAGCGAAGATAAGCCTAATAAAAAGAAAAAGACAAAAAAAGCAAAACTTTCTTTTTGGTCGGCATTTAAACTTTCGGCTAGAAACTTAAAGTCTAAATTTAAAAGAACGCTTCTAGTTTGCGTAGCAGGCTCTATCGGTATAACGGGTGTTGCTTCGGTTCTTGCAGTTTCAACGGGTATTCAAAACTATATAAATAAAATGCAAGACGATATGTTATCGGGAAACCCAATAACAATTTCTGAAAGCACTATTAACTTAGACTCTTTAAGCAATATGCAAAACGCCCTAACAAGTGGCGACGCTGTAAAACAAAGCATTGAAAACGGCAAAGTTAACGTAGATATGCTTATTGACTTTTTACTTAAAAGAAGTGAAGACTTAACTTCACTTATGGTAGAAAACGATATAACACAAGAATACGTGGACTACGTGTTAGCAATGCCTAAAGAAAATTACGCCGCTATTTCAAGAAGTTATGGTCTAGACATAACTAACAACGTTTATACAAACTTTAATTTTACTGGGCAAGACACTCAAAAAATGTCGCTTTCTTCGGCAAAACAAATATATACAACAATGCTTGGGCTTACTGAATATAAAGACATGTCGTCACTTATATCAACTTTAGGCGATACCTTTAAGGAAGTACCAAATAGTCAAGACTATATACTTTCTCAATACGAATTTTTAACTTCTAAAGACGTTAGTAAATTCCCAACAAGCAAAAACGAGATTATGATTGTCGTTAACGACGAACAAGAACTTTCCGACCTTTTACTTGCTCAACTTGGCTATTATTCTCAAGACGAGTTCTTTAATTTATTCTATAAATCTACTGGCAATTCTAACTATGACGCGTCAATAGAAAAAACTAGATTTACTTTTGACGAACTTATAGGTAAACAGTTTACTTACTACCCTAACGATACGGTATTTACTAAACTTGACGGCAACGCTAGTTTCCCATTTACTTATAGCCACGTTGCTAATAGCGAATGGCAAGGCGTAGACCTTACTGTCACTGCTATTTTAAAACCTAAACAAGACTTGTCTTACGGTACTTTATCTAGTGGTTTTTACTATACTGAAGATTTAACTAACTATATTTTAGCAAACAGTAAAGACAGTCAAATTACTAATTATTTTATTGAAAATAATAAAACGTCTATTGACAGCGTTATTTTTAACGGCGTTCCAACAAGTGGTGTTTTATATAAATATTCTTTCAACCTTGAAGGAAAAGATTATTTAAATCTCCCTGGCATAGTTGGTACTATTTCACAACAATCTATGCTTACCGCTATGATGGGCGGTGCTAGTGGCGGTAGCCAAAGCGGAACGACTACTTCAATGCCTATTATTTACAACTTATCTTTAAGAAACGTTGGTGGCGTTGATATTCCTAACAACATTAGCATTTATCCTGTAAACTTTGAGTATAAAGACAAAGTTATTGAATATCTTAAAGATTGGAACGAAAACGGCGAAATTAAAGTCGGTGAAAAAACTTATACCAAAGAAGAAAGGGCTGAAATTGTTTATACTGATACTCTTTCATTAATAATAGGACTTATAAACAACCTTATTGATATCGTGACAACGGCTCTTATTTGCTTTACGTCGTTATCACTACTTGTATCAACCGTTATGATTTCAATAATAACCTACGTATCCGTTATTGAAAGGGTTAAAGAAATTGGCGTTATCCGTTCACTTGGCGGTAGAAAGAGAGACGTTTCTAACCTATTTGTCGCAGAGACCTTTATTATAGGTGGCAGTTCGGGTATAATTGGCGTTTCAATTACATACTTGTTGTCTTTTATTATTAACCTGATAGTAAACAAACTTGCTACGATTGGCAAAATTGCTCAGTTATCTATAACCGCTGCGCTTATTATGATAAGTATTAGTATTGTGTTAACTTTAATTTCTGGCTTGGTTCCTGCAAGACTTGCCGCTAAGAAAGACCCTGTTGACGCCTTAAGAAGCGAATAAAATTTTAAGCAATAAAAAACACGCTATGCGTTTTGTATAGCGTGTTTTTTTGATTTATTTTTTTATAAATGTTTTAGTCAAACCGTTGATTTTATTTAGTGCATAGTTAAATTCAAAGCCTATATATAAAACTGCTAAAACTCCTAAATAGTAAGCAATTAAGGTTGGTACGTAGTCTTCAAAAAAATTAAACATATATATACTATAACCGCCGTAAGGACACATTCCAAAGTTGTTGGTATGGAATATAAAGTTTAATATAACCACCGCCGTTATTACGGTATACATAAAAATTGCTGCCTTTATAAAACTTTTACCGTTTAACTTTACTTGACCGCTAACAACTAAATAAATGCCAAACAAACTACAATTTAAGTGACAAAGAGCATCAAATAAATAGTCCATACCCGCCTCTTCTTTAAAACTAAATAGATAAGCGTATTGTGGAGTTATCATCATAGCGACAATCATGCCTATACATAAAAACGCTATGGCGTTTTTAAAATATTCTTTTACCTTTTCGCTCATAAAAGGAAGTAATGATATAAATGTAAAGGTGAATGGAGATATGTTTTCAAATACCATAAACCTAAAGCGTTTGTTGTTTTTAAAAACACAAATATTAAGACCTAAGTAAAAAATGATATTTGCTATTATGAAAATTGTATTTGCTATTTTTGTATTAGACTCACTTAAATACACAACGGTAAATATAACAAGCGAAAAGTATATGGCTATTAAAACAGCCGTCATTCCCATCATTGACATATTTTAACCCTCGTTATTGCTTTTCTGTTTCTTCCGGCTCTTCAATAGGTGGCTCGTATCCGTATTCTATATTTAAGTTTCCACCTGCCCAATTTTCGTTCCAAGTTTCAGGTATTTCGTCTTTAGTAAACATAACCTTAATAGTTAAGTTTAAATTGTTAAACACGTTTATACCCATATACTTAACGTTTTTTGGAATTATAATTTCAGTTAATTTATCACAGTCGTAAAAAGCATTGCTATTTATTTCTACAACTTTATTGCCAATAACTATTTCTTCTAAATTCTCACAACCTTCAAATGCACCCACGCCTATTCTTTCAAGGGTGTTTGGCAGGTTTATGCTCTTTAAAGATTTGCAGTTTGCAAACGCCCTACTGCCAATGCTTATAACACCGTCTAATAAGTGTATTTTTTCAATATACTTACAGTTTTCAAAAGCATAGTCTTTTATTCCTAAAACTTTTAAGTTGTTATAGTATGAACCAACATAAATATCGCCGCTAAGTTCTTTATAACAACCGCTAATTAAACAGTAGTTAGCATTTTCGGGAACGTCGTACTCAATACCTGCGTTAGTTTCGTATTCCCATACTGCATAAATGGTTTTTTCACCAGTTATTCTATCGTAAGATGAACTCCATTTAAGTAAATAGCAACCCTCTCTTACAACGATAGGTGGGTTTGCAGAATTACCCCTTCTAACTTCTTGAGTTAGGTTTCCGCTTAAAAGTTCGCCACCGTTTACGTCAAAAGTAATGGTGTAAGTTTTTCTTCCAGCAAACAAAATTAGTAAAAATATAATGGCGACTGCTAAAATTTCTACACCGATAAAAAGAAACATTTTTAGTTTTTTGCTCATTTACTTTCTCCTTTTATTTCTTTTTAGTTTATATATCAAAATAGCCCTTTTAATAGCAATTTTTTATCTTCTGTAAGTAGCCCTGTTCCGTTTTAGTAGGCTTTATAATTATTTATCTAATTTATGGTATCTAAGCGAGCAACAATCGTCGCCTTTTGCGATACATTTTGGTAAATCTAATACGCTACCGTATTTTTCGCCAATACCGTGGTCACCACACATTGCGATATCGCAAAGAAGTGCAATTTCTTCATCGGTACAACCTGCCTTTTGCCATGCTTTTACAAGTGGACAGTAGTAAAAGTCAAGCGATAATTTATCGTCTGTACTTTCTAAAAGTTTCATTTCAAAAACCCATTGAGCGGCTTTTGTAAACAACGTCTTTTTAAGACCTTTTAAACTATCAGTTTTACCCTTATTAACTAACTTTTCACCGTGCATGTGACCGCAACGTTTAATAGCGTCACTAGCAAATTCTTTAGGGTCTAAACCCCTTTTCTTTGCTTCGTCAACTAAAAGGTAAAGCCATAAAGCCCTGTGCTCAAGTTGTTCTCTTACGGCTTGAAGTAATTTCATTTTTCTCTTTGGTTCATTTTTAACAATACTCATAAGTAGTCTCCTTTTTTTATTTAATTATATCAAAATTTTTTAAATTAATCAATACTAATTATTGCTTCTTTTTATTATGGCACTGGTGCTTTTTTATTTCGCCATTTCTTCAATTGCCCTTTTAAATATTTTGTAAGATTTTTCTAGGTGGCTTATGCTTGCCTTTTCGTTTGGAACATGGCAACAACTATCCCCCCATCTTTCAAAACCAAACGCAACGCCTTTTTCAAGTGCTTTAGCATACGTTCCGCCGCCGATTGCTTTAGGCTTTTCGTTTACTCCGTATTCTTCGTTATAAATATTGAGCAAAGTTTTAACAAGACTGCTTTCCTTTTCAACGAGTAGCGGCTTATTATAAGAAAGAACTGTATAGTTAGCAATTTTTGATAAAATGCTTTCAATTTCTTCTTTTTTATAGGTTGACGGAAAACGAATATCCGTTTTTACTTTAAGCACTCCGTTTTCATACCTTATTACGTTAGGAGAAAAAGTAAGTTTACCAGTTTCGTCTTCAATACCGCTAAACAAATAGCCGTTTTCAAACAAACTTGTATAAATGCTATTGTCAATATATCCGTTTTGGGCTAAAAATTTTAAAATTTTATCTATCGCATTGTCGCCAATATGTGGTGTAGAGCCGTGTGCCGTTCTTCCTTTTGCAACAATAGTTTCGTCTATATATATAGCGTCGTTTGTGTTAAGACTTTTTTTAGTAAAGTTTTTAAGTTTGCACGACGCTAAATCGCATACCATATTTATAGTATCGCCACCGTGAAGGCTTATAATTTTATCGCTGTTTATATCAAAACTAAACTCTACGTGTAAAATGCCCTTTTCTGCATAAATTATAGGGAAAGACCCATCAGGCGTAAAGCCTTCTTTTGGCATAACGGCTACTTTGTTATAATGCTCTATACATTGCCAACCGCTTTCTTCGTCAAGCCCTAATATTAGTTTAATTTTTCTATTTGGCTTAAATCCGCTATCTTTTAACTCTTTAAGAGCGTATAGGCAAAGCACCGCAGGGCCTTTATTGTCAACAACCCCCCTGCCGTATAAATAACCGTCTATAATTTGAGCGTCAAATGGGTTTGTGTTCCACTTGTTTAAGTCGCCCTCTGGCACAGTGTCTAAATGGCAAAGAACTGCAAGCCCGTCTTCGTCACTACCGCTACCAAATATAACTTCCGCAATATAATTATCGTAATTTACAACTTCAAAACCCATATTTTTAGCGTCACTTAAAGCCTTTTCAAGCATTTTTTGAATATCTTCACCAAAAGGATAGGCTCCTGTGGCTTTTGATTTTACGCTTTTTATATTTACCCATTCTTTTATGGTGTTTACGGCACTAGAAAAATAATCGTTCATAAAAAATCCCTTTATACTTTAAATTTTTTACATTATATCATTTTTTTAACTTTTTGTATAATATATTTCACTTTTTTAAAAAAATATGATAGAATTAGATTATGAAAACAAAAGATGCCAATATTCACGATGGGCATAGAGAAAGATTAAGGCAAAAATTTAAAACAGGTAAAGAAAGTTTTAAGGAACATGAGATTTTAGAACTTTTACTCACCTACGCTATTCCAAGGAAAAACACTAACGATATCGCACACCGTTTACTCAACAAGTTCGGCTCACTAAAACGCGTTTTAGAAAACAAAACGGAACTTTTATCTTCGGTTGATGGCATTGGCGAAAACACCGCTTGTTTTTTATCTTTAATTGGCTACGTTTCTAAACTTACAAACAGCGAAGAGGGTTTGCCGTTAAAAAATATGTCTACTATAGAAGAAGCCGAAAGCGTACTTTTTGATTTGTTCCAAAATTTAGACCATGAAGTTTTTTATTTTATATACCTTAATAATAAAAACCAAATTTTAGGAACGACTAAGTTTGACTCTGGTAAAAAATCTTCAGTATCTATTGATTTTGAAGCGTTGACAGAGGGGCTTATAGTATATAAGCCTGCGTCTTTAATAGTTAGCCATAATCACTTTGCAAAATATCCTAAACCGTCTAGAGACGATGATGTCATAACGGAAAAGATTTACACTTTACTAAAATTATATAAAGTAAACTTTTACGACCATATAATTGTTAGCGGAAACCAAATTTACAGTTATTTTTACGACAACAAACTTCAAACTATAAAACAGAAAATTGACGATAATTTTTCATAATAAAAGGAGAATTTATGGGAAAAGTTAGAACACGTTTTGCCCCAAGTCCAACAGGCTTTATGCACCTTGGTGGCTTAAGAACTGCACTTTATGCTTATTTATACGCTAAACACAACGGTGGTGACTTCGTTTTAAGAATTGAAGACACTGATAGAGAAAGATTTGTTGAAGGCGCTTTAGAAGTTATTTATTCTTCACTTTTAAACTCTGGGCTTAAGTATGACGAAGGTCCTGACGTTGGTGGTAATTACGGTCCATACGTTCAAAGTGAAAGAAAAGATATGTATATGGACTATGCTAAAAAACTAATAGAACTTGGCGGGGCTTATTACTGTTTTTGCTCAAAAGAAAGGCTTGAGTCTTTAACTGACGAAAATGGCAACAGAAAATACGACAAGCATTGTTTAAACCTTTCTAAAGAAGAAGTTGAAGAAAAGTTAAAAAACGGTGAACCTTTCGTTATCCGTCAAAATATTCCTAAAGAAGGCACAAGTTCATACAAAGACCTTATTTTTGGTACTATTGAAGTTGATTATAACGACCTTGAAGATAATATTTTAATTAAGTCTGACGGTATGCCTACTTATAACTTTGCAAACGTTGTTGACGACCATTTAATGGGTATTACCCACGTTATTAGGGGTACTGAATATTTGTCTTCTACACCAAAATATAATTTAATGTACGATTGTTTTGGTTGGGAACGCCCTACGTATATTCACTTGCCTACTATTATGAAAGATGCAACGCGTAAACTTTCTAAACGTTATGGCGACGCTAACTTTGACGACTTTATCTCTAAAGGTTATTTAGAAGAAGCAATTATCAACTACGTTGCGTTGCTTGGCTGGTGCCCTAAAAACAACGCTGAAAAAATGACTATTCCTGAAATGATTGAACTTTTTGATTTGTCGGGAATTTCTAAGTCCCCTTCTATTTTTGACGACGTTAAATTAAGATGGCTTAACGGCGAATATTTAAAAGCAATGAGCGACGAAGAATTTTTAAATAGGGCTATGCCTTTCTTTGAAAAGTCAAGCGTTTATGGCAAGTACGATATTTCTAAAATTGCTAAACTTATTAAAACTAGAATTGAAATAATGTCTGATATTGAAAGCAAGATTGAATTTATTGCAAATTATCAAACTTTCTCTAATTCTTTATATGAAAATACTAAACAAAAGTCTAATATAGACGTGGCAAAATCACTTTTACCAAACATTATTGAAACAATAAAAGGTTTAGATGAGTTTAATAACGATAGTTTATTTAGTAATTTATCTAAAACTGCTGAAACAGCGGGTGTTAAGTCTAAAACTTTATTTTACGTTATGAGAATTGCTTTAACAGGTTTAGAAGTCACCCCAGGTGGCGCTACTGAAATTGCCGATATTTTAGGTAAAGAAGAGTGCTTATTAAGATTAACTACCGCACTTAATAATTTATAATTTATAAGGAGAAAGTTATGTTTTCATTATTTAATAGAGTTAAAACGGAAGACGTTTATAATAAGGTTAAAACAAAAATGCTTTGGTGGAACACTAAAGGTATTCCTGAAAAATCTTATAGAACAAGTGATAACTACGTTATAAGCCCATATAACTATCTTGAAAAAGATAAATGTGGTTTTGCAATTAAAACTAAAAAAGACGGGCTTAGATTAGAATTTAATTTCTCGTATAATAAAAAGAAAAAGGAAAGTTGGTTTAGAATTTTTATTTATGACCTTGATTTATCGGTTTCTAAAAACGGTATGGAAATGATAAGAGAAAAATACGACCAATTTAAGTTCTTTTTTAGCGGTATGACTGTAATTGGTTATCCTCAACAAACCTGTAAGTCAGTTATGGATTGTTTTTATTATCTTCAAGACGCAATGGCTGCTTGGAATACTAGCGATATTTATAATTTACTTGTAGACCTAAATAAAACGTTAAAGAAATAAAAAAGTTGCTTTTTTCTTCTTTTTGGGAATTTTATTTAATACAAAAGTGTAGCCCACTACATTTCGTTTTTGCGAAGTATAGTGGGCTTTTTTTATAAATATATAATTTCTTTTTCTTTCTTTTTTGCGTAGTTTATAGTGTATAAAGTTCCGCCTTTTGGGTATCTAAAATACGTCACTATAATAGACGCGTTATCTACCATATACCTGTTTCGTTGTTGCATACAGCCTTCAACGTATTCGTCGTGTAAACAAATAATTTCGTCGGCAACAGATAAATTATTTTTATACTCTTCTTTTTGTTGTTTATTAAAATATTTATCTTGGTTTTTACAAGGTATACACGCTATTATTTTAATATTTTTATCTTTGTTTTCTTTTAAAATTTCATAACATTTATTATCAAAACCTATTGCCATTCCTATTAAAAAAGTATCATAACCTTTATTTATTAAGTCAGTTATTGTATTTTTTAATTTTTCATAGTCAAAGTCTTTACCTAAAATTCTATGACCAGTAAATGCACACGATTTTTTTATATTTATATTTATCATTATAAAGGTCTACTCCTTTCTTTTCCGTTTCCCCTTGGGTATTTTAAAGGAGTATTTTCAACTTTTTTTATTATATAAACGTTTCTTTCACCTAAGTTGTAAGAAAGATTATAATTTTCACTTTTTTCTAGTTTTGCACCGAGTATTTTTATGGCGTTTTTTGCTTCTTCTAATTCTAATTTATCTTCTCCTTTATATGCTATAAACAAACCTTCTTTTTTAATAAGTGGTATACAATATTCACATAAAGTATTAAGCCTTGC